>DASSME010000471.1:0-13375 GCA_035689035.1 Longimicrobium sp. | reverse complement strand
ATCGCGCATATACGTTCGAGGTGGACTTTCGGACCCTTACATTCGAAGCGTCTGGTCCGCGTGAAGGATCCCAAATCGTTCAATGCTGGAGGAGTCTCGTCAGCTTCGAGGAAAGCGGGATTATTCGGGTTAATACAGGCGAGTTGCCTGGAGCATTGAACAGTGTGCCGCTCGCTAACCTTGGTCCGCTGGACGATGAAGCACCTCGGCCAGTTAACGATGGCAAAAAGGCCTTCATCACTGATCTGACCAGGTGGAACGAACCCTTAGTACTTGGAATCACCGTCGTTCACGTTGACACCCTACGGGAAATCGCGTCCGGATCTCACAAACCCGGTTCGATGCCGCTCGCAACCGCGCTAACTGAATCACACGTCGAGGCCCGCTGGAACACTATCGCTGACTGGTGGACGGACCGGATGAAGGATGACGGGGACTCGTTTCGAAAACACCTTCTCACGCCCGCCATTCTTGATCAGCTCGGGGAGTTGCGCGGATGCTCGGTCCTCGATGCCGGATGCGGAGAAGGCTATCTGTCACGGATTATAAAGGCACAGGGAGCCGCGCGGGTCACGGGAGTGGATATCTCCGGCGCGCTCCTAGACGCCGCCCGCCGGCGAAACACGGAACAGATCGACTATGAAAAGGGCTCGATTACGGCGCTGAGACTTCGTTCAAAGTTTGACCGCATCATCTGCAACATGGTTTTGATGGATCTGCCGGACTATCACGCGGCGATCATCCGCCTTGCCTCTTTGCTGAAGCCAGAGGGATCTGCGGTCTGGACCATCATCCATCCTGGGCTGGCGCGGGATGACACCGCGGAATGGTGGCTGGACCGGTTCCTCAATCACTCTCCGCCCGAGCGGCGTTCGATCGGGGAGGGACAGGGGATGTGGTCTCGCTTGGTGCACCTAGACCCCGACGCGCCGGTGCCCACACCATATTTCCACCGCAGTATTCATGAGTACGAGCAGGCCTTCAGGCAGGCATTTGCCGAGGTAGAGGTCTATTATCCAGACGTGCCTCCGGAGATGGAAGTCGACCTGCAGCCGCAGATGGAGGGGTATGACACGGACAAGCCGGTTGTGATGTTCATTACCCGGACCCCACTAGCCAGTCAGGAGACAATTCAGATCCCGAAGCTGCAACGGGTTTCGACGGTAGATACGGAATAACGCCGTCTGTGCGGCAAGGTAGCCGTAGGCAGCCGAGGCTCGCGCATCCAGCGGGCGCTCGTCGCGCCGGATAGGTGTGCCCGACGCGTGATGGTGATCACCAAAGTCGGTCGTCGTAGAGCTCCGCGGGCAGTCGTGCCGGTGATCGCCCGCACTGCGGTCAGGTTCCGTCCTTGCGCGCTCTCGGTCTCGCGCGGGACGAGTGCGGCCGGTCGGCGCCGTAGGGGAGGCCGAGGACGCCGGTGCTAGTGCCCCGGGGCGATTTAACCGGGTTCCTCCCGTGACTGGGTGGGATAGGTTCTGGGATAGGTTTGCCGCGAAAGCGCGGCATTTTGGTGAAAAAACTCCGGCAGGCTCTTCCGGAACATCAAGGATTCACAACAACTTACCGCATCTGCCCGAACCTGCGATCTGACTGTTAATCAGGGGGTCGTAGGTTCGAGTCCTACCGCGGGCGCTGAAGTAACTGAAGCCCCGACAGCGGTTTACGCTGTCGGGGCTTTCGCTCGCCCGTACCAGAGCCAGTGCCGCGGCGAAAAGGGTAATAATGAGGGCTCGATGGGATACGGGTCTGTCGGACGGATCGACTCTGCAAACGTCCTCCATCGCATCGTACAGCTTGGGACGCGGCGTCCACATCGGCAGCACGATCAGTACGCGTCGGTGGGCGGAAGGAGCATACGGAAGCGGGCCGGGATCGACTGGTATGATCCCGGCCCGCTCGCTCGCATCCGTCCTATGTCCCTGCCGTGGCTCAGTAGTACGGCATCACCCCGGCGTCGTGGTCGGTCAGGTCGACGATCTCCTTCACCTCGGGGACCTCGTCCTTCACCATCCGCTCCACGCCCATGCGGAGCGTGGCCGCGCTGGCGCTGCAGCCCTGGCAGCCGCCGCTCATGCGCACGTACACGGTGTCGTCGGCCACGTCCACCAGCTCCACCGCGCCGCCGTGCGCCGCGATGCGCGGGTTCACCAGCTCGTCCAGCACGCGCTGCACGCGGTCGGCCAGCGGGCCGCTCACGCCGGGGTTGGACGATACGGCGGGCGCGGCGGGGCGCTTCGGCTGCGGCGTCTCCACGCGAAAGCCGCCGGCGGCGCCGTCCCAGTCGATGGTGGCGCCGCTCAGCAGGTTGCTGGTGTCCAGGTTCAGCAGCACCCGGATGCCGTCCACGTTGATGGCGATCTCGGTCTTCTGCTTGTCCTCGCGCTCCACCAGCGAGATGTCGTAGCCGCGCTCCCAGGGGCTGCGCGGCGCGTCGCCCTCGGCAAGGCCGATGCGCAGGGCGGGCTCGCGCACCACCTCGGCATCCACCAGGTCCTCGATCTTCCGTCGTGCTGTATCGGTGAGCTCGATCATGGCGTCGGTCAGGGCCGGAACAGGTTGTTGGCGCGTCCCCGTACACCCCCGCACACGTTTCGTTCGGACGCGGGTTCCGGGCCCGGCGCGGGATCGTCACGCTCATCCGAAAGAGAAAGCGCCGCCCTCAAACCCGGAGAGCGGCGCTCGATCGGTGCCGTCGCTGAAGTCAGGGCTTGCCGTGGCCCTGTCCCTGGCCGCGACCGCGGCCCTTGCCCCCGGGGCCGGGGACGGTGGAAGGCGGGCCACCCGCGCCCGCCCGGCCGCCGTGGGCCGCCGCGTTGGCGGGGCCGCGCACGTCGGGCGGGCCGCGCCGCGCGGACGCGGCGGCTCCGGTGGCGCTCGCGTTGCCGTTGGCGCCACCCGCCTGCGCCTCGCCGGGGAGCTGGCGCAGCGCCTCGGCGCCGTTGGCCAGCGCCGCCGTCACCCGCGCCAGCGCCTGCTCCGAAGAGAGCCCCCGCGACACCAGCTCGGTGAGCACCGCGATCGCCACCGCCCGCCGGTCGGCCGCGGCCGCGCGGGCCAGGCGCCCCAGCACGCCGGCGTCGACCCCCGCCTCCAGCGCGTCGGCGCCCACGCTCAGGTCCGACCCCGTCAGCGCCAACCGCGCGCCGCCCGCGTTCATCGCCGTGCGGGCGCGCTCCAGCGACGCCAGCCGGCGCTCCACCGCGGCGGCGATCCGGTCGGCGGGGACGCCCTTGGCGCGCCCCTCGGCGACCTTGTTGTCCAGCAGGGCCACCGGGATGCCCACCTGCGAGGCCCGCTGCCGCGCCGCCTGGATCCTCTGCGCCGGATCGCCCTGCGCGTGCGCCCACGAGAGCGGCGACAGCAGGAGGAGGGCGGTGAGGAGAACCCGTTTCATCATCCAGTCTCCAGGGAACCACGAACGTCCATTCACCCGGAAAGACGAGCGGAGCCGGTGCCGCGTCACAAGATGGCGGATCATGGCACCACCACCACGGCCGAAACGCCGCCGAACCCGTCGTCCACCGTGGGCACTCCCGGTGGGGTGAAGAACGTCCCGTCCGCCAGCTTGAACGCGTAGTGGTGCGCCCCCGGGGGGAGCCGGACCGACGCCGTCCAGACGTCTTCGACCCCTACCATCGCCATCGGCTGCCACTGGTTGAAATCGCCCACCAGCCACGGCGCCTGGGGATAGGCGGAGCGCGGCAGCCGGAAGGTGGCGACCCCGTTCTCCACCGCCGGCGCGAACGAGGGCGGCGGCGGCGCCTCCGCGCGGCGGGGCGCCGCGGGCACCCGGCCGAACCCCTGGCTGAGCGCCACCGTCCACGAGCGGCGCGGCGTGCCCAGGTACACGGGATCCACCGGCTCCTGCCGCACCGCCGCATCGAGCCGGGTGCGGCGGAAGCGGACACCGGCCCCGGCGCCGTACGCGGTCCTGGGCGACGGCCAGTCGCTCTTCAGCCACTGTCCCGCGTACGCCCACCCGGAGTAGCGCCCGCGCTCGCCCTGCACCGCGGCGCCCGCGTACGGGAAGCCGCCGTCGGGCGAATGCAGGTAGCGCGCCTCGCCCGAGAGCTCCACCCCCGGCGCCACCGTGCCGATCAGCCGCGCCGACGATTCGCCCACCGCGCGGCTCCCCAGCGAGAGCGAGTCGTCGCCGAAGTCGGTGACGCCCACCACGCCGGCCGCCAGCTCGGTGCGCAGCCGCCCGCGCGAGAGGGTGAAGGTGGGGAGCACCTCCACCGAGGCGCCGCCGCCCGACTGCACGCTGTCGGCCGCGCCGTAGCCGTATCCGTGCGCGCCGAGCGACGCCCCCAGCGTCCACTCGCCGCGGTCGATGCCCAGCCAGGTGCCCGCCCCGCCCGCCACCCAGCTGGGCGCGTTGCCGCTGAACGGCGTCCCCGCGCTCAGGTACAGCCAGCGCGCGGCGCTGTCGCCGTACTCCACGCCCAGCGAGGCCACGTTGCTGGGCACGCGCGCCGACACGGGGTCCGACACGGCCCGCCCGGCCGCGGCCTCCACCGTCCACCCCTGCGCGGCCAGCGCGGCGGGAAGGGTCAGGGAGGCGGCGGTGATGATGAAATGGATGAAACGAGGGGTCACGAAGCGCCGATGGGGGGGAGCGATATACGGCTGTTGGTACCGCCGAAGCTGTCGTCCACCTGGGGAGCGTTGGGGTCGGCCACCCAGCGGTCACCATCCACCACGAAGGCATAATCATGAACGCCGGGGCGCAGCGGCACCAGAGCCGTCCACTCTCCCGTGCCGGACCGGGTGAGCGACACCGCCGGCTTCCACCCGGTGAAGGTGCCGGCCAGCTGCACCTGGTGCGCGTCGGGCACGCGGATGCGGAACTGCACGTACACCGGCGGGGTGGCCGGAGCGCTGGCCATGGCCGAGGGGAGCGGCTCCTTCACCAGCACGGCGCCCGGGTGCGGACGCGGGATGGCCAGCGCCGCCGCGGCCAGCCCGGCGAACGCCAGGCCATAGGCGGGGCGCAGCGTGAGCCGCACCGGCGTGGGGTTCCACAGCCACGCCAGGACCCCCGCCAGCGGCGAGCGCGCCCGCTTCGGCTCCGCCGCCGGCGCGGGTGCGGGCGGCAGCGACGCCATCACCCGCGCGGCCAGGCCGGCCGGGGCGCGGATGGCGCGCAGGGGCTCGGCCGCCGCGTCCAGGAACGCACGCAGCGCCCGCGCCTCATCGCGCTCGTCGGGGGTCAGCGCCTCCAGCGGCAGTTCGCCGTCCAGTAAGGCGTGGATGCGGTCTTCGCTCATCAATCGAATGCAATCGGAAAGGGCTTCGTCACCATCGGTTAGACGAGTCTCTCCGGTCCCGCGTCACACCGCGCGGATCGTCGTCGGCGGGGTGTGAAAAGAAGATACCCACGCCCCCGCCGTACGTGCCAGTCCTTCGTGATACCGTGCGGTCCGCCGGCATTCCACGCTGCGGGAGGGCTCTCAGACCGGCTTGTATGATCGACTGCGCCTTCGAGCCGGTCCCCCGTGGCTCGTCATCCTGAGCGCGCGACCACGCCTCCGCCGCGGATGTCCCGATGGCCGCAGCGCGAAGGATCTGTGACCGACGGTGCGCTACCGCTCGTTTTTTCGCGCCGACCGGCCACAGATCCTTCGGCTTGCGGCCGCTCGCTCATGCCGCGGCGAGTGCGTGGTCAGCCTCAGGATGACGAGGCGGCGGGTTAGGTGCAGAATGCACAGTCATTTTCCACAAACGGTATCAGGGAGGGACGGAAGCACGGAAACGGCGATCCACGTTGCTTCCCGCTGTTTCCGCTCCTCCGATCCTCCGTGAGAGCCCCCATGCGGTGTCGGCCGACGAACGGAAGCGGGCCGTCCGGGATGATTCCCCGGCGGCCCGCGAGCATCTCTATCGATCAACCGGACTGGACGTCCGGAGGTGGTGCCGGGTTGGCGCGGGCGCGCTCCTGCAGCACCCCCGACCACTTCGCCTGCGGCTGCACCACCGGGAGCCCGCCGCCCGCGCCCAGCGGCACCTTGATGCACGCCACGAAGTGCCCGCCCCCCTTGTCCGCCAGCGGAGGGACGATCTCGGCGCAGTCCTGGTCCTTGAGCGGGTGCTGGCAGCGCGGGTGGAACGGGCAGCCGCTGGGCGGGTTCGCGGGAGACGGAACGTCGCCCTCCAGCACGATGCGGCTGCGCTTGGCCCGCGGGTCGGGGACCGGCACGGCGCTGAGCAGCGCCTGGGTGTACGGCATCAGCGGGTTGCGGTACAGCTCGTCGCTGTCGCACAGCTCCACGATGCGCCCCAGGTACATCACCGCCACGCGGTCGGCGATGTGCTCCACCACGCTCAGGTCGTGCGCGATGAAGAGGTAGCTGAGGCCGAACTGGTCCTGCAGGTCCTGCAGCAGGTTGATCACCTGCGCCTGCACGCTCACGTCCAGCGCGCTCACCGGCTCGTCGCACACGATCAGCTCCGGCTCCACCGCCAGCGCCCGCGCGATCCCCAGCCGCTGCCGCTGCCCGCCGCTGAACTCGTGCGGGTAGCGCACCGCGTGCTCGGGACGGAGCCCCACCACCGACAACAGCTCGGCGACCCGGTCCTGCGCCTTCTGCCCCCTGGCCAGGTTGTGGATCGCCAGCACCTCGCGGATCATGTCGCCCACCGTCATCCGCGGGTTCAGCGAGCTGAACGGGTCCTGGAAAACGATCTGCGCCTTGCGGCGAAGGCGGCGCAGCTCGCCCTTGTCCATGGTGAAGATGTTCTTCCCTTCGAACAGCGCCTCGCCCTCGGTGGGCTCGATCAGCTTGAGGATGGTGCGCCCCGTGGTGCTCTTGCCGCACCCGGACTCACCCACCATCCCCAGCGTCTCGCCGCGCTTCAGGAAGAAGCTCACCCCGTCCACCGCCTTCACGTCGCCCACGTGGCGGTTGAACAGCCCCTTGCGGATCGGGAAGTACTTCTTGATCCCGCGCACCACCAGCAGCGAGTCCTCGGGCGGCTCCATCTGGTCGGGCGTTTCGCCGCGCAGGTCGCTGTCGCCCTTGGCCGGCGGCAGCTCGCGCCGCTCCGGCCGCTCGGGGACCCGGTCGATCCCCGCGCCGCCGCGGGTGCGCGCCTCGGCGGTCGGCGGCATGGACGCGCCTTCGCCGATCAGCCCCTCGGCCGGCGGGCGGCCGACCGGCGATTCGCCGCCGGGGCCGGCCACGTGCCCGTCACCCGCGCCGCGGCCACCCGCGGGGGTGCGCCCGCCGGGGGTGCTCACGAGCCCACCGCCGTGTCCGCGCCGCCCGCGACGGGCGTGCCGGCGCCCGCGGGGGTGAAGCCGCCGCCGGCGCGCCGCACCTCCTCGCGCCGCTCGGGATACTTCACCAGCCAGCACTTGTTCTTGCGCCCGGGGGCGATCTCGAACAGCGGCGGCGCCTCCTTCTCGGTCTTCTCCCACCCGTACGGGCAGCGGTCGTGGAAGCGGCACCCGACCGGCCAGTTGGTGGGACTGGGGACCACGCCGGGGATCACCGCCAGCCGCTCCACGTCCTCTCCCAGCTTGGGCATGGAGCGCAGCAGCCCCTCGGTGTAGGGGTTCTGCGGGTCGTGGAAGACGTCGTCCACGGGGCCCTCCTCGAACACCTGCCCCGCGTACATCACGATCACCCGGTCGCACGTCTCGGCGACCACCCCCAGGTCGTGGGTGATCAGGATGATCGACATCCCCAGGTCGCTCTGCAGCTTGTTGAGCAGCTCCAGGATCTGCGCCTGGATGGTCACGTCCAGCGCGGTGGTGGGCTCGTCGGCGATCAGCAGCTTGGGGTCGCACGCCAGCGCCATGGCGATCATCACGCGCTGCCGCATCCCGCCGGAGAGCTGGTGCGGGTACTCGTCCACCCGCTGGTGGGGGATGGGGATCCCCACCAGCTGAAGGCTCTCGATCGCCTTGTCGCGGGCGTCGCGCTTGTTGAGCCCCTGGTGCAGCTGGAGACTCTCCATGATCTGCCGGCCCACGGTGAACACCGGGTTCAGCGAGGTCATCGGCTCCTGGAAGATCATGGCGATGTCGTTGCCGCGGATCTGCCGCATCCGCTTCTCGCTCGCCTTCGCCAGGTCCTCCATCTCGCCCGCGGCGTTGCGGAACAGGATGCGGCTGTCGGGCTGGATCTGCCCCGGCGGCTGGGGGATCAGCCGCATCACGCTGAGCGAGGTCACGCTCTTGCCGCTCCCGCTCTCCCCCACGATCCCCAGCGTTTCGCCGGGGTTCACGTGGAAGCTCACGCCGTCCACGGCGCGGGCCACCCCCGCGTCGGTCTTGAAGTACGTCCGCAGGTTGTCCACCTGCAGGATCGGCCCCGCGGCCGCTCCCGCAGGCCGCTCCCCCCGCCGCGCGTCGTCGATCTGCGTCAAATCAGCCCCCACGCTTCATACGCCACCCATTCGTCGGGCTCCTCCTGCCAGAGCCACGCCACGTCGATCCAGAATCCCGGCAACGCCTCGCACGTGAGGCGAGGCGGATCACTCAGCTCCACGGGCTCGTAAACCTCGGCCGCGGAAAGCCTGTACGCCTCGGCCGAGCGGAGAGCGGGGTCGATCAGCCAGAACTCCGGAACGCCCGCCTGCTGGTACTCGCGGAACTTCTCCACCCGATCGCGCACGCGGCTCTCGGGGCTGACGACCTCCACCGCCAAATCGGCCGGACCCTCCAGATAGGTGTCGCGCAGCAGGTGCCTGCGCTCCGGCCGCACGTACGCCACGTCGGGGACGCGGCTCGAGCGGGTGGCTCCCAGCTTCATCTGGAAGCTGTCGTGGAACACGCCCGCGGCGATCTTCTTCCGCCGCACATAGCCGCGCAGGATCGCGTAGATGAAACCCACGATCTGGTCGTGCCGCATGGACACCTGCGTCATCGGCACCACCTGCCCATCCACCCATTCCACATGCGCGTCCTCGTCGATCGTCGCGAGGAAATCCTCGAACGAGATCTGATTGGGAAACTGCACGGCAGGCAGGCTCATGGCTGCCTCCTCGGAAGGTGGATGATGTTCACTTCATTCCCATTCACGCAAGATCTTGCGGAGACGCGGAACCGGCTTCCGCCATAACCACGCCGCGGGAATCCGCAGCCCGCCCATCGCATCGCTTTGCAACACCGGTGGGGTGCCCAGCTGAACCGGCTCGTACCATCCCTTGGGACCGAGCCGCCACGCCTCGGCGATTTCCCGATCCGGATCGATCAGCCAGTATTCCTGCACGCCCGCGGTCTCGTAGTCGCACCACCGCTGGCCTCGCGCGCGGCCGCGCGTGGCAACGCTCGGGATCTCCACCACCAGCTCGGGGACCCCCGCGAAGTGCGTAGCGGTCATCTCACCGGCGTGCACGGCACCAACGAAGAAGAGGTCCGGCTTCAAGACGCGGTGCTCGTCCAGTCGCACAGCGAGCGGCCCAACGAACACCTCGCCCAGGCCGCGATCTTCGGCCCACGTCTGCAGGAGGCTCCCGAGAAACCGCTTCAGCCGCGACGTCTCCGCATCTCTCGCCTCGTCGAGGCGAACGCGCCGATCCACCCACTCCGCATGCACCCCCTCGTAGCGGACCAGGAAATCCTCGAAGCTCATCTCATCCGCGGTGACGACGCCCGGAGCGGCGGCCATGCTCACGTCCTCAGCCGCGGGTCGAGCGCGTCGCGCAGGCCGTCGCCCAGCAGGTTGAAGGCGACCACGGTGATCACGATGGCGAGGCCGGGGAAGGTGGCGATCCACCAGGCGTTCACCAGCGCGTCGCGGCCGTCGCTCACCATGTTCCCCCAGCTGGGGGTGGGCGGCTGCACCCCCAGCCCCAGGAACGAGAGCGACGCCTCGGTCAGGATCGTCTGGCCGATGCCCAGGGTGGCGCTCACGATCACCGGCGCCATGGTGTTGGGGATCACGTGGCGGAAGATGATCCGCCAGTCGCCCATTCCCAGCGCCCGCGCCGCCTGCACGAACTCCCGCTCCCGCAGGCTGAGCACCTCGCCGCGCACCAGGCGCGCGGTCCCCATCCACCCGGTCAGGCCCAGGACGATGACCACGAGGTAGATGTTGGGCTCGAACAGCGCGATCACCACGATCAGCAGCACCAGGCGCGGGAACGACAGCATCATGTCGGTGAAGCGCATCAGGATGCTGTCCACGATCCCGCCGAAGTAGCCGGCCAGCGCGCCGATCAGCGTGCCCAGCGTGATGCTGATGGCCACCGCGATGAAGCCGATGGACAGCGAGATGCGGGAGCCGTACAGCACGCGGGAGAAGATGTCGCGCCCGAACTTGTCGGTGCCCATCAGGTGCTCCATCGACGGAGCCAGGTAGCGCGACAGGATGATGTTCCCCTGCTCTGCCGGGTCGTACGGCGCGATCAGCGGCGTGACCAGGGTGAGCACGTACAGCAGGATCATCACCACCAGGCCGGCGATGGCCAGCTTGTTCTTCTTGAAGTGCCGCGCCGCGATCGACCATTGCGAGTCGCCGTACAGCTTGCGCGTGCGCCTGGAGCGGGCCGCCAGGTCGTAGAACCCCCACCCCCACACCAGCAGGGCCATCAGTCCCAGCGTCACCACGGCGACCAGGCCGTCCACCGGCACCCGGCGGCCGGTGAAGACGGGGCCGATCCGGTCGCGGCTCAGGTATGCGAGCGAGAGCGTGAACGCCCAGGCGAAGAAGAGCGCCATCCCGCCGATCCACTCGCCGCGGGCGAAGTGGCCCAGCCCGGGGATGATGGACATCGCCACCTGGGCGGGGGTGGCCGGGCGCCGGCCGGGGATCCCGGCGGGGATCGCCGTCTGCACGATCGGCTCGGGAGGCATCTGCTCGGGGGTGACCGTGGCCGGCATCTCTTCTACTCCGTGCGGATGCGGGGGTCGACCACCGCGTACAGGACGTCGCTCACCAGGTTGCCCACCACCACCATCGCCGCGATCACGAAGCTGGTGGCCATCACCATCGGGTAGTCGCGCTGCAGGATGGCGTCGAAGATGGCGCGGCCCATCCCCGGCCAGCCGAAGATGGTTTCCACCAGCACCGCGCCGCTGAACAGGAAGGGGAGGTACAGGCCCAGCAGGGTGATGATCGGGATCAGCGCGTTGCGCAGCGCGTGCCGGAAGATCACCGTGCGCTCGCTGAGCCCCTTCGCCCGCGCGGTGCGGATGAAGTCCTGGTGGATGACCTCGAGCATGCTGCCGCGCATGTAGCGCGCTACGCCGGCCGCGTTGCCGATCCCCAGCGCCACGGCGGGGAGGATGAGGTGCTTGAAGCGGTCGGCCGCCTTCCCGCCGAAGCTCATGAACTCGTAGCCCACGCTGGTCATCCCGCTGGCCGGGAACTGCAGCGGCCAGTGGTGCTGGTTGGCCTGCAGGGAGAAGAGCAGGATCAGCATCAGCGCGAACCAGAAGCTGGGCATCGAATAGAAGAAGAGCGCGGTGAAGCTCAGCACGTTGTCGGCCAGCGAGTACTGCCGCACCGCCTGCACGATCCCGATCAGCATCCCCAGCACGAAGATCAGCACGAGCGAGACCAGGGTGAGCTGCAGCGTGTTCCACAGCACGCCGTGCCACCCCCACAGGATGTCCTTGATCGGCTGCTGCTGCCCGAACGAGTAGCCGAAGTCGCCGCGGATGAAGCTCCACAGCCACTTGAGGTACTGGATGTGCAGCGGCTGGTCGAGCCCCAGGTTGTGCCGCATCTGCTCGATCACCCGCGGGCTCACGTTCGGGTTGATGAACCGCGACGTGGGGTCGCCCGGGGCGATGTGGATGATGAAGAAGATCAGGGTGAGGATCCCCAGCAGCAGCGGGATCGCCCCCAGGATGCGGCGGATCAGGTATCCAACCATGCTTCAGCGCTTTCCCTTCCCGGTGTCTGCCCCCGCCGCCCCGCCCCCGCCGCCCTGCACCTCCCGCGGGATCCACCACTCCCACAGGTTCTGGTAGGCGCCGTAGCTGTCCACCCGCACCCCGCGCAGGCGGCCCGAGACCGCGGTCAACGGATCATAGAAGTACAGCCAGGTATACGGCTGGTCCTGCACGATTCGCTCCGCTGCGGCGCGCCAGAGCGGATTGGCCCGCTCCGGGGTGGGCTGGGCCAGCGCCCGGTCCATCATCGCGTCCACCTCGGGGCTCGCGTAGCCGACGATGTTCTGCGGCGCGCCGGCGCGGAAGAGCGGGCTGATGTCGGACGAGAGCGACACCTGCCAGCTCCCCAGCGCCGCCTCGTACGACTTCTCGGGGAGCGAGTTGAGGAAGGTGACCGTCTCGAGCTGCCGGAGGCGCGCGTCCACGCCGATGCGCTTCCACTGCTGCTGCACGATCTGCACGACGTCGTTGCGGCGCGCGTTCCCCGCGTTGGTGGTGAGCGTGAAGCGCAGCGGCTTCCCGTCCTTCTCGCGCACCCCGTCGCCGTCCGCGTCCGTCCACCCGCGCTCGTCCAGCAGCCGCGCGGCCCCCGCCGTGTCGAAGGGGAGCGGCTTCATCCGCTGCGGATCGTACAGGTCGCGGAAGATCGGCGAGTACGGCGCCGCGGCCGGGGTGGTGAACTCCTCCATCCTCAGCGCGCGGATGATCCCGGGCACGTCCAGCGCCATCCCCAGCGCGCGGCGCACCTGGGGGTCGGCGAAGGCGGGGTGCTTCGCGGGGTTGTAGGCCAGGTACTCCCAGAAGCGCCCCCGCTCGCGCTCCAGCCGCCACCCGCCCCGCGCGGCGCGGATCTGCGGGACCAGGTCGAACGAGATCCCGCGCACGAAGTCGACGGTGCCGTTGCGCAGCTCCACCAGCCGCGTGGTGGCCTCGGGGATCACGCGGAGCACCACGCGGTCCAGGTACGGCGCGGGCTTGAACTCGGGGTTGGGGACCAGGGTGATGCTGGACCCGCGCTGCCACGCGCCGACCTTGAACGGCCCGCTCACCACCAGCCCGCGCGCCGGGTCGTTCAGCGACGGGTGGGTGCGGATCCCCGCCGGCGGCACGTCGCGGTACACGTGCCGGGGGGCGATGGGGATGCTGCTGGCGAACAGCATCTCGGGGTAGCGGCGCTTGAAGTGGAAGGTGACGGTGGAGTCGTTCTCGGCCACCACCGAGTCGATCTGCGCCACGTCTTCCTGGCGCACCGAGGCGACGGTGGTGTCGGCCATCATCCGGTAGCTCCACGCCACGTCGTCGGCGGTGATCGGCGCCCCGTCGCTCCAGCGCAGCCCGCGCCGCATCCGGTAGCGGATCGCCGACGAGTCGGCGCCCACGTACTCCCAGTGGTACGCCAGCGCCATCGGGCTGTCGTTGGAGGTGAGGTAGACCACCCGCCCGTCGCGCCAGGCGCTGCGGGTGAGCCCCATGTACATCACGTCCACCAGGTCGCCGTCGAACGCCGACTGGTTGGCCAGCGGC
>DASSME010000470.1:0-34203 GCA_035689035.1 Longimicrobium sp. | reverse complement strand
GCAGGACGCGGTCGGCGTCGAGCTGCAGCGTCATCCGCCGCACCCCGCCGGTGCGGGCGGAGAGGCGCAGGTCGTACTCGCGACCCTCGCGCACCTCGGCGTCGGCGGCGCTGTCGGGGAGCTGCGCCAGGATGGCGCTCGCCTGCGCGGCGTCGACGCGGAGCTGCTCGAGCAGCTCGGCCAGGGTGTGGCCGTGCCGCAGCTTCTCGCGGCGCACGTGCTCCACCGGCGCGGCGTGCGCCTCGGGGAGCCATTTGGGCGGCGGGGGCGGCGCGTGCGGCCTGCGGGCGACGAACGCCGTTCCCAGCGCCGTGCCGAACGCGGCCAGCACGCCCAGCGAGAGGATGCGATAGGGATTCGCCATCGTGGTTTTCCTGCGGTTTGGTTCGTTGCTGAGCCCTCTTGGCCCTCTCCGGCTCGCTCAGGCTCGCCACCTCTCCCGTACCGGGAGAGGTTGAATGCCTCGGTCCCCTGCGCGCATCCCCCCGGCACCGATGCGCTGGCGGCCACGCGAACGATCGCAGGGCTTGCCATCTCCTCGTCCACCCACCCCCTCCCGGTACGGGAGGGGGTACGCGCCCTGAGGCGCGGGGGGAGGGCCCCAACGCGGGCGCAGCGGGCGCCCGTTGGTCACGGGGCCCGCTGCGCGGCGTGGGTCAGGTGCGCTCCGCCATCAGTCCATCTGCCGGCGGATGAAGGTGGGGATCTCCAGGTCGTTGGGCGCGTTGCCCGGCTTCTCGGCCGGGCGCGGCGGCACCGGGAGCCGCGTGACCGGCGTGCCGTGCCCCTCGCGCGCGGCCGGGGCCTCGCGCTCGCGGTCGGGCTCGCGCTCCGGGGCACGCTCGGTGGTGCGCGGCTGGAAGGGCGCGGGCTCGCGGCCGTGCCGCGGCACGAACGGCGCCGGGCCGCCCTCGGGGAGCACCGTGCGCGAGCCGGAGAGCGGCCGCACCTCGGCGCGCGGGGCGCGGAAGTCCGGGCGGATCACCCCGTCGTGGTGCGGCGCGAACGCCTGGTCCTGGCGCTCGAAGCCGGTGGCGATCACCGTCACCCGCACCTCTTCCTTCAGCGCGCTGTCGTGCACCGCGCCGAAGATGATCTCGGCGTCGTCACCCGCGGCCTCCTGGATGATGGAGCTGATGGTGGTGACCTCGTCGATGGCCAGGTCCATCCCGCCGGTGATGTTGATCAGCACCCCCGCCGCGCCCGCGATGGAGATGTTGTCCAGCAGCGGCGACGAGATGGCCTCCTGCGCCGCCTCCACCGCGCGGTTCTCGCCCTTGCCGAAGCCGGTGCCCATCAGCGCCGCGCCGCGGTTGGACATGATCGTGCGCACGTCGGCGAAGTCGACGTTCACCTCGCCGGTCACGCGGATCAGGTCCGAGATCCCCTGCGTGGCGTGCAGCAGCACCTCGTCCGCCTTCTTCAGCGCGTCCTTGAAGCTGGTGCCCTTCCCCACGACCGACAGCAGCCGCTCGTTGGGGACCACGATCATGGTGTCGGCCGCGCGCTTCAGCTCGGAGAGGCCCTCCTCGGCCTGCCGCATCCGCTTCTTCCCCTCGAAGAGGAAGGGCTTGGTGACGATGGCGATGGTGAGCGCGCCCATCTCGCGCGCCATCTCGGCGATCACCGGGGCGGCGCCGGTGCCGGTGCCGCCGCCCATGCCGGCCGTGATGAACACCAGGTCGGCGCCCTCCAGCGCCTTCCGCATGTCGTCGCGGTTCTCCTCCAGCGCCTGGCGCCCGATCTCGGGGCGGGCGCCTGCGCCCAGCCCGCGGGTGAGCTTCTGGCCGATCTGGATCTTGACCGGCGCCTTGCTCTTCTTGAGCACCTGCGCGTCGGTGTTCACCGAGATGAACTCGACCCCCTCGAGGTCTTCCTCGATCATCCGGTCCACCGCGTTGCCGCCGCCGCCGCCCACCCCCACCACCTTCATGCGGGCGTTCTGGGGCAGGGTCTCCTCGTACTCGAAGATCATCTTGGGTTCGCTCCTCCGGTCGCGTGGGAGGGTTCCGCCGGTAGGTTCAGGTATGCACGTGTCCCAGGCACGTGGACCTCAAAAGAAATCCGCGAGCCAGTCCTTCATCCGCCGCAACGCGCCGGAAACGGATGCTCCGGCCGCGGCGCCTTCGGGGGTATCGTTGATCAGTCGGCGGGAGCCGTAGATGGCGAGCCCTGCGGCCGTAGCAAACTTGGGCCGGCGCACCGAATCCGCAAGCCCACCAAGGCCGTCTCCGGGTACCCCGATGCGCACCGGGGCGGCGAAGCTGCGCTCGGCCAGCTCCACGATTCCCGCCAGGCTGGCGCCCCCGCCGGTCAGCACGATCCCGCCGCCCAGTGAGTGCGCGAAGCCGCTCCGCTCCAGCTCCGCCGCCACCAGCCCGAAGATCTCGTCCATGCGCTGCTCCACGATGTGCGCCACCAGCTCGCGCGCCACGTGGCGGCTCTGCCCCTGCGCCGGCCCGGGGATCTCGAACGTCTCGTTCGGGTCCACCAGCTCGGCCATCGCGCTCGCCCACCGCTCCTTCGCCCGCTGCGCCTCCGCATAGGGAAGGCTGAGCCCTTTCGCCAGGTCGTTGGTCACCGTCGATCCGCCCCACGGCAGCGAGGCCAGGTGCCGGATCTTCCGCTCGTGGAAGACGGCCACGTCCGTGGTCCCGCCGCCCAGCTCCACCAGCGCCGTGCCGATCTCCTTCTCGTCGTCGCTCATGACGGCCAGCGACGACGCGATCGGCTCCAGCACCAGCTCGGCCACGCCGTAGCCCGCGCGCGTGACCGACTTGCGGATGTTCTGCGCGGCCGACGCGCTGCCGGTGACGATGAAGACCTCGGCCTCGAGCCGCATC
Organism: Longimicrobium sp.; assembly: GCA_035689035.1. Classification (GTDB taxonomy): domain Bacteria; phylum Gemmatimonadota; class Gemmatimonadetes; order Longimicrobiales; family Longimicrobiaceae; genus Longimicrobium. The sequence goes on along the minus strand of DASSME010000470.1, from coordinate 31,360 downwards.
GCCGCCATGCCGACGGGGTCGCTGATCCCGCCCTGCGCGTCGACGATGTACTCCTGCGGGATCGCGTGGATCAGCTCGCGGTCGGCGGGGATCGGGACGGCGCGGGCGACTTCGTTGACGCGCTCCACGTCGGCCGCGCTCACCTCCTGGTCGCGCGAGCCCTGCTGGCGGCCCACCGCGACGACCCCGGTGGAGGGCGCGGCGTGGATGTGCTCGCCGGCGATCCCCGTGTGCAGCTTCTCGACCTTGACCCCCGCCATCAGCTCGGCCTCCTTCACCGCCTTGCGGACGGCCTCGGTGGTGGCCTCGATGTCGGTGACGATCTCGCGGCGGATGCCGGTGGTGCGCGCCTGCCCCACGCCCAGGATCTTCACCTGCGCGCGCGGCCCGGCCTCGCCGTCGACCTCGGCGATCACGACGGCGGTCTTGCTGGAGCCGATGTCCAGGCCTGCAACGACGGTTGGGCGCATCCGACGGGTGCGAGGGGTACGGGGAACCGAAACGGTACGAAGCTGCGTGCGTCTGCCGGATCCAGCTCTTCGCTAGATCTTCCTGCGAACCACCACCTGGTCGTCATAGCGGGCGTCCACCACCACCCGCGCGTGCGTCGTGTCGCTCGCGGCGCGGCCGGCCACGTCGTCCAGCGCGGCGCGCAGGCGGACCAGTGCGTCGGCGCCGATCCCGTCGCGCACCAGCACGTCGGCCGCGGGGCGCGAAAGGACCAGGCGCGTCTCGGTCGCGGACAGCGGGCGGACCTCGCTCACGCGGGCCATCAGCGCCGGCTCGAGCTCGGCCAGCCGCGCCGCCTCGGCCAGCGTGGCGCGCGCCTCGGCGTCGCCGATGCGCCGGCGGGCGTCCACCTTCACGCGGCCGGTGTAGAGCGGCAGGTCCAGCCCGCTCGCCGCCACGTCCACCGCCAGCACCTCGCCGTCCGCCGTGGCGGGGCGCAGCACGCCGGCCTGCACCAGCGCCGCGGGCGTCTTCTCCACGACGTGGATGCGCAGCGTGCGCGGCCACACGCGCACCACCTCGGCGCTCGCCACCGCGGGCTCCCGGCGCAGCGCGGCCAGGAAAGGCGCGGGGTCGGCCCAGACGTTGGTGCCCACGCGCACCCCGCTGGCCCGCAGGACCTGCTGCGGGGCCAGGAGCCGCGCGCCGCTGACCTCCACCCGCTCGGCCGCGAACCAGGCGATCCGCCGCCCCAGCGGCGGCGCCCAGTACGGCGCCGCGGCGCCCGCCGCGCCGGCGAGGGCGGCCGCGCCGAGGAGGACCGCGGTGCGGCGCCTCATCGCCGGGCCCCGGCGGGGGCTTCGAGGAGGGCCAGCAGCTCGCGGCTGGCCTCGTCCAGGTTGCCGGCGCCCATGGTCAGGCACAGGTCCCCCGCCTTCAGCTCCTGCGCGACCGCGTCCACGATCTCGCCGCGCGAGGGGACGTAGCGCACGTCCGCGCCCGCCTGCCGCGCCGGCGTCGCGACCATCTCGCCGGTGACGCCCTCGATCGGCTTTTCGCGCGCGGCGTAGACGTCGGTCAGGAAGACGACGTCCGCGCCGGCCAGCGCGCGGCCGAACTCGCCCGCGAAGTCACGGGTGCGCGAGTAGAGGTGCGGCTGGAAGACGGCGACGAGGCGGCGGCCGGGGTGCGCGGCGCGCGCGGCCCTGAGCGTGGCCTCGATCTCGGTGGGGTGGTGCGCGTAGTCGTCCACGAACAGCACCCCCGCCGCCTCGCCGACCCGCTCGAAGCGCCGGTCGATCCCCGCGTACTCGGCCAGCCCGCGCTCGATCGCGCTCCACCCGATCCCGAAGCGCCGGGCGACGGCGACCGCCGCCAGCGCGTTGCGCACGTTGTGCAGCCCGGGCGCGGCGATGCGCGCGCTCCCCAGCACCTTCCCCCGCTCGCGCACGGTGAACCGCGTGGCCGCGCCGTCGCTGGCCACCTCCTCGGCGCGCAGCATCGACCCGGCGTTCAGCCCGTACGTCATCACCCGCTCGGGGCCGCCGCGCAGGAGGTTGGCGAGACGCGAGGCGCCGTGGTCGTCGGCGCAGCAGGCGACCATCCCATCCATCGGGACGCTCTCGGCGTAGGTGAGGAAGCTCTCCTCCACCGCCTCGAGCGAGCCGTAGATGTCCAGGTGGTCGGCCTCCAGCGTGGTGATGACCGCCACCGTGGGCCGCAGCTGGTGGAACGAGCGGTCGTACTCGTCGGCCTCCACCACGTACACGCTGTCGCCGCCGCGGCGCAGGTTGCCGCCCCACGCGGGAACGTGCGCGCCCACGAAGCCGGTGGGGTCGAGCCCGGCGGAGGCGAGGACGGTGGTGGTCAGCGCCGTGGTGGTCGTCTTCCCGTGCGTCCCCGCGATGCCGATCACCGTGCCGCGGTTGACGATGCCGCCGAGCGCCGCGGCCCGCTTGAGCACGGGGATGCCGCGCGCGCGGGCGGCGGCGATCTCGGGGTGACCGTCGGGGACGGCGGCGGTCATCACGACCGCGAGCGCGTCGGCGACGTGGGCGGGATCGTGGCCCTCGACCACCTGGGCGCCGTGGCGGCGCAGCAGGCGCGCGGAGGCGTTCAGATGGTCCTGGCACCCCGTGACGCGGCCGCCGGCCAGCAGCAGCATCTCGGCGAGCGGGGCCATCCCCGCCCCGCCGATGCCGACGAAGTGCACCGGGCCGCTCCGGGCCAGTTCCACGAGATCGAGATCGGTCACGATTCTAGCGTTCCATCCCTTCCGGGGCTACGAAACTTCTGCTCACTTCGACGGCACTGCGAAACAGGTGCGCGAGTGCGTGAGTGCGCCAGTGCGTTCGACTGCAACTGCCCTGGGCCGGTCTCTTCGTCCGTTCCGCGGCGCGGGGCCCCCGGCGGCCCGACTCCCATCCACCCATCACCTCCCGCCACCGGGGGCGAACCCGCAAAGCCGCCGAACTACCACATCTCCTGCGCGTTCCCCTGCGATCGGGCGGTCCGCAACGCCGCGCCCCCTCCGCTCGCCCAGGCTCGCACCTCCCCCGTACCGGGAGAGGTAGCGGCATCAGTCCCTGCGCGATGCCTCACCTCACGCGCGAGTCCATCCCTGGGCCGCGAAGGCGGACTTTGGGCCGTTGTTGCCGCGATGCCGCGATTTCAATCGCCCGTCCCAACTCCGCCCAGGGAGCGCGGTAACGCACTCACGCACCCGTTGCAGTTCCACGCACTCACGCACCCGTGCACTTCCCGCACTCACGCACCCGTTTGCGGCGCCTGCCCACCGACGAGTCTCAACAACTCCGCCGCGATCCGGTCCGCCGCGTCGGGCTTGCCGCGCTCCTTCGCCTTCGCGGCCAGGCGCGCGCGCTCGGCGGGGTCGGCGGCCAGCTTCATCATCTCGCCCCACAGGCGGCCCTGGCCCAGCTCGGCCTCGGGGACCAGCAGCGCCGCGCCGGCGTCGGCCAGGGCGACCGCGTTGTGGTGCTGGTGGTTCGCCGCGGCGGTGGGGAGCGGGACCAGGATCGCCGGCACGCCCCAGGCGCAGAGCTCGGCCAGCGACATCGCGCCCGCGCGGCTGATGGCGAAGTCGGCCGAGGCCAGCGCGCCGGGCATGTCCTGGATGTAGGCCACCGGCTTCACCCAGTCCACCCGCCCGATCTCGCCCAGCTTGGCCTGGATCGCGTCGTAGTTCGCCGTCCCCGTGGCCCACAGGATCTCGAACCCGGCGGGCGGCGGCGGCAGGCGCTTCTCGGCCACGCCGCGCAGGTCCGAGAGCAGCGCCTCGTTCACCGCCCGCGCGCCCTGGCTTCCCCCGGTGACCAGGCAGACCGTCCCGCTCCCCAGCCCGAAGCGCGCCCGCGCCTCGGCGCGATCGACGTGGAAGTCGGGCGGGGTGATCGGGTTGCCGTACTCGAAGATCTCCGTCTTCGGCCCCGGCTTCAGGTACTTCCGCGCTTCCGGAAAGGCCAGGTGAAGCTGCCGCGCGCGGCCCGCCAGCTTGCGGGTGACGAAGCCGGGGTAGCTGTTCTGCTCCTGCAGCGCGATCGGCACGCCGCGCATGAGCGCGTAGAGCACCGCCGGGCCGCTGGCGTACCCGCCCGTCCCCACCGCCACCTGCGGGCGGAAGGCGCCGAAGATCCCGCGCAGCCTCCCCCACGCGCCGAACATCGCCGGCACCAGCTTCCAGTTCTCCCACGGCCGCGCCCGGCGGATCGGCTCCAGCGGCAGCAGCTGGTGCTGCACCCCCTTCTCGGGGAGGACGCGCGATTCGACGCCGCGCTGCGCGCCCACGAAGTACGTCTCGGCCGCCGGGTCGGCGCGCTTCACCGCGTCGCCCAGGTTCAGCGCGGGGTACAGGTGGCCGCCGGTGCCGCCGCCCGCGAAGAGGATGCGCGCGCTCATGCCGCCGCCTTCCGCGTGGCCCGCGCCACGCTCAGCAGGATCCCCACCGCGCAGAACTGCGCCAGCAGCGCGCTGCGGCCGTAGCTCATGAACGGCAGCGCCACGCCCGTGGTGGGAAGGAGCGACAGGGCGACGCCCATGTGCAGGAAGCCCGAGACGGCGATCATGTTGGTCATCCCCACCGCCAGCAGGTATCCGAAGCGGTCGGGCGCGCGCGCCGCGATGCGGTAGCCCACCCACAGGAACCCGGCGAAGATCGCCACCACCAGCAGGATCCCCAGCAGCCCCCACTCCTCGGCGATCATCGAGAAGAGGAAGTCGTTGTGCGGCTCGGGGAGGAAGCCGAACTTCTGCCGGCTCCCGCCGAAGCCCACGCCCCCCAGGCCGCCCGAGCCGACCGCGATCAGGCTCTGGTAGATCTGGTAGCTCACGCCGTCGGTGTCGGCCGTCGGGTCCAGGAAGGCGGCGATGCGCTGCATCCGGTAGCCGGCGTGCGTGATCTGGTGCCACACCACGGGCACCGCCAGCAGGCCGAAGAAGATGAAGTGCCCGATCCGCGCCCCGCCCGCGAACAGCACCAGCGCCGAAAGGAGGAGGAGGAGCAGCGCCGCGCTCATGTTGGGCTCCAGCAGCACCAGCGCCACCACCGGGAGCCAGACCACCAGGAAGGGGACCAGCCCCTTGCTGAGCGAGTGCAGCCGGTCCTGCTTCTTCACCGCCAGCGCCGCCGTCCACGCGATCAGCGCGATCTTGGCGAACTCGCTGGGCTGGAAGCTGATCCCCAGGTTCAGCCAGCGCCGCGCGCCGTTGATGCGCGGCGCGATGGCGCTGGTCCCCGGCATCACGATCACCACCAGCATGGCGCCGATCACCAGCAGCAGCGGCCACGCCCACAGCCGGTAGCGGCGGTAGTCCACGCGCGAGAGCACGGCCGCCAGCACCGCGCCGATCAGCGCGCCGACCAGCTGGTTCAGCGCGAAGTAGTGCCCGGGGAGCCCCTGCGAGCGCGCCATGAACGCGCTGGCGCTGTACATCTCGATCACCCCGAAGCAGAACGCCACCAGGGTGAGCGCCACCAGCGCGCGGCTCTCCCACGTCTCGGCCAGCGCCGCGTCGGCCGGGGCGGCCGGCGGCGTGGAACGCGTCCGCGCCCGGGGAGGGACGACCGGCTGCAGGACGGCGGCGCCGCCCTTCGGCTTGCGGCCGAGGAGGGCCATCCCGCTCATGCCGCGGCCTCGGCCAGCGCCGGCTGCGCCACGCCCGTCACCAGCTCGGCGAAGCGCTTCCCGCGCTCCTCGTAGTTCTTGAACTGGTCGAAGCTGCTGCACGCCGGGGAGAGGAGGACGGCGTCGCCGGGCCGCGCGAGCTCGCGCGCCCGCCGCACCACGTCGTCGAAGCCGCCGTACACGCGCTCCACCGGCGCCCGCCCCGCCAGGTCGCCCTCGATGATCGGCGCCGCCTCGCCGTAGGCCAGGATCGCCTTCACCCGCCCCAGGTCCGCGAGGAGCTCGGTGTACGGCTCGCCCTTGTGGCGCCCGCCCAGCAGCAGGATGGTGGGCCGCGTCATCCCGCGCACGGCGACCTGCGTCGACGCGATGTTGGTGGCCTTGCTGTCGTTGATCCACAGCACGCCGTCCGTCTCGGCCACGGGCTGCAGCCGGTGCGGCGGCGCCTCGAAGGTCCTGAGCCCCCGCGCGATCGACTCGGCCGAGGCGCCGGCCAGCCGCGCCGCGATCGAAGCCGCCAGCGCGTTGGCCACGTTGTGCGGGCCCAGGATGCGCAGCTCGTCGGCCTTCAGCAGCCGCTCGTCGCGGCCGGGCTCCAGCCGCAGCACCAGCCACCCGTCGCCGCTCAGCCACCCGCCCAGCTCGTTCGCGGCCGGCTGCGAGGCGACGCGGAAGTAGTAGCGCGTACCCGGCGCGTTGCCGGGAAGGGTGCGGGCCTTCTCGTCCTCGCCGTTCAGCACCCAGCGGCTTTCGCCGGTGGCGTTGCGGAAGAGGTGCGCCTTGTCGGCGTAGTAGCTGTCGACGCTGGTGTACCAGTCCAGGTGGTCGGGCGCCAGGTTGGTGAGCACCCCGATGCGCGGGTTGAACTCGCGGATCCCGCCGAGCTGGAAGGAGCTGGTCTCCACCACGGCGATGCGGGGCTGCGGCTCGCGCAGCACCAGCTCGCTGAGCGCGGTGCCGATGTTGCCGCCCACCGCCGCGTCTTCGCCGTGCTCGTGCAGCAGGTGCCCGATCAGCGAGGTGACGGTGGTCTTCCCGTTGGTGCCGGTGATGGCGATCACCGGGCACTCCAGCAGCCCGAAGGCGAACTCGATCTCGGGGATCACCGGCACGTGGGCGATCTCGGGCGCGCGCAGCACCGGGGCCGACGGCGGGATGCCGGGCGACAGGACGATCTTCTCGCAGCGCGCGAGCTTGCCCAGGTCGTGGCGGCCCACCTCGGCCAGGCCGTGCATGGCGTTGATCTGCTCGGCGGCGCGGCGGGTCTGCGGGGTGTCGCTGGCGTCGCTGGCGTACACGCGCGCACCGCGGGCGAGCGCGAGCTTCGCCGCGGCCAGGCCGCTGCGGGCCAGCCCCAGCACCCCGATGGTGTGTCCTGCCAGCGATGTCGTCATGCGAGCCTCATCGCGGTTCCGAAGTCTCCGGCCGAACCGGTGCGCCAGTGCGTGAGTGCGCGGGTGCGTTCAAAGCGCGCGGCCGCCAGCTTCCGAGCGAGTCTGAAACGCACTCGCGCACTGGCGCACTCACGCACCGGTTCGACCCCACCGCCTGCGTGCCCCCCAATCCGCCCCTCACCGGATCTTGAGCGTGGCGAAAGCCACCAGCGCGCACATGATCCCCATGATCCAGAAGCGGATGATCACCTTGCTCTCGTGCCACCCGATCTGCTCGAAGTGGTGGTGCAGCGGGGCCATCCGGAAGATCCGCCGGCCGGTGCCGGTGCGGTTCTTGGTGTACTTGAAGTACGCCGTCTGCAGGATCACGCTCATCGCCTCGGCCACGAAGATCGCCCCCACGATCCCCAGCAGGAACTCGGCACGGAGCAGCACCGCCACGCACCCCAGCACCCCGCCGATCGCCAGCGACCCGGTGTCGCCCATGAACACCTCGGCCGGGTGCGCGTTGAACCAGAGGAAGCCCATGCACCCCCCGGCCAGCGCCACCAGGAAGATCGCCACCTCGCCCGCGCCGGGGATGTAGAACAGGTTCAGGTAGTTGGCCGCGTCCACCCGCCCCAGCACGTAGGCGAAGAAGGCGAAGGTCACCGCCGCGATCGTCGAGAGCCCCGCCGCCAGCCCGTCCAGGCCGTCGGTGAGGTTCACCGCGTTGCTGCACCCCACGATGATGAAGGTGACGAAGATCACGTACAGCGGCCACCACATGCTGATGTGCACCGTCTTGAAGAACGGGATCTGCGTCCACGCGTGCGGATAGCCGGGGATCCCGCTGTCCAGCGAGGGCACCAGCCGCGGCAGGAACACCAGTGCCAGCCCCAGCAGCAGCCCGGCGCTGGTCTGCCCCACCAGCTTGTAGCGCCCCTTCAGCCCCTCGGTGTTCTTCCGGGTGATCTTCAGGTAGTCGTCCATGAACCCCAGCCCGCCCAGCCAGCACAGGGTGACGATCACCGCCCAGGTGTTGAACTGGTCCAGCCGCGCCCACAGCAGCGTGGGGATCACGGTGGCGAGGACGATGAGGACGCCGCCCATGGTGGGCGTGCCGCTCTTCCCCAGGTGCGTCTGCGGCCCGATGGTGCGGATCACCTGCCCCGCCTTCAGCATCCGCAGCCGCGAGATGATGGAGGGGCCGAACCAGAACGCCACCAGGAACGCCGTGACCACCGCCCCCGCCGCGCGAAAGGTCACGTAGCGGAACACGTTGAAGGCGATGTTGTGCTCGGACAGCGGCACCAGCAGGTGGTAGAGCACGGTCAGCTTCCCGCGTGCGCGGTGGCGGTGTCGGTCGCGAAGTCGTTCTCCAGCAGCGGGATCAGCCGCTCCAGCGCCACCCCGCGGCTCCCCTTGAGCAGGATGGTCTCGTTCCCCGTGAGCGTGGGCCGCAGCGCCGCGTACGCCTCCAGCGGGTCCTCCACGGCGATCACCCCCTCGCCCGCCCCCAGCTCGCGCGCGGCGGCGACGAAGTCACCCGTCGCCACCACCCGGTCGATCCCGTTCCCCAGCCGGCCCAGCGCGCCCAGCAGCACGCCGCGGTGCAGCTCGGCGGCGTGGCCGCCCAGCTCCCGCATCGTCCCCAGCACCGCCACCTTCCCGCCCTCGGAGGGAAGCGACGCGAGGAGGTCGATCGCCGCGCGGGTGCTGGGGGGGTTGGCGTTGTAGCAGTCCGCCAGCACGCTCAGGGTGCCCACGCGCCGCCACTCGCTGCGCATCTTCGGCGCGGGCATGGCGGCGATGGACGCGGCCGAATCTTCCACCGGTACCCCGAGCTCCGTCGACACGCCGAGCGCGATCAGCGCGTTGCGGACGTTGTGCATCCCCGGCAGCGGCAGCTCGACGCGCACGCCGCGGAAGCTCCACCGGGTGGCGCCCCCCGGGGCCACCTCGATCCCCTCGGCGCCGCCGTCGGGGCGCACGTCCGCCCGCTCGCCGAGCCCGGCCACCCGCAGCCGCCCCCCGCCGATCACCTCCGCGGCGCGCCCGGGAAGCTCGGGCGGGTCCTCGGCCATCACCGCGATCCCGCCCTCGCGCAGGTGGGGGAGGATCGACAGCTCCTCCTCGAGCACGCCTTCGACCGAGCCCAGCCCCTCGAGGTGCTCTTCGCCGATGGAGGTGATCACCACCACGCTCGGCTCCACGATGGCGCCCAGGAGGGTGATCTCGCCCGGCTCGTTGGTGCCGACCTCGACCACCACGACTTCCGCGTCGTCCGGCGTGGCCAGCAGGGTGAGCGGCGCGCCCACCTGGTTGTTCAGGTTCCCCGTGGTCGCATGGACGCGGAACTTCGGCGACAGCGCGGCGCGCAGCAGGTCCTTGGTGGTGGTCTTCCCGTTGCTCCCCGCGACGGCCACCACCCGGCAGGCCAGCGCGCGGCGGCGGTGCCGGCCCAGCGCGCCCAGCGCGTGCAGGGTGTCGGTGACGCGGTAGTAGACCAGGGTCTCCGGCGCGCCGTCGGGGATGCGCGAGACCACGGCGCCCGCCGCCCCGGCCTCGGCCGCCCGGGCCAGGAAGTCGTGCGCGTCGAAGCTTTCGCCCTTCAGCGCCACGAACAGCGACCCGGCCTCGATCTTCCGCGTGTCGGTGGAGATCCCCGAGAAGACCAGGTCCGCCGTGGCGGCCCGCCCCGCGTTCCCCGAGGGCAGCACGCCTTCACCCGCCGCGCGGACGCTCTCCAGCGCCCGCGCCACCTTCTCCGCCGTCCAGCGGAAACCACTCAACCGGCACCTCCACTCGTTCGCCGTTCGGCCAGGACCTCGCGAACCACCTGCCGTTCGTCGAACGGATGCTTCTCCGTGCCCACGATCTGGTACGTTTCGTGGCCCTTGCCGGCGAGCAGGATCAGGTCGTCCTGGCCGGCGTTCTGGAGGGCGTGCTGGATGGCCTCGCGGCGGTCGGGAATGCGCCGGCGGGGTGCACGTCCCATGCCGCGTTCGATGTCATCGATGATCGTTTCCGGGTCTTCGGTGCGCGGGTTGTCCGAGGTCACCACCGCGACGTCGGCGCCCTGCGCCGCGATGCGCCCCATCTCGGGGCGCTTGCCCGGATCGCGGTCGCCCCCGGCCCCGAAGACCACCCACAGGCGGCCCCTCACCAGCGGCCGGAGCGCGCCCAGCGCCCGCTCCAGCGCGTCGGGGGTGTGCGCGTAGTCGATCAGCACCGTGGCGCTGAGCGGCGGGCCGCTGACGCGCTCCAGCCGCCCGGGCACCTGCGGCAGCGTGGCCAGCCCGCTGGTGATCTCGCCCGCGCTCCACCCCAGCGCCCAGAGCACCGCGGCGCAGCCCAGGGCGTTGGAAACGTTGAAGCTGCCGAACAGCGGCAGCGCCACGTCTGTATCTCCGGAAGGGGTGGAGAGGATGAATTCCATCCCCCCCGGCCCCACCCGGATGTCGCGCGCCCTGACGTCCGCCGGGGCGGAAGTGCTGAAGCGGACGACCCGGCGGTTTCCCGATGCCCCCACACCGTTCCATGCCGGATCGTCCGCATTCAGCACGACCGCGCCCGCGGGCTTCAGCAGCTCCACCAGCCGGAGCTTGGCCGCGCGATACTCCTCCATCGTCTGGTGATAGTCCAGGTGGTCGCGCGTGAGGTTGGTGAACAGCGCCGCGTCGAAGCGGGCCGCCGCCATCCTCCGCTGGTCCAGCGCGTGCGAGCTCACCTCCATCGCCACCGCCCTGACGCCCAGGTCGACGTACTGCCGCAGCCAGCGCGCGGCCTCGGTCGGGCCCGGGGTGGTCAGCCCTTCCGTCCCGGGGATCACCTTCCCGTGCTGGTCCACCGCGCCCAGCGTCCCGATCGACCCCGCCGGCGCCCGGCGCCCGAGCAGGTGGCGGAGGATGGCGGCGCTGGTGGTCTTCCCGTTGGTGCCCGTGATGCCGATCAGCGTCAGCTCGTTCCACGGGTCGCCGTAGACCTCGGCCGCCGCGAAGCTGGCCGCCAGCCGCCCGTCCTTCACCGCCAGCTGGGGAAGGCGCACGGAATCGTCGTCCCGCTCCAGCGTGGCGCCCACCGCGCCCTTCCGCGCCACGTCGGCCAGGAAGGCGTGACTGTCGGACGCCGTCCCCGCGTAGGCGCAGAAGAGCGAGCCCGGGCGCACCTGCCGCGAATCGGTCCACGCGTCGCTGACCGGCCGCCCCGCCTCGTCGGCCGGAAGCCGCCCGCCGGCCAGCAGCCCCTCGCGCTCCAGGCGGATCTCGACGCCGCCGAGGGTGGTGCGCGCCATCACGCCCCCTCCGCCAGCACGGTGAGCGTGTCGCCGCGCGGGAGCACCGCGCCCGCCGCGGGGAGCGTCGCCTTCACCGCTCCGCCGCCCTGCACGCGCACGTGGAAGCCCAGGGCGTGCAGCCGGCGCGCGGCGTCGCGCAGCGGGAGGCCGGCCAGGTCGGGCACCGGCACCGGCGCGCGGTCGGCCCCCGGCGCCGCGGGGAGGCGGTTGTCTAGGAAGACGTAGGTCCCCTCGCTCCCGCCCACCGCGGGATCGTCCACGGCGGTCGCCGTCTGCGCCGGCGCCTGCCCGTGCGTGCGCATCCCCAGCAGCGCGCGGCGGTCGAGACTGGGCGAGCGGGCGGCCAGGATCGCCTGCAGCGTGGCGCGGGTGACCGGCGCCGCGGTCAGGCCGCCGTAGTAGTCGCCCTGCGGCCGGTCGAGCTTCACGTAGATCACCAGCTGCGGCGCCTGCGCGGGAAAGAAGCCCACGAAGCTCGAGTTGTACTCGCCCGCGATATAGCGCCCCCCCGCGCCGGTCCGCCGGCTCGTCCCCGTCTTCCCGGCGACCTCGAAGGTGGAGAGCTGCGCCTTGGTGGCGGTGCCGTCCGCCACCACCTCCACCAGGACGTCGCGGAGCGCGAGGGCGACTTCCTGGGGGATCACGCGGCGCACCTTGCGCGGCTCGCGGCGTTCGACCACCTCGCCCCGCGCACCGCGGACCTCGCGCAGGAGGCGGGGCTCCATCAGCACGCCGCCGTTGGCCAGCGCGCCGTACGCCATCGCCATCTGGATCGGCGTCACCGACAGCTCGTAGCCCATCGCCAGCGACGCGGGGGTGAAGGGCGACCAGCGGTCCGGGCGCGGCAGGCGTCCGCTCGACTCGACCGGGTACTCGACGCCCGTCGGGGTGCCGAAGCCGAAGTCGCGCAGGTAGGCGTACTGGTCGGCCTGCGGCAGCCGGTCGGCGAACTTGCTCATCACGATGTTGCTGCTCACGCGCAGCCCGTCGCGCAGCGTGAGCGTGGCGTACGGGTGCACGTCGGTCACCGTGCGGCCGTTCGGCATCGTCCAGCTGCCGTTCTCGGCGAACACCTGGTCGGTCAGCGTCGCCCGGTGGCGGGCGAGGAGGGTGGCGACGAAGAACGGCTTGGCGATCGACCCCGGCTCGTACGGCTCGATGAAGGCGGACAGGTCGCGCGAGGCGCCGCGCTTGCTCACCGCCGCCAGGATCTCGCCCGTGCGCGGGTCGGCCAGGATCAGGTCGCCGCCCGCGGCGCGGGTGGCGCGCACCTGCTCGTCCAGCGCCGCGTCGGCGATCTCCTGCAGGTCGAAGTCGATGGTCAGCACCACGTCGTCGCCGTCGCGCGGCTGCACGGCGGGGAGGCTGACCGACGCTTCCTTGCGGCCCAGCGCGTCGCGGCGCAGCACGCTGAAGCCGTCGGTGCCGCGCAGGAGCGAATCCATCGCCTGCTCGATCCCGCCCTGCGCCCGGCCGTCCGCCCCCACGCCGCCCAGCACTTCGCGCCCCACGTCGCCCTGCGGGTAGAAGCGCTCCAGCTTGCGCTCCACGTAAACGCCGCGCGCGTCGCCCAGCGCCCGCCGCTGCGCCACGCTGAAGCGGCCGGGGACGACCACCCACTTGAGCCGCGGGTCCGTCGCCCGGCGCGCGGCGGCGCGCGTCATCCCCAGCCCGCGCATCAGCCGGCGGACGGCCCCGTCGCGGTCGCGCAGCTCGCGCGGGGCGATGGAGACGGCGAAGGTCTCGCGCGTCAGCGCCAGCGGCACGCCGTCACGGTCGTAGATGGCGCCGCGGCGGGCGGGGAGGGGCGCGGTGGCCTGCTGCTGCTTGCGCGCTTCCTCGCGCCAGCGCTCGCCCTCGAACCCCTGCAGCTGCACCGCGCGCCCCACGATCAGCAGCGCCGCGACCCCCACCGACACCAGCATCGCGCGGCGGCGCAGGGCCAGCCGCTCGTCGGTCGGCGCTTCGCCGGGGCGGTGCGCGCGGGTGCTCACGGGGCCTCCGCCGGGTCATGGGGCGCGGAGTCGCCCGGCGCGGCGCTCGCGGGGACGGGGAGCATCACCACCTCCTCGTCACGCGCCACGTGCATCCCCAGCCGCGTCTGCGCATAGGCCACGATCCGCTCGCGCCGCGAGAGCGTCAGGATGCGGGTGGCCAGCTCGTCCCTCTCCGCGCGCACCACCGCCGCTTCCTCGCGCAGCGCCTGCACCTCGCGGAAGCGCTCCACCCCCGCGGTCTGCCGCCAGACCACGGACGCGAGCGCCGCCGTCAGGACGACGGCGTACGCGGCCCAGGCCAGGCGCGCGCGGCGGCGGGCGCTGCGCGCGTCCGCAGCGGCACGCGGGGCTTCCCACGGCAGCGGGCCCGGGGCGCGGCGGCTCACGCGTGCCTCCAGGCACGCAGCCGGGCGCTGCGGGCGCGCACGTTCCGCTCGATCTCGACCTGCGAGGCGGTGATCGCCTTCCGCGCCAGAGTCTCCCCCCGCGGCACACCTCCGCAAACACACACGGGAAGCCCCGGAGGGCAGGTGCACGCGCGGCTCCAGTCGCGGAAGGCGTTCTTCACCAGCCGGTCCTCGAGCGAATGGTAGCTCAGGATCGCGAACACCCCGCCCGGGGCGAGGGCGTCGCGGAACTTCGACAGCGCCGTCTCCAGCTGCTCGATCTCGCCGTTCACCGCGATGCGCAGCGCCTGGAAGATGCGGGCGAGGTCCCCCGCGTCGGACCGCGGCATCGCCCGCCCCACCGCCTCGGCCAGGTCGTCGCTCACCGCGAACGGCTTGCGGGCCCGCATCTCGGCCACCACCCGCGCCAGCATCCGCGAGCGCTTCTCCTCGCCGTACTTCCAGAAGACGGTGGCCAGCCCGGCCTCGTCCATCTCGTTCAGCAGGTCCGCCGCGGAGGGCTCGCCCGCCGTGGCCTGCGCCATCCGCATGTCCAGCGGCGCCCCGGCGCGGAAGGTGAACCCGCGCCCCGTCTCGTCGATCTGGTGCGAGCTGATCCCCAGGTCCAGCAGCACGCCGTCCAGCGCACCCTCCGCCACGCCAGCCGATTCGACCGCGTCCGCGAAGGGGCTCTTCACCAGCCGCACCCGGTCGCCGAAGCGCTCCAGCCGCTTCCCCGCCTCGGCCAGCGCGTCGGGGTCGCGATCGACGCCGATCAGCCGCGCTTCGGGCCCGCGCTCCAGCAGCGCCTCGGCGTGGCCGCCGCCGCCCAGCGTTCCGTCCAGGTAAAGGCCGCCGCGCTCGGGGCGCAGGAAGCCCATCACCTCCTCCACCATCACCGGCGCGTGATAGGCGGAGGCGTAGTCCATCACGCCGCGCTCCGCTGCCTCAGCGCCGTCCAGGTGGTGAGCGTGCTGCGGCAGGCGCGGCACAGGCACCAGTCCGCGCCCAGCCACCCGTCCAGCTCGGGGATGGACTCGAAGGGGCCCAGGTGGCGGTCGAGCGCGCAGGGCACGGAGCGCGCGTCGGCGCGGCGTGGCTGCTGGGGCGTGGCGGTGTGGATCATGTCGCCTCCCACGGACCGGGTACGGAACGTCAACCGAAGATCTGGTGCGTGAAGCGCTCGGCGTCGGCCGGGGGCGCGGCGGTGGCCGCGCGGAAGCGCTCCGGGTCCCACAGTTCGATGCGGTCGATGGCGCCGACCACCAGGGTGGGGCCCTTGATCCCCACCGCCTCCTGCAGCCGGCGCGGCACCAGGATGCGCCCCTGCTTGTCGGGCGCCGCCTCCACCGCGTTGGCGGTCACGCTCAGCACGTACGGGCGGGCCGCCGGGTTCAGCCGCATCATCTCGCGCAGCCGGTCCTGCACGTCGGCCCAGCTCCGCTCGGGGTAGAGGGTCAGGTTCTCGGGATACGCGTGCACCAGCACCAGGGTCTGCTCGCCGCTCTCACGCCGGAACTGCGCGGGAAGGCTGAGCCGATCCTTTTCATCGATCCGGTGCTCGAAGCTGCCCAGGTACCCGGTCATCCATCCCTCTTGAGGGCATGCGTCCCCCAGTTCCCCACTGTGCCCCACTCTTCCCCACCGCGACCCAAGCTAACGACCGTTTTCATGCCGTCAAGGCGAAGATATGCCGAACAATAGTGCGGAGGGGGCGGGACGAAGAGGCGCGGAAGTGCTTGATCCCAGCGGCCGGCGGTGATCAGGTGGGGAGAAGTGGGGCAACGGCGGGGAACCGAGTGGGCGATGCGGAGGACGCATGCCGCGGCAGGCCCCCTCTCCCCCGACCCCTCTCCCCCGACCCCTCTCCCCCGCTCCGCGGGAGAAAGGGGAGGTTGATCTGGAGAACAACGTTCGATTCCTGGGATGACGTAGCCGCGCGGCCGCGCGAAGCACCCCCCGGTCCCTCTCCTGCAGTTCGGGAGAGGGACAGGCGTTCAGGACGCGACGCAGTCGCGCCCGGAAGCCAGGGTGAGGGCTGGCGGGGATGTTGCCACGGCCCGCCGTTGAAGTCCGCGCAGGCGGACCGTGTGCCGTTGTAGCCGCGAGCCGCGAGTTCACTCGCATCCCGCGGATGGTCGCATCCCGCGGAAGGTCATCCCGCGCGGCACGTCATCCCGCGGATACCCCTCGGCTCGTCGCACCCACCCCACCGTGGAGAGCGAGGACGTAGTGCGGATCGTTCTGATCGTGAAGCCCGGCTCCGTCGACGAGGTGCGCGGCGGGGTGATCAAGCTGCGCGACGCGGGGCACGAGGTTCACCCGCGCGTCACCTTCGAGCAGGGCGACGCCGCCCGCTTCGCCCGAGACGCGGCGGACGCGGGCGTCGAGCTCGTGGTCGCCGCCGGGGGCGACGGGACGGTGAACGAGGTGGTGAACGGGCTGGTGCTGGGCGGAGTCCCCGGCGCCGCGCATGCGCCGCGGCTCGCCATCCTCCCGCTGGGGACGGCGAACGACCTGGCGACTGGACTCGGCATCCCCACGGACGACCCCGAGGCGGCGCTGGCGGTGGCGGTGGCCGGCGTGCCCTTCGCGGTGGACGTGCCCACGCTGAACGGGCGCTGCTTCCTGAACGTCTCCACCGGCGGCTTCGGCGCGGAGGCGACGGAAGATTCGTCCACCGCGCTGAAGAGCGTGCTGGGCCCCGTGGCCTACGTGGTGACCGGCGTGCGCAAGTTCGTGCGGCTGGAGCCGCGGCGCGCGCGCTTCACCGCCGCTGGAGAGACGCTGCACGACGGCGAGTTCCTGGTGTTCGCCGTGGGCAACGCGCGGCGCACCGGTGGCGGCGTCCACATCACCTCCCAGGCGGAGATGGACGACCGGCTGCTGGACGTGTGCGTGATCGAGCACATGGGCCACCTGGAGTTCGCGCGCATCGCCCCGCAGATCCGCGCCGGCCGCCACGTGGACCACCCCCGCGTCACCTACCGCAAGGTCCCCTCGCTCACCATCGAAGCCGGCGACGAGCTGTCCGTGAACGCCGACGGCGAGCCGGTGTCGGCCCGCCGCTTCGAGTACGCCTTCGCCCCCGGGCGCCTGACGGTGATGGTTCCCGAGCCGCCGGAGGAGTTGTCGAGCGCCCGCGAAATTGACCAGAAATGGACAAACCTTGACGCTGGCCGAGGGCGCGGTTAAAGTTGGGGGAATTCGGAACGTGTTCGGGGCGACTTCGTTCAGGAGGGGCGATGGTTTCCGCGCATGACGTGGCGGCGTACGTCCTGGAAAAGCAGGGCCCGATGTCGGCCATGAAGCTTCAGAAGCTGGTGTACTACGCGCAGGCGTGGTCGCTGGTGTGGGAAGACCGGCCGCTGTTCGGCGAGCGGATCGAGGCGTGGGCGCACGGGCCGGTGGTTCCCGAGCTCTACCGGGAGCACCGCGGGCAGTTCGACGTGCGGGGGTGGCCGCGAGGCGACGCCGCCCGGCTCGACCTGGACGACCGCGAAACGGTGGACGCCGTGCTCGACTACTACGGCAACCGCAACGCGCAGGTGCTCAGCGACTGGACGCACAGCGAAGATCCCTGGAAGCGTGCGCGCGCCGGCCTTCCCGACGGCGAGCGGGGCAACGCCGAGATCACGCTCGACTCGATGATGGAGTACTACAGCAGCCTGCGAGCCGCGTGATGGGAAAGAGCAAGCATCCGCATTCGGCTTTCGACCGGGGCGACCGCAAGGCGCCCCGGTCCCATTTCGGGGACCCGGGTCAGAAGCAGGCACGGGGCGATGCGCCGAACGTGCTCCGGAACAGGCCGCCGTGGGCGTTTCGGATCGTCGACCTCGGCGGGCCGTGGTGCTGGAGCGCGCTCTCGGGGGGCGACCTTGCCCAGGTGCTGCAGCGCCTGAAACAGCTCGAATCGATGACGTGGGGCGAGATCGAAGGCGGTGAGCACCACTTCGTGGACGTGGCGGGGTGCTCGAAACAGGCCCGCGACCGCCTGCAGGAGCTGAAGCACGACGACACACCCGCCCTCTTCTCGCTCCGCGTCACGGGACGGCGCCGGATCTACGGGATGCGAAACGAACACGTCCTCGGCTTCCTCTGGTGGGACCCGGAGCACGAGGTCTATCCGTCGCGGAAGAAGCACACCTGACGCTCCCCGCCATGCCCGGCGCCCCCGCGCCGCCGGTGTCGAGAAATCCGACAGCCCGCCGAAGTCCCCGCCGTCACAGGGAAATCCAACCTCCGCAACAACTTCCGCGTCCATCTATCAGACATTTCGCCGATGTGAAGGGAGCGTTCCGAATCCATCCTATCTACCGACACGGGAACGACTTAGCCTCCGTACGCGGATGTGGTCCACACCCTGCCATGGGAACGGGCGACGCTGGCCCGGCCAGTCGCACCCGCCCCGCCCGGGCGAATCTCATCCAACTCCACAGGAAGCAGTCGAAGCCATGAAGATCATCCGGTTCGCCGCGCCCGCCCTGGCGCTCGTCGCCCTCTCGGCCGGGAAGGCCGCCGCGCAGACGGCCACGCAGGACGTGTCGTTCGAGGTGCAGGCCATCAACCAGATCACCTTCAGCGGCAGCCCGTCGCTGGTGATCAGCACGGCCACCGCGGGGAGCGCGCCCACCACCGCCACGGCCAACGCCACCTACGCCATCACCACCAACGAGACCGACCGCAAGATCACCGCGGGGCTGGACAGCGACATGCCCGGCGGCACCGCGCTGTCGGTGAGCCTGGCCGCGCCCAGCGGCGGCACCAGCGCGGGCGCCGTGCAGCTCGGCACCACCGCGCAGGACGTGGTGACCGGCGTGAGCACCGTGAACGCCAGCGGGCTGGGCGTCACCTACACGCTCACCGCCACCGCCGCCGCGGGGGTGGTCCCCGCCGGCACGCGCACGGTGACCTACACCATCGTCGCCGGCGCCTGACCCAGGCAGTGACGCACGGCGGGCGCGGCGGTGACCTCCGCCGCGCCCGCGGTTTTTCGTTCTCATCCGCAGCCATCGCACCGCCGAAACCCATCATGATCCGCCGCATCCTTTCCATCGCCCTGCCGCTGGCCGCCGTGGCCGCGCCCGCCGCCGCCCAGATCACCGTCCTGGGCAGCGGCGTGGAAGAGCGCGCCGCGCAGCCGGGCGAGACGTACTCGGGCACCCTCCGCCTGCGCAACGAGGGGCGTCAGGCCGAAGAGGCGCGCGTCTACCTCGCCGACTATTCGTTCGCCGCCGACGGGCGCACCGTTTACGCCGCCGCCGGGTCGCTGCCGCGGAGCAGCGCGCGGTGGATCGCCTTTTCCCCCAGCCAGGTGCGCATCGCGCCGGGCGGCGAGGCGACGGTGGGGTACACGGTCACCGTCCCCGCGGGCGCGGAGCTGCACGGCACTTTCTGGAGCCTGCTGATGGTGGAGGGGATCGCGCACGGCAGCCCCGAGTCCACCACCTCCACCGCCGCGGCGCGCGTGCGGATGGGGGTGACGCCGTCGATCCGCTACGCGGTGCAGATCGCGACGACGATCGGGGCCGGCGCGCCGCAGGTGCGCTTCGCCAGCGCGCGGGCGTACGCGGCGGGCACGGGCAAGGTGCTCGAGGTCGACGTCGCCAACGCGGGGGAGGTGGCGTACCGCCCCGAGATCCGCGTGGAGCTGTACGACGAGGCCGGGAACAAGGCGGGCGCGTTCACCAGCCGGCGCGGGCTGCTGTACCCCGGCACCTCGCTGCGCCAGACCTTCGAGCTGGGCGCCGTCCCCGCCGGCACCTACCAGGCGCTCGTCGTGGCCGACGCGGGCGGCGACCAGGTGTTCGGCGCGCAGTACCGGCTCAAGCTGTAGGCCCCCGCGTTGCCGCTCCGACGGCCGCTCGCCGCGCTGCTCATCGCCCCACTCGTCTCCACCGCCGCCGCCGCGCAGGCACCGCTGGTGGCGCGGGTGGGGCCGCCGCGCGTCCAGGCGGACCCCGGCGCCCCGGTCACCGCCGCCTTCCGCGTCGCCAACCCGTCGCCCACGCCCGCCGTGGCGGACCCGCTGCTCCCGCGCGGCTGGCCCTCGCTCTCGGCGGACGCGAACGCGCCGGTCGGGCGCGGCGCGTCCGCCGTCCGGCTGGTGGCGACGGTGATCCCGCGCTCCACCCCGGCGGGGAGGTACGTGGTGCGCTACCGGCTGCGCGCCGGCGCCGCGTCGGCCATGGACAGCGTGATCGTGGCCGTGCAGCCCCGCCGCGCGCTGGACGTGACGGTGGAGGACGCGCCGCGCTTCGCCGTCACCGGCGCCGAGTACCACGCCGGCTTCCGGGTGACGAACCGCGGGAACGGCCGCGCCACCGTGCGCATCGCCGCCACCGCGACGCCGGGGTTCGCGGCGAGGCCCGATGCGCGAGCGCTCGACCTGGCGGCGGGCGAAAGCCGGGTGGTCCGCGTCGCGGTGGCCACCGCGGCGGCGGCCACGGCGCCCAGCCACCGCGTGACGCTGTCGGCGAGCGGCGACGGCGTCTCCGCGACGGCGACGGCGCGGGTGGAGCTGGTGTCGCGCAGCGCACGCGCGGCGAACGCGGCGTACGCGCTCCCCGTCCGCGTCGCCCTGCGCGCCGGCTCGGGCGGGGAGGGCGGCGGCGGCGTTCCGGCCGAGGTGTACGCGTCCGGGCCGATCACCCCGAACGGGCCGCGGGTGGACCTGTTCTACCGTGGCCGGGGTGCCGCCGCGCCGCAGCTGGGCGAGCAGGAGCAGCTCTCGCTGGCGGTGCGCGGCCGCCGCGGCGAGGTCCGCCTGGGCGACCAGTTCTGGTCGCTGTCGCCGCTCACCACACCGGGCCGCGCGGGGTATGGCGCGGGCGGGCGGATCGATGCCGGCGCGGTGTGGCTGGAAGGGTTCTCGGCGCGCAACCGCTTCGTCCCCAACTCCGAACGCGTCACCGCGGGCACGATCGGCGTCGGCGGGCGGGGCGCGTCGCTCGCGGCCAACTACGCGGCGTCAGGGGATGGGAATGCGCTGTCGCTGCGCGGCCGATTGGCACCGGCGCGCGGCGTGGCCGCGGACGCGGAGTACGGCGCGAGCGGCGAGGGGCGCGCCGCGTACGGCCACGTGCGCGCCGGCGGGTCGGCCGCGTGGGTGGACGCGCGCGCGATCGGCGCGGACCGCGGCTTCGCCGGCGAGCAGCGCGGGCGCTCGCTGCTGCAGGCCTCCGGCGGCGCGCGCCCCGCGCCCTGGCTGGCCGTGCGCGGCGCCTACGAGCGCGAGCGGCGGCGGGACACGGTGGCCCTGGCGCTTCCCGGCACCGAGCTGCGCTCCACCACCGCGTCCGGCGGCGTGACGGTGGGCGGCGTGATCACGGTCGAGCGCCGCGCCCGCGAGCGCGCCGGCGAGTCGCCCGCCGGGGCGTGGGCGCGCCGCGCCGAGACGTGGTACGCGTCCGCCACGCTGCGGGCCAGGCGGTGGGTCTTCGGCGGCGGCGGCGAGGCGGGCGAGGTCGAGGACGAACGGATCGGAGCCCGCTCGCCGTACCGCCGCGCGTGGGTTCGCGCGGGCGGCACCATCGCCGGGCAGGCGGTCTCCGCGGGAATCGAGCGGACGACGGGGGCGAGCGTGGAGAGCGGGGTGGAGCAGGACCGCGTCGCCGCGAACGTGAGCGCCACGGTGCAGGCCACGGCATCCACCCGCCTGTCGCTGCTGGCGCAGGCCGGCGCTACGGACTGGATGGAGCGCGCCGACGGGCTGGTGGACGGCTCGGTCGAGCAGCGGCTCCCGGGCGGGCACTCGATCCGGCTGCGGGTGCGCGCCTTCCCCTGGGCCGAGCCGGGGCGCCGCCGCCCGCTGGTCTACCTGGACTACGCCGTGCCGCTGCGCGTGCCCACCGGCCGCGACCGCGCGTCCGGCGGCGTGAGCGGGCGCGTGGTGGACCAGGAGACCGGCCGCCCCGTGCCCGACGTGCTGGTGCGCGTGGGCGACCGCGCCGTGGTGACGGACGGAAACGGGCGCTGGGCCGTGGTGGGGCTGCCGCCCGGCGGCTATACGGTGGAGATCGACCCGGTGAGCGCCGGCGTCGGGCGCGTGGTCGTTCGCCCCGACGCGCTGAAGGTGCAGGTGGCCGGCGGCGAGACGCACGCGGTGGAGGTCGGCGTGTCGCGCTCGGCGCGGGTGAGCGGGCGGCTGATCGTGACCGATCCGGAAGAGGAAGAGGACGGCATCGGCGGCGTGGTCGTGGAGCTGCGCAGCGGAACCGAGCGGCGCCGGCGGATGACGGACGCGCACGGCGCCTTCCTCTTCTCCGACCTGCCGCCGGGGGATTGGACCGTCACCGTCGCCGGCGACGGCCTCCCCGCGCACCACGCGCTGGACCACGAGACGACGGCCGTGGCGCTCGAGCCGGGCGGCGAGACGGAGCTCACGCTGCGCGCCGTCCCGCGTCAGCGCGCGCTGCGGATCGTCGCCGGGGGCGACCTGGTGCTCGGCGGCGCCGCGGCACGGGGGAGCGAGAGCGTGCCGGGAGGCCGGCCGGCGGAGAGCAGCCCATCGCCCGCCCCGCCGCGGCCCTCGCCCGTGCTTCCCGGACTGCTGACCACGCCCGGGCATCCAGTTGCGCCCCGGCTCGCCGGCCGTCCGCTCCCCGCGCCACCGCGGCCGTCCGCGACGACGCAGCCGTCGGCCGTCTCGGCCGTCTCGGCCGATGCGCCGCGCACGCGGGCGGCGATGCGGGCGGAGGCGCGGCCGTGGCGCCAGCGCGGCGAATCGGGCTTTTCGGACTGGCCCAACGACAGCTACGTGGTCCGCGAGGGCGATGGGAGCCTGACCGCCATCGCATGGCTCGTCTACCGCGACGGGAGCCTGTGGCCGCGGCTGTGGCTGGCCAACCGCGACGTGCTCCCCGCGCCCGACCGGCTGCGCCCCGGCGTCGAGCTGCTGGTGCCGCCGCCCGGCCCGCTCACCGCTGACGAGCGCGCCGCCGCCCGCGCGTGGCGCGAATCCCCGGCGCGCGGACGGTAGCCATCCGCCCACGGCCGAAGCCGCCGCCACGACGACGAAAAGCCCCGCAAACCGCGCGAGGCTTCAACCGAATCACCTTCCGTGCACCATCACGCCGGCCCACGCCGGCGCCGCTAGTCCGCGAAGGCGGACTTCGTGTGGTTCTTGCAGCGATGCAGCGATTTCAATCGCCCTGCGCGCCGCCGCGGCCGGACCCCAGCCACGCCAGCGCCTCGTCCCTGCGGCGGAAAACCTCGATGAAGTTGCCGCGGCCCTCGGTCATCATCTGGAACATGCGGGCCAGGCCGAACACCGCGTCCGCGGGCGCCACGATGGCCACGCGCACCGGCTTCTTGCGCGGCACGGCGGCGCGGGCGCGGATGGTGTCGGTGGAGAGACCCGCCGGGTCCAGCCCCGACGCATCCACCAGCGCAGGCCACGTACCATCGAACGCCGGATCCTGCCGCAACCGTTCGCTGAAGGCCTCGAGGTCGGCTCCCGTAAGCACCCCCGCCAGCTCGATCATCACCAGCCCGCGCTCTACGTCCAGCTCGTAATTCGCCGGCATCAACTCGTCTATTCGCGGTGAGTAGCGTGATTGGACAATCTGCGTCCTCCGCCCCCACTGCGCCAGTGCGTGAACAGCGGACCGCTACCCGCCGCACCGGAGCGCAGCGGATTACCCCATCGCGGCCCGGGCCAGCTCCACCACCCGCTCCGCGCACCCCCAGCTTAGGGTGACGCCGGCGCCGCCGTGGCCGTAGTCGTGGATGACGGTGGCGCCGCCGATGCTCTCCGCCTCCAGCCGCACCTCGGGCCGCCAGGGGCGCAGGCCCACGCCGTGCTCCAGCACGCGCGCGCCGGCCAGCGCGGGCACGGCCGCGGCGCAGCGCCGCAAGATCGAATCGGCCACCGCCGGATCCGCCGCGGTTTCCTCTTCCCCCTCGTCCGCGGTGCCGCCCAGCACGCAGTCGGCGCCGCGAGGGATGACGTACAGCAGGCCTTCGGGATCGTATTCGTCCAGCCAGAACGAGCGCAGCCCGGGGTTCTCCACCCGCACGATCTGCCCGCGCACCGCCCGCATCGCCGCGTCGCCCACCAGCTCGCGCGCGCCCAGCCCGGTGCAGTTCACGACCAGCGGAAACTCGCCCGCCACCTCCCGCAGCGAAGCGACGCGCCCGATCTCCACCTCGCCCCCGTGCTCGGCGAAGCGCGCGGCCAGCCAGCGCAGGTAGACGGCGGTGTCGGCCACCGGCACGGTGAACGCCCACCCCACGCGCCCCGCCGGCACCTCGTCCGCGCGCGCCGTGCGGAAGTCGGGGATGTGCGCGGCCCAATCGGGTACGATCCCGGGGTCCGCGCCGGGCGGGAGGAGCTCGATCCCGGGCGTCATCCGCACGCCGGTGTACGGGTCGGCGGCGAGGCGGCGGAACATG
The DNA here is from genome assembly GCA_035689035.1 of Longimicrobium sp. Classification (GTDB taxonomy): domain Bacteria; phylum Gemmatimonadota; class Gemmatimonadetes; order Longimicrobiales; family Longimicrobiaceae; genus Longimicrobium. Next base: position 7,318 of record DASSME010000470.1, on the reverse strand, counting down.
GCGTAGCTGCGCTCGCCCCACTCCGTCACCAGCGCCTCGGGGCCCACGCGGTACGGGTACCACATCGCCGCCGCCACGGCGCTGGTGGTGCGCTCCGGCGGCTCCGCCGCGCGGACGTGAACGCGCCACCCCGCCTCGCGCAGCCGCACCGCCGCCGTCAGCCCGATCACCCCCGCCCCGATCACCAGCGCCTCGCGTTCCGCCATCCGGTCACCGCCTGTCGTAGACACCTGAACGCACCGCGACCCTGACCGCGCACGCGGCAGGGTCGCGGAAATCCGTCGTTAATCCGTCGTCAAACCCGTCGTGGAGTCCGTCGTGGAGTCCGTCGTGGAGTTTGCGAGTGAACTCGCCGCCTCGCCGCTACAACGGCACGCAGTCCGCCTTCGCGCCGCCTTCGCGGACTTCAACCCCGCAGACATCCACACCGACACGCACCCTCCACCCAGCACCCAGCACCCAACACCCAGCACCCAGCACCCAGCACCCAGCACCCAGCACCCAGCACTTAGCACTCAGCACTCAGCACTCAGCACTCCGCACCTCACCCCGCCCAGTCTTCCCCCGGCGGCAGCTGCGCGGGCGCGGGCGGCTCGGCGGCGTCCTGCTGCTGCTGTTGCTGCTGGGCCAGCGCGGTCACGCCCATCACCCCGGCGGGGCCCATCGAGTCCACGATGCTGCTGGGGATCACCATCATCCCGCCCTTCTGCTTCAGCCCCTCGTACAGGATGTTCATCTGCCGGAGCTGCAGGGCGGTGGGGTTGCCGGCGTAGGCCTCGGACGCCTGCGCGAAGAGCTGCGCGATCTCCACCTCGGCCTGGCCCAGGATGATGCGCGCCTGCTTTTCGCGCGCGGCCTGCGCCTCGCGGCTCATCGCGTCCTGCAGCACCGCGGGGATCACCACGTCGCGCATCTCCACGCTGTGCACGGTGACGCCCCACGGGGTGCTGCGCTGGTCGATCAACGCCTGCAGCTCGCTCTCGATCCGCTCGCGGCCGCGCAGCAGCTCGGTCAGGCTGGTGCGGCCGATGATGTCGCGCAGCGCGGTCTGCGACGCCCAGCTCACGGCCTGCACGTAGTCCTGCACCTCGAGCGCGGCCTTCTCGGGGTCGTGCACGGTCCAGAAGAGCACCGCGTCCACGTTCACGGGCACCGTGTCGGCCGTCAGCGTCTGCTCGGCGGCGAAGGGCGTGGTGATGGTGCGCTGGTCGATCCACGACGACACCTGGTCCACGAACGGGATCACGGTGAAGACGCCGGGGCCCTTCATCTCGTGGAACTTGCCCATGCGCAGCACCACCGCGCGCTCCCACTGCCGCGCGATCTTGGGCATCATGCTGGCGAACACGCCGACCACCGCGCCGGCGGCGATGGCGATCGGATTGTGGATCGCCGCGGCGGCCGCCGCGCCCACGGCGGTGGGGACCAGCAGCGCGATGGTGGACAGGAAGTTGGGCCCGCCGCCGCTGGCCGCCGGGCGCTGGCTGGGGAACTGCTGGCCGGTCTGGATCAGGTCGGTTCTAGGGGGCATCGGAGAGGTCTCTCCTTCGGCTGTCCAGGTGGATGATCACGTCGTTCAGCTAGAACCCCAGCGCGCTCGCCTCGCGCAGGAAGGTGTCTTCCAGCGCCGACAGCTCGTCCAGCAGCTCCTCCTGCCGGATGTCGTCGGGGCGCGCGCTCACTACGAGGCCCACCCCCTTGCGGGTTGCAAGCACCCCCTGCCGCTCCAGCTCGGCGTAGGCGCGAGACACGGCGTTGGCGCCCACCCGCAGCTCCACCGCCAGCTGGCGCGCCGTCGGCATCTCCTCTCCCGGCTCCAGCAGCCCCGCGCCCAGCGCGGAGCGGATGGTGCGGACCAGTTGCACGTCCACCGGGGTTGGATCGGACGGGTCGATGTGAAACATTCAGGGGGATGCGAGGGAAGGTTCCTGCACCAAGGTGTACATGCGCCCACCGGACCCTGTCAAGCAAACCGCGACGCCGTCATCGCACCGTGACGATGGCGCCGTGGACGTCCGCGCCGCCGCGTCCCCCGCGCCACGGCCGAAACGCCGCCACGGCCGACGGCTGCTGATCGCCTTCGCCACACTGGTCCTGGCGTGCGCGCTGGCCTGGCTGCTGCGCGCGCCGATCCTGACGGCGGCGGCGCGCTACCTCTCCGTGCACGACCCGCTGCAGAAGTCCGACGCGATCTTCGTCTTCGGCGGCGACCCGGACATCCGACCCTACGCGGCGGCGGCGCTGTACCACCGGGGTCTCGCCCCGCGCGTGCTGGTGCCGGGGATGGAGACGGGGCGGCTCGCGGCCGACGGCCTGGTTCCCACGCAGACCCAGATCTTCCTGGGCGTGCTGAAGAAGCAGGGCGTGCCGGACAGCGCGGTGCAAGTGCTGAACATCCCCGGCGGCACCACCAGCACCACCGACGACGCCCGCGTGCTGCGCGACTGGATCCTCCGCACCCACGCGCGCCGGGTGATCGCCGTCACCACCACCTATCACACGCGCCGCTGCCGCTTGGCCCTGCGCCGCGCCCTGAAGGGCGTCGACGTGCGGGTGATGATGTACGGCGCGCCCACCCGCGGCTACACCGAGCGCGACTGGTGGCGCAGCGAGCCGGGGATGGTCACCTACTTCAACGAATACCTGAAGCTCGCGCGCTACAAGCTGGGCGGCAACGGGGGGTAGAGTCTCTCGTTTTACTTATCCGTGGCGGCGGTGCTCCGTCGAGTGCACAGGCGTACTCAATCGCCGCAACGGGAGCAACTATCCCTTTGAAGCGTTCCAGCCAGTGTGCGAAGGATTGCCGCACAGGTCCAATCAACGCCTGGATCTCCACCGGGCATCGATCAGACTGCGCGGCTAGCTCAACCACGTGCAAGTACCGCTCGATTTCGCAACACTCGTCAACCGCGTTCGCAATCATCGGTCGGTTTGAGCCTTGGGCCTGCGGAACCGATTCCCAGCAATCGAAAACGACTCCGCGGTATTCATCCACTACATCCACCCGGAGCACCCAGGACAGTGCCAGTGCTTCCGGCCAACACGGCACCTGGTTCATCGCGTAAGCCTCTGCGACGGCCGCGATCGGATGAAGTATGTTCCAACCTTCGTCGAGCGCATCCATTACCGCGATGTACGCTTCGCGCACCTGCCGCGAGATGATGCACCGCGCGCGCTCGCGGCCAGGCACGTGTGTGGAGTTGTGGATCGAGTAGTAATCGTTGGCTTGCTGACTCATCTGAACCCCTCCCGCGATCTTCAGGCGTGGAGTGGCGAGACCGCATCTCGGTAGCTACACTGTCCCCGTGTACGCAACCGAAACTCAGCCACACTCATACAGGCTCAAGGCTAGCCAAGCACCGCGGAGGCGTCAATGCCTCCGCGTGAGCCGGCTGTGCCGATTGATGTTCTGCGGGAGGCGGTCCGAGCTCGCGCTGGCTCATCCAGCCTCCGACACACGGCCGCGGAAATCGGTATGCATCACGCGAGCATCCGCGAATTCCTCAACGGACGAGTTCCGTACGGCAAGAACCTGGATAAGATCGCGGAGTGGTACAGAAGGGAGACGAACGAGATCGAGCAGTTGAGGGAGGAAGTGAAGCGCTTAAGCGCTGAGCTAGCGCGTGTTCGAAAGAAACTTGAGGAATGTGACAAGCGACAGGGCGTTTCGGAATCTGTTAATTGAAGCGAAATCGCTGCACGGTGGAGATGATAGAGTGCCTGGAACGTCGTGATTTAGAGCGACCGGATAAGAAACCCCCCTGCGCGCTAACGCTCAGGGGGTTTCCAGGTTCTGCTCCCCCGGAATGGGTACCTGGAGGAAGACGTGCTACCGTGTTGCTTCTGAAGGCTGGTTCAGCTCCGCTGGACCAGCGTCCTGGTGTTGTACATTCGCCACTGGTTCGCCCGCACCTGTCGGGCTAGAACCTTGTACTCTACGTGCCGTGCGTGCCTGTTTCCACTTGCGGTAGAACTCGGCGGCCACCTCTGAGATGTCGAGCACTGTTCCTGCTGCCGGGATCACTGCACTAAGCAGGGCTTTTAGGCAGAGGAAGACGATCCGACGATTGTCCGGGGGAGACTCACCGCGGGCCACCAGCCTTCGGGCGCGAGCGCCCGAAGCATGGAAGCCGTGAGGTGTTTCGCATAGGCTGCTCCTTTCAGATGGGGGTGAACCGGCTCAAGCCGGCATTGTGATTGTACGTGCCGCTTCCATAAAGGTTTCACTGTATATCGGGTGGTGTTGATGAGTGGAGGTTCAGTGAACTGGGTTGGAAGGAGACACTCACCTTTATTAACATCCTTGTCGCATCTTCGTGCTGCGCCGAGAATGTGCGAATACCCACGCATTACCGGAGTTGACCTCGATGCCTGACTGGAAGGAATTCGAACAGTTGGTTGCACGCTTGCACGCTGCATGTCTGCCCAATGCAGTTGTCGAGCATAATGTAAAGCTGTTTGGCCGTCGCTCTAATCGGATGAGACAAATAGATGTGTTAATTCGAACCACGACTGGACCTTACACCACTTTGATTGCTATTGAGTGCAAGCAAAAAGCACGCGCTGTAGGAATCGGACAAGTCGATGAGTTCAGCGCGAAGTTGTCGGACATCGGGGCCATTCAGGGAATCATGATAGCTCGTAAGTTTGACGCGGGTGCGAAGTCAGCAGCGCTTAGCCACAACATAAGATTACTTTCGTACCGCGAAGCCGAACGTACGGATTGGCAACGTTTGTTGCGAGACTGGGCTCCTTTCTATCTGGTCAAAGTTGAATTTACTGCGCTTCCGGAGTTTGTCGATTCATTATCTCGAGAAGTTCCTCTGGAAGCGGTCATTGAAGACACTGATGGCAGCACGTTAGGTATGCTCCGTGACTTTTACGACGATGTCAATACGGCTATCCGCCATGACTCAAGCAAGTTAGGAGAACTTATTCTCAACGCTAAACTCAAGAAGACATGGGTTTTATCGTGGGATGGTGATCGTCAGGAGATTAGCGGCTTCCGTTTTGTCGGTACGAAGTCGATTCGAGAGTATATGGTGAACGTCGGGCTCGCCGCCGGCCATGTCATAGAAACGTTGACCGGGAGAAGATGAGCCTTCATGAAATCACCTCAAATGCCTTCGATCTAAAGAACCTCGACCGCCAGCCAGGTAGAGAGCTATCAATTGCCGAATGGCACACAAAGGTTCGAATGAGGTCCGACCTGTTTACATTAGATGTACCGAACGCCGCGCGAGGTGTACAGCTAAAGTTCCTTTTTCAGGAAGGCGGCGATCACGATGAGAACGCATGCGCGGCCTTAGCGATCGAGTTCCAGTTCCTGACGGAGGATGTTCACTAAAGTGTAGAGAAAACGCCACGGTACATCATTCATTGGACCTCTGGATCATGATCAACACGCAAAACAATTTTGTGTCCAGCTTCCGTTGCGGCTGTAACTGTGACCTGGGTAGTTCGGTGGCGGGTAGTGATTGTCACTTCACTAACCTCTAACGAGCGAAGCAGTTCGACAGCCTGCTGGCTAAGGAGATCAACGGTGACGCTATCCCAAGTGTCCATTGTCCGATGAGTTCGAAAGACGAGATGAGGACCGCGACTAATGAGGAATCTGGCTCAAAGACCGTGAATGTCAACCGAAGTGCAACCAGTCACAGCAGCCCGCGGCGCTTCACGTCCAGGTAGCGGTTCACCACGTTGGGCACGGCGTCGGTCGGCTTCGAATCGGCGATCAGGACGCCGGAGCGCTGCATCTGGGTGAGCGCGGCGGCGCGGGCCTGCAGCAGCTCTTCGGCGGCGGCACGGCGGAAGACGTCGTTCTCGGTTTTCGCGGCGAGTTGCGCGGTGTTTTCCAGGTCGGGGTTGCGGATGGCGACGGCGATCGGCAGGTGCCGCGACGCCGCCTTCCCCAGGTGCGCCACCAGCGCGCTCGACGCCTGCACGTCGATGATGTCGGTGAACGCGACCAGGAGCGATCGCCGACGCAGCTGCTTGGCGAGATAGGTGAACGCGGCCGGGTAGTTGGGCTCCACCATCCGCGCGTGCACGCTCCCCAGCGCCTCGGCCAGCGTGCTGATGGCGTTGCGCGAGGGCGGGATGTACTGCTGCACCCGGTCGGCGAAGACGAGGAGGCCGACCAGGTCGCCGTGCAGCGACGCCACGTCGGCCAGCAGCAGCGCGGCGGTCAGCGCGTAGTCGATGCGCTCGCGCTCGCCCACCTTCTCGGTCATCAGGCGGCCGGCATCCACCAGCATCACCACGTTCTGCCGGCGCTCGGCCTCGTACTGCCGCACGATCAGCCGCGAGCGCCGCCCGCTCGCCTTCCAGTCGATCGTCCGCGGATCGTCGCCCCGCGCGTACTCGCGCAGGGATTCGAAGCTGCCGCCCTCGCCGCGCTGGCGCACGGGACGGAAGCCGGCCTCGCGCAGGCGGTTGTGCAGGCCGAGGAGACGATACCGCCGCACCTCCATCACGCCGGGGAGGACGCGCACGGGATCCGCCCGGTAGACGCGCCGCTGCCGCCAGGCCAGGCCGAGCGGGCCCAGCACGCGCACGTGCACGTCGCCGAACTCGGCGTCGCCGCGGCGGTCGGCGCGCACCTCGTACTCCACCTTCTCGTCACGCCCCGGCGGCACCACGATCTCGCGGACGTCGCCGTCCTGCCGCGCCAGGATCTCGGGAAGGTCGTCGGTGATGCGGACGCGCGCGTTCAGCTTGCCGCGGTTCTCCAGCAGCAGCGTCTCGCGCGTGGTGGCGCCGAGCGAGACGCGGTGCGGCGCGCGCCGCTCGATGCGCAGCTGCGGCGCGGGCGCCCACAGCGCGTCGAGGATGAACGCCAGCAGCAGCGACAGGTCGATGGCCGCCGCCGCCACGCCGCTCACCACGAAGAGGAGCGAGGCGGCGGCCAGGATGTACAGGAAGCGCTTGCTGGGAAGTGCGTTCACCGGGTGGGGCGGATGGATGATTCGAAAACCATGGGCCGCGGCGTCGTCGCGAAACTGCGGACGTCGGCGCGGCCGCGGGCGGGCCCCCCTCCCCGGCCCTCCCCCCGCAAACTGCGCGGGGGGAGGGAGAGGGAAGGACGGTCGCGCGTGCCTTACCGCGGGGCCGGAAGGGTCTGCAGCAGGGCGCGGAGGCGGTCGTCCACGCGCTGGCCTTCGACCTCGGCCTCGGGGGTCAGCACCACGCGGTGGCGCAGCACGGGGGTGGCCAGCTGCTTCACGTCGTCGGGGGTCACGAAGTCACGCCCGTTCAGCAGCGCTTCCGCGCGAGAGGCGAGGAAGAGCGCCACGCCGGCGCGCGGGCTGGCGCCCAG
>DASSME010000469.1:0-13248 GCA_035689035.1 Longimicrobium sp. | reverse complement strand
GCGGATTCGGCATGATACCGGCTTGCAGGATCGACTGCGCATTCGAGCCGGTATGACTCCCGGCGATCCACGCCCGGCTGAGCGCTGGATCGGCAGGAGAGAACGACGACGGCCCGGATCGCGGATCGATCCGGGCCGTCTCTCATCCATCGAACCGCGGGTGGATTACCAGATCACCACGCGCTGGTCGGCGGGGCGGTACATCTTGTCGCCCTCCTTCACGCCGAAGGCGCGGTAGAACGCCTCGTTGTTCACCAGCGGGCCGTTCGCGCGGAAGTAGCCGGGCGAGTGCGGGTTGGTCATCACCTGGTTGCGCAGCGCCTCGTCGCGGTACAGGGTGCGCCACACCTGCGCCCACCCCATGAAGAAGCGCTGGTCGCCGGTGAAGCCGGCGATCACCGGCGGCTCCTGCCCGTTCAGCGAGTTGCGGTAGGCACGGTACGCCACGGCCAGCCCGCTCAGGTCGCCGATGTTCTCGCCCATGGTGAGCTTGCCGTTCACGTGCAGCCCCTCTAGCGGCATGTAGCCGCTGTACTGCGCGTCGAGCATGGTGGTGCGCTGCTGGAAGGCGGCCGCGTCCTCGGGCGTCCACCAGTTGCGCAGGTTGCCGGCGCCGTCGCTCTTGCTCCCCTGGTCGTCGAAGGCGTGGCTCACCTCGTGGCCGATCACCGCCACGATCCCGCCGTAGTTCACCGCGTCGTCGGCCTGCGGGTTGAAGAACGGGGGCTGCAGGATCGCCGCCGGGAACACGATCTCGTTGTTCGACGGGTTGTAGTACGCGTTCACCGTCTGCGGGGTCATCCCCCACTCGGTGCGGTCCACCGGCTTGCCCAGGCGGTTGACCATCCGGTTGTACTGGTACTCGGAGATCGCGCGCATGTTGTCGTACAGGCTGCCGCGGGTGACGCGCAGCGCCGAGTAGTCCTGCCAGACGTCGGGGTAGCCGATCTTGACGGTGATGTGGCTCAGCTTGTCGTGCGCCTGGGCCTTGGTCGCCGGGCTCATCCAGGCCAGCGAGTCGATCCCCTGGCCGAAGGCGGTGAGAAGGTTCTGCACCAGCCGCTGCATCGCCGCCTTGCTCTCGGGCGGGAAGGCGCGCTGCACGTAGGCCTTGCCCAGCATCTGGCCCAGGCCGCCCTCCACCAGGTTCACCCCGCGCTTCCAGCGGGGGCGCTGCACCGGCAGCCCCTGCAGGGTGTGGCCGCGGAAGTCGAAGTGGGTGTTCACGAAGGCGCTGCTCAGGTACGGCGCGGCGTCGTCGAGGAGGCGCGCGGCCATGTACGCCTTCACGTCGGCCACCGGGGCGGCGGCCAGCACGCTGTCGGCGCCGGGGAGGTAGGTGGGCTGCACCACGATCACCTCCTGGGTGCCGCCGATCCCCGCCGCCTGGAAGTACTGCGCCCAGTTGTACCCCGGGGTCAGCTTCTGCAGGTCGGCCACCGACATCTTGTTGTAGGTGAGGTCGCGGTTGCGGCTGCGCACGCGGTCCCACTGCTTCTGCGCCAGCTGCGTCTCGAGCGCCAGCACGCGCTGCGCCGAGCCGGCCGGGTCGGGCTGGCCGGCCAGGGTGAACAGGCGGGTGAGGTAGCCCACGTAGGCCGTGCGCAGCGCCTGCAGCTTGGCGTCCTGCGAGAGGTAGTAGTCACGGTCGGGAAGCCCCAGCCCGCTCTGCGACACGTACACGGCGTAGCGGTCGCTCTGCTTGCCGTCCTGCCGCACGAACACGGCGAAGGGCGAGCTCACGCCCATGCGCGCGGCGGCGGCGAAGAGCGCCGGGTACTGCTGGCGGCCGGCGACCGCGGCGATGCGGGCCAGGTCGGCGCGGATCGGGGTGAAGCCGGCGGCCTCGATGCGGGCGCTGTCCATGTAGCTGGCGTACAGGTCGCCCAGCTTCTGGGTGTCGGAGCCGGGGGCGGCGTTGCGCGCGGCCACGGCTTCGTCCAGGATGCGGTGGGTGACCGCCTCGCTGCTGTCCGACAGCCAGGTGAACGATCCGTAGACGCTGCGGTCGGTGGGGATCTGGGTGTTCTTGTTCCAGTTCCCGTTGACGAACTGGTAGAAGTCGTCCTGCGGGCGAACGCTGCGGTCCATGCCGGTGGTGTCGATCCCCAGCGCCTTGACCTGCGCGGGGAGCTGTCCGGCGACGGCGGTGAGCGCCGCGGCCAGCGCCACGCCGCGCAGCCACGGGCGCACGGGAGAGGTCCGTTGCATCATGACGGTGTTGCGGTTGTGAGGGTTGGAAGAGACGGGCCTGATACGTTCCGCCCGGCCGGAAGTTCCGCCGGGCGCGAACGCTCGTTCGCAAAATGGGCGGGGCTTCGGGGCGGATCCCGGTCGCGCCGGCCGCCGAAGGTGGGTCCCTGGGGGTGGCGCGCTGAACACGGCTCAGTATGGGAACCAAGATAACGCCCCTGGCCGCTCTGCGCATCTGCTTGCGCGGCACCCGCTTGGGCTCTGTCAGAATCGCCCCTGCCGCGCCGTTTCTTTCATCGGAGCGGGCCGCGCGGTCTTCGTTTCCGGGGATGGATCGAAACAGCGGTCACGCGGAGCAGCGGAGAACCGCCGGAGGAACGGAGAACCGCAGGAGGGAGGGAGGCGGCCGCGGCTTCCGCCCTTCGTCCCTTCCCCCGCGGCATGGGAAGGAGGTCGGGTTGAAGAGCGGAACGTCGGTGTGGGCGCAGTTCTCCGCTGCTCCGTTGCACTCAGCTGCTCCGGGTGACCCGCAGTTCAGCGGTGCCGTGGGACGCGCGGGCGGCGGGGATGACGAAAGCGATTTCCCGCGGGGGACGCGCAGGGTACATTCTCTCCCGCACCCACCTGGACGGAGGCGCTCGTGACGGCGACGGAAATCGCGGACGTGGACGGCCCGCTGGTGCTTTACGACGGCCAGTGCGGCCTGTGCAACCGCTCGGTGCAGCTGATCCTGCGGCACGACCGCCGCGGCGTGTTCCGCTTCGCCGCGCTGCAGTCCGAGCCTGGCCAGGCGCTGCTGGCGCGCCACGGGCTGCCGGCCGAGGAGATGAACACCGTGGTCCTGGTCGACGGGGGCCGCGCGTTCACCCGGTCTCGCGCGGCGCTGCGCATCGCGGGGAAGATGGATGCGCCGTGGCCGGTGCTGCGCGCGTTCGCCCTGGTCCCCGGCCCGCTGCGAGACGCGGTGTACGACTGGGTGGCGCGCCACCGCTACCGCTGGTTCGGGCGGACCGATGCATGCATGCTTCCGCCCCCCGAGGTGCGCGCCCGCTTCCTGGGCTGAAGACCGCTCCCCGCTGGATCAACCCTCGCCGAACCCCTGGAACGAGGTTGGTGCCATGATCCGCCATCTCCCCATCCCCCTGCTGGCCGCCGTCTTCTCCGCCTGCGCCACCATCGCCGGCAGCGGCGTGGACCGCGAAGACACCGCGCTTCCCCAGCACCTGGCGCACATCCCCATCTACTGGGCGGGGACCATGCCGCAGTGCACCATCCAGCCGGTGGGGCGGGTGAGCGCCCTGTCGCGCGCCGCGCTGCGCGAGCGCGCGTTCGAACGCGGCGGCGACGCCGTGGTGGACACGCGCGTCCAGTCGCGCGCGGAGTCGTACTCGATCGGGCAGCGGCGCTCGCTGCAGACCGACGTGAACAACATCTACTACGGGATGGCCGTGAAGCTGGCGGACAAGTGCACGCTGTAGCCCGCCGTCCCCTGCTGCCACGCGGCGCCGGGCGGACGGTGTTCCCCCGGCGCTCTCCCGACCGACCCTGATCCGCACCCGATGACGAATCCCCACCGGTTCACCCCAGCCGCGGTGCTGCTGGCCGCGGCCGCGCTCGCCTGCGCCGCTCCCGCGGCCGCGCAGCGCCAGGTACAGATCCCCGCGCTCTACCCGCTGCCCACCCTCGGGCCCACGGTGTTTCCCGGCGATTCGTCGGGGCTGCGCTTCCGCCTGGACCAGGTGGTGGGGAGCAGCGGCGTGCAGGCCCGCCCCGCCCGCGCCACCGGACGGCTGCTGACGGCGGCCGAGCAGCAGCGCCTGCTGGGCCGCCTGGCGCCGCTCGCCGCTCCCGAAACCGCGGCGGACTCGTTCTTCTTCCCCGCCGAGACGCTGCGCCCGCCGCGCGCGGGCCGCGTGATCGCGGAAACCTTTCCGGCGCGCGACACGGCCGCCGTGGGCCGCCCGGCCCCGTCCGGGCCGGCGGCCGCCCTGCCGCTCGCCATCCTGCGCCGCGCGCCCGAGGGCGAGGTGGACGAGGGCGCCGAGGTGACCATCACCTTCAGCCAGCCGATGGTCCCGCTGGGCTCGGTCAGCGACGCGGCGGCGCAGGCGGTGCCGGCGCGGATGACGCCGTCCGCGCCGGGGAGGTGGCGGTGGATCGACGCGCGCACCCTCAAGTTCGAGCCGCGCGGGCGGCTGCCGATGGCCACGGTGTACACGGTGGAGATCCCCGCCGGGACGCGCGGCACCCGCGGCGCGGCGCTGGAGCAGGCGATCCGCTGGACCTTCTCCACGCCGGCCCCGCGCGCGGTGGGCGCGCGGCCGCAGGGGGCGCCCACCCGGCTCGCGCCGGTGATGGCGATCGTCTTCGACCAGCAGGTGGACCCGGCGGCCGTGCTGCGCTCGGTGCGGGTGCGCGCGAAGGGCGCGCTCCTCCCGGTGCGCCTGGCCACGGCGGCCGAGATCGCCGCCGAGGGCGACAACCTGCGCGGCACGCTGGCGTCGTACCCCGCCGGGCGCGCGGTGGCGTTCCGCACGGTGGCGCAGCTCCCGCGCGACGCGCAGGTCCGCGTGAGCGTGGGCCCCGGCACCCCGAGCGCCGAAGGGCCGCGGGTGACCGACGTGGAGCAGTACTGGGAGTTCCGCACCTACGGACCGCTGCGCATCACCAACAAGTACTGCGGGTGCCGGCCCGGCGAGGGCTTCTACATCAGCTTCAGCAACCAGCTCGACTCGAGGGCGTTCAGCGAGCGGATGGTGACGGTGGAGCCCGCGATCCCCGGCTTGCGCGTGTGGGCGGCCGGAACCGGGCTGCGCATCGACGGCGACACGCGCCCGCAGACGCGCTACACCGTGCGCATCGACCCCGCGCTGCGCGACGAGTTCGGGCAGGCGCTGGGCGCGTCGGCGCCGCAGGTGTTCGAGGTGGGGCTGCCGTACGCCAGCCTGAGCGGGCCCGAGGAGATGGTCGTGCTGGACCCGCTGGGCGAGCCCGCCATCTCGCTGGGGACCACGGGGCACCGGCGGCTGCGGCTGCGCGTGCAGCGGGTGGAGGCGGGCGACTGGCAGGCGTTCGGCGCGGTGCAGCGCCCCGACGGCGGCGGCCCCGCGCGGCTCCCCGGGCGCGGCGTGGTGGACCGGGTGATCACCGTGGAGCCGCCGGTCGGCGAGGCGCGCGAGATCCGCGTGGACGTGTCGCCGGCGCTGGTGAACGGGCTGGGGCACGCCCTGGTCGCCGTGGAGGCGCTGGACGGCGGGAGCGACGAGGAGCGCGAGCAGGCGTCGTACACCTGGGTGCAGGCCACGCGCATCGGCGTGAGCGCCTACAGCGACGCGGACGGCCTGCTGGCCTGGGCCACCAGCCTGGTGGACGGCGCTCCCGTCGCCGGCGCCACGGTGGAGCTGGTGGGCCGCGGCGGGCCGGTGCGCGGAACCACGGACGCGCGCGGCGTGGCGACGCTCGCCTTTGCCACCGACACCGCCGAGGTCGACCTGCTGGTGGTGCGGAACGGGGCCGACGTGGCGCTGCTGCCGTCCGGCGGCCTCTCGTGGCGGCGGCTCAACCGGATGCCCACGGCGCTCTGGTACGCCTTCACCGACCGCAACCTGTACAAGCCGGGCGAGCAGGTGCGCTTCAAGGGCTGGGTGCGCCGGCTGGAGCAGACGCCCGCCGCCGTGCCGGACCTGCTGCGCCCCGGCGCGCAGGACAGCGTGCGCTGGACGGCGTACGACGCGCGGCGCAACCGGATCGCCGAGGGCGCGGCGCCGCTCAGCGCGCTGGGCGGGTTCGACGCGGCGTTCACCGTCCCCGCGGGCGCCAACCTGGGTGCCTCGACGGTCGAGGTGCGGCTCGGCCGGCCGGACTTCCTGGCGGGCGCCGAGTTCTCGTTCGCCTACCAGGTGCAGGAGTTCCGGCGGCCGGAATACACGGTGACCGCGTCCGCGTCCGACGGCCCGCACTTCCTGGGCGGGAACGCCGAGGTGACGGTGCGCGCCGCCTACTTCGCGGGCGGGCCGCTGGCGGCGGCGCCGGTGCACTGGAACGTGACGGCCACGGACGGATCGTACACGCCGCCGGGGTGGGACGAGTGGAGCTTCGGCGACGCGCCGGGGTGGTGGCGCCCCGCCTACCGCCCCCGCGGCAACGCGCGCACCCAGATGCTGGACGGCGCCACCAACGCCGCGGGCGAGAACGTGCTGCGCATCTCCTTCAGCTCGGCCGACCCCCCGCGGCCGTACACGGTCAACGCCGAGGCCACGGTCACCGACGTCAACCGCCAGACCTGGTCGGCGTCGGCGGCGATGCTCGTCCACCCGTCCATGCTCTACGTGGGGGTGCGCAGCGAGCGGGGATGGCTGAGCGTGGGCGACTCGCTCGACCTGAACCTGGTGGCCGTGGACGTGGACGGCGCGCCGGTGCCCGGGCGGACGATCGACGTCACCACCAAGCGCACGGTGTGGAAGCAGACGCAGGCGGGGTGGAACCAGACCACCGAGAACCTGGCCACCTGCACCCGCCAGAGCGAGCCGCAGCCGGTGCGCTGCGTCTTCCCCGTCCCCGTGGCGGGGCGCTACGAGGCGACCGCGACGGTGCGTGACGCGCAGGGGCGGATCAACCAGACCGTGGTCGCGTTCTGGGTGACCGACCCGCGCGGCGGCTACTCGTTCGGCCCGGACCAGGACGACGGCGAGCGCGGCGTGGAGCTGATCGCCGACCGCAAGACGTACGCGGTGGGCGACACGGCGCGCATCCTGGTGCGCACGCAGTTCCAGCCCTCCGTCGGCCTGCTCACCACGCGGGTGAACGGGATCGCGCGGGTGGAAGAGGTGCGGCTGCGCAGCGCCACCACCACGCTCAGCGTGCCGATCACCGAGGCCGACGTGCCGAACGTGAACGTGCAGCTGGACCTGGTGGGCGCGTCGGACGGCCGCCACGGCGAGGGCGCGCGCGGCGTGCTGTACGCCACGGGAACCACCACGCTCTCCGTGCCGCCGGCCACGCGCACGCTCTCGGTCAAGCCGCTCCCGCGCGACAGCGTGAGCACGCCCGACGCGCAGACCGAGGTGGGCGTCGAAGTGCGCGACGCGGCGGGGCGCCCGGTGGCCAACGCCGAGGTGGCGCTGGTGGTGGTGGACGAGGCGGTGCTGGCGCTCACCGGCTACCGCATCCCCGACCCGCTGGCGGCGTTCTACCGCAACCGCGACGCGGGGACCGCGGACCGGGACCTGCGCCAGCGGGTGATCGTGAGCGCGCCCGACTACGCGCCCGAGCCACATACGATCGTGGGCCGCGTGGTGGACGCGCGCAACGGCGGCTACCTGGGCGGCGCCCGGCTGGTGCTGGACGGCCGCCGCGACACCCTGCGGGCCGACGAGGCCGGCCGCTTCCGGATCGCCGGCGTGGCGGCGGGGACGCACGCGCTGGTGGTGTCGATGGCGGGGTACGCCGCCGCGCGGGTGAGCGTGACGGTGAGCGGCGACCAGGCGCCGGCGCCGCTGCGGGTGGCGCTGGTCCCCACCGCCCTGCGGCGCCTGCAGTCCGAGGAGTTCATGGCCAACGGTAGGGCGGGGATGGTGGCGCAGGACATGGCCACCCGCGAGGCGCCGGCCCCGGTGCGGGGCTTCCAGGAGCTGGTTCCGACGGCCCCGCCGCCCCCCCCGCCCCCCCCGCCCGGCGGCGAGCCGGTCGGGCCGCCGATCGCCATCCGCGCCAACTTCGACCCGCTGGCGGTGTTCGCGCCCGTGGTGCGGACCGACGCGAACGGGCGCGCCCTGGTTCCCTTCAAGCTCCCCAGCAACCTGACGCGCTACCGCGTGACGGCGGTGGCGGTGGAGGGCGGCACGCGCTACGGGCTGGGAGAAAGCGCCATCACCGCGCGGCAGCCGCTGATGATCCGCCCGTCGGCGCCGCGCTTCCTGAACTGGGGCGACCGTTTCGAGCTTCCCGTGGTGGTGCACAACCAGACCGGCGCGCCGCTGGAGGTGGACGTGGCGGCGCGCGGGAGCGGCGTGAACGTGACGGAGACGGGGTGGCGGGTGACGGTGCCCGCGCACGACCGCGTCGAAGTCCGTCTCGCGGCCGAGGCGGCCCGGGCGGGGACGGCGCGGCTGCAGGTGGCCACCGCCGTGGGCGAATTGGCCGACGCGGCCGAGATCACGCTCCCGGTCTACACGCCCGCGAGCACCGAGGCGTTCGCGACGTACGGCACCTTCACCGGCGACAGCGCGGTCACGCTCCCGCTGGCCGTGCCCGCCGACGCGATCCCCTCGTTCGGCGGGCTGGAGGTGTCGGCCAGCAGCACGGCGCTGCACGAGCTGACCGATGCGCTGCTGTACCTGGTGCGCTACCCGTACGAGTGCGCCGAGCAGATCGCGTCGCGGATGCTGGGGGTGACGGCGCTGCGCGACGTGCTGTACGCCTTCAAGGCCGGCGAGCTGCCGCCGCCCGACTCGCTGCGGGCGTCGGTGGACCGCGACATCCGCGACCTGGTGGCGCGGCAGAACGGGGACGGCGGGTTCGGCTTCTGGCGGCGCGGGCAGCCGTCGTTCCCCTACGTGAGCATCCACGCGGCGCACGCGCTGCAGCGGGCGCGCGAGAAGGGGTACACCGTCCCCGACGACGCGTACGGCGCATCGTTGCGCTACCTGCGCGCCGTCCCCGGCAACCTCCCGGCCGAGTACCCGGCCGACGTGAAGCGGGCGCTGCACGCGTACGCCCTGTACGTGCGCGCCCGGATGGGCGACCCCGGCGCCCCCGCCGACGTCCGCCGCTGGGTGGAGCGCACCCCGCGCGACTCGGTGACGGTGGAAGAGGCCGGCTGGCTCCTGTCCGCCGCGGGGACCGGCGCGGCGCTGGCCGACACCCGCGCCGAGCTGCTGCGGGTCATCAACAACCGCGCGACCGAGACCCCGAGCACCGCCACCTTCGCCACGCGCTATACCGAGGGCGAGTACCTGCTGCTGCACAGCAACCGGCGCACCGACGGCGTGGTGCTCGAAGCGCTGGTGGCCGCGCAGCCCGACAACCCGCTGGTCCCCAAGGTGGTCCGCGGGCTGCTGGGCCACCGCGTGCAGGGCCGGTGGGACAACACGCAGGAGAACGCGTGGGTGCTGATCGCGCTGGACCGCTACTTCCACGCGTTCGAGGGGCAGACGCCCGAGTTCGTGGCCCGGCTCTGGCTGGGCGAGCGCTACGCGGGGAGCCACGCGTTCAACGGCCGGCAGGCGGACCGCTGGCAGGTTTCGGCGCCGATGCGGGTGCTGCAGGAGCAGCGGCCGGCCGACATCACCATCGGGAAGGAGGGGCCGGGGCGCCTGTACTACCGCGCCGGGCTGCGCTACGCCCCGCGCGACCTGGACCTGCTCCCGCTGGACGCCGGCTTCGTGGTCAGCCGCACCTACGAGGCGGTGGACGACGCGGGCGACGTGGCGCTGGGGGCGGACGGGCAGTGGCGGGTGAAGGCGGGGGCGCGGGTGCGGGTGACGGTGACCATGACGGCGCCCTCGCGGCGGCTGCACGTGGCGCTGGTGGACCCGCTCCCCGCCGGCTTCGAGCCGGTGAACCCCGAGCTGCAGGGCTCGCAGGAGACGCCGCCCTCCACGGCCGCGCGGACGACGGAGTGGGGATGGTGGTGGCGCGCGTACTGGTACCAGCACCAGAACCTGCGCGACCAGCGCGCCGAGGCGTTCACCAGCCTCCTCCCCGCGGGGACGTACACCTACCAGTACGTGGCCCGGGCCACCACCCCCGGCCGCTTCATCGTCCCCCCGCCGCACGCCGAGGAGATGTACAGCCCCGAGGTGTTCGGGCGGGGGAAGACGGAGCGCGTGAACGTCGTCCCGGCGGACGAGCGGTAGGGGTGCGGACGGGTACCGGACGAACCGGGGCCGGTGGAGCGATCCACCGGCCCCGGTTCGTCGTGATCACCAGGGTTTCGCGGCGGGAAGGCGAGCTCTGGCGCGGCCGCGGCTGGCCCTTTCCCCCCGACCCCCCTCCGCCAACAAACCGCCTGGGGGGAGGGGGAGAAATCGGGCTCGACGCACGAATGCCGGCGCGGGAGTCCGCGAAGGCGGACTTTGGGCCGTTGTTGCCTCGGGTTTCAACCCGGGGTGCGGTGGCGGGGTTACGCACCTGAACCGCGGAACGGTCCGGGGCCATGCATTCGGAGCGTGAGGGATGCGCGCCCGGAGGGCCGGGACGGTCCGGACCGGGTAGATTGTTGACACGATAGACCGGGAGGATGGTTGACACGGTAGAATGACTCTCACTCGGGCAAAAGGAGAGAAATGCCGTGGAACCATTCGGACCCGGTGACGGAGCGTCTGCGGTTCGTGGGACTGGCCAAGGAAGGCCGGTACGAGATGAAGGAGCTGTGCGAGCGCTTCGGCGTGAGCCGGCAGACGGGGTACGACACTCTGAAGCGGTATGAGGAGAAGGGCGTCGACGGGCTCAAGGACGGCAGCCACACGCCGCATTCCTGTCCTCATCGGATCAGCGAGGAGATGCGAGAGATTCTGCTTGCAGCGCGGCGGGCACATCCGCATTGGGGGCCGCGAAAGATCCTCGACTGGCTGCGCCTGTTCCGCCCGGAGCTCACGCCTCCGGCCGCCAGCACGGTGGGTGATCTGTACAGTCGCGAGAAGCTGGTGAAGTCTCGCCCGCGCACGCGGAACTGGAGCCACCCGGGGCGCAGCCCGGTGCAGGTGGGGGAGCCGAACGACCTGTGGACGATGGACTTCAAAGGCGACTTCCGCATGGGCGACAGGCAGCGCTGCTATCCGCTCACCATCGCGGATTCCCACAGCCGGTTCCTGCTCACGTGCCATGGACTTGGCTCGACGGCGCATGCGGGTGCCTGGACGGTGGTGGAGTGCGCGTTCCGAGAGTATGGGCTGCCGCGAGCAATCCGCACGGACAACGGTGGACCGTTCGCCACCAAGGCGATCGCCGGGCTGTCGCGCCTGAACATCTGGTGGACGCAGCTGGGGATTGCCCATGACCGGATCGCACTGGGGCATCCCGAGCAGAACGGCTCGCACGAGCGCATGCACAAGACGCTGAAGCAGGAGACCGCGTTCCCACCTGCCGGTGACATGGGTGCCCAGCAGGTGAAGTTCGATCGCTTCCGCAGCGAGTTCGACTTCGAGCGGCCGCACGAGACGCTTGGAGGTCAGACGCCAGGCTCGCTGTACGTGCGCTCGCCGCGCGAACTCCCCGAGACGCTGGCGGGACCGGAGTACCCGGGCCAATGCGAGGTCCGGCAGGTGCGTGCGAACGGGATCCTGTACTTCAAGAACCAGCAGATCTTCCTGAGCGAGCTGCTGAGTGGGCACGATGTCGCGCTGGAAGAGATCGCCGACGGCGTCTGGTCGATCTACTTCTACACGCTGCTCCTGGCGCGGCTCGACGTACGCACCTTCACTTTGTCCTAGCTAACCCAATGGTTTTGGACAAAGCAAAAAAGCTGAAAAACGGGAACGACGAGAGGCCGGGCGAAGGCCTCGAAGTGTCAACCATCCTCCCGGTCTGATGTGTCAAGCATCATCCCGGTTGCTCAGACGGCGCCGCGCGCGCTCCGGAGCCGAGGGGCCACGTGGGGTCCGGGCGCGGCGGTGGCCCGGCGCCGTTGGGCACGGTCGTATCGTGCCCTACGGCGCGCGCAGCCCGGTTTGGCGTCTCGGCGCCAAACACGCCCAGACCAGCCGTTCGAAGTTGCCGTCGAGAGGCGAAGCCGGTCAGTTCGCCGGCCCGCCGATCCGCCTGCGGACCTCCTGCAGGATCCGCCGGGGGTCGCAGGGCTTGGTGAGATAGCCGTCGCAGCCGGCGTCCACCGCGCGCTTGCCCACCGAGCCGTACGGGTGCGCGGTGATGATCACCACCGGGATGCACTCCGTCTCGGGGTCGCGCTTGAGCGCCTCGGTGGCGCGGATGCCGTCGATGCCGGGGATGGAGATGTCCATCAGGATCAGGTCGGGGAGGGTCTCGCGGGCCGCCTTCAGCCCGTCCACCCCGTTGTCGGCCGCCACCACGCGGAAGCCGTGGTGATGCAGGTACATGGCGTTGATCGCCCGCATCTCGATCTGGTCCTCCACGATCAGCACGGTCTTGGCCGCGTCGTCGGCCTGGTCGAATGCCTGGTACATCTGGGGTCCCTCTCCTGCCGGGGTGGGTCGCACACCGCACACCCGCCCGCGGCCCGCTCGCCCGGCGCGCGAACGCGCCGGCGGGGCCGAAACGGGATGTTGCAGTTGGGTGTGGGGGTGTTGTACTGAAACAAGGTACACTGGTTCCGCCGCGAAGGCTACTCCTTCGTCGCGCGTTCGGTGACGCTGACGGCGGGGTCGAGCTGGTCGATCTCTTCCTGCGCGCCGTCGTCCCAGCGCACCAGGGCGTACAGCGCGTACGATTCGAGCACGGTGCCGGCCCTGCCCGCCACGTGCTCCACCAGGTCGCCGGCCTTGAGGAAGTGGCGCGACTCGGATTGGATGCTCACGGACCTCTGCGTTCGGAGTGGGAGGGGATCGCGCCATCAACTTGACGCGTGCTCCCGCCGTGGGGCAACTTGCCGGGCCGTCCAGTCCTGCCCTTCGCCCGCAATGCGCCACCCGTGACCACGCCCGAGCCCCAGACCGCCGTCATCCACGCGCCCCGCCTGCGCATCGAGCCGCTCGGCCCCGGCGGCGAGGCGCGGCTGCGGGCGGTGTTCGCCGCCGCGCCGGACTGGTTCCTCCCCACCGGCCGCCCCGCCGACCCCGACGCCGCCGCCCACGAGATCGCCGGCTCGGCCGCCGACCCCGGCCGCGCCATCGCCGCGATCCGGCTGGCGGAGACGGGCGAGGACGTGGGCGCGGTCGGGTGGTGGCTGCACCGCCCCGAGGCGGGGATGGCGCTGCTGGGCACGCTGGTGATCGCCACGGCGCACCGCCGGCGCGGGCTGGCGCGCGAGGCGCTGGGGGCGCTGGAGGGGTGGCTGGCGGAGCTGGGCGTCAGCGAGCTGAGAACGGCGTTCCCGCGCCGCGTCCTGCCGCTGCACCCGCTGGCGAAGGCGCTGGGGTT
>DASSME010000468.1:0-6456 GCA_035689035.1 Longimicrobium sp. | reverse complement strand
TGTCGTTCCAGAACTTCCCGGTCGCCGTGGGCGGCGAGCCGGGCGAGAGCGGGCTCGCCGTGGCCGACCCCTGGGGGATCGAGGAGGCCAACTACCCGATCGCGCTGGCCGCCGAGCTGCGCGGGGGCGAGCTGAAGCTGGACGTGGCGTTCCCCCGCGCCCGCTTCACCGACGAGGCGATGGAGCGGATGCTGGGCCACCTGGCCTGCGTGCTCGACGCCTTCGCGGCCGACCCCTCCGCCCGCCTGGCCGACGTTGCGATCGTCCCCGCCGCCGAGCGCGACGCGGTGCTCGCCGCCGGCGCCGGCCGCGCCGAGGCGTACCCCCGCGACACCACCGTGCACGCCGTGATCGCCCAGCGGGCGGCGGCGTGGGCGAACGCGCCCGCCAGCGTGTGCGGCGGCGAGACGCTGACCTTCGCCGAGCTCGAGGAGCGCGCCGGGCGGCTGGCCGGCGTCCTCCGCGCGCTGGGCGTGGGCGCCGAGGTGCCGGTCGCGCTCTTCCTGGACCGTTCCAACGAGCTCGCCGTGGCCGTGCTGGCCGTGCTCAAGGCGGGCGGCTTCTACGTCCCCGTCGACCCGGCGTACCCCGCCGAGCGCATCGCCTTCCTGCTGGACGACAGCGCCGCGCCCGTGATCCTCACCCGCGGCGCGCTGGCCGGCGGCCTCCCCCCGCACGCCGCCGCCGTGCTGCACGTGGACGCGGTCGACGCCTCGAACGAGGCGGTCGGCGGGGCCGAGGTCGACGCCGAGGCGCTGGCGTACGCCATCTACACCTCGGGGAGCACCGGGCGGCCGAAGGCGGCGATGATCAGCCACCGCTCGCTCCTCTGCTACGCCACGGCGATGGCCGGCGAGCTGGGGCTGCGCGCGGGCGACCGCATGCTGCAGGCGGCGTCGCCCTCGTTCGACGTGATGGTGGAGGAGATCTTCCCCGCCTGGCTCGCCGGCGCGGCGGTGGTCTTCCCCGAGCGCGACGTGCTGGGCTCGCCCGCCGACCTGGTGGAGGTGATCGAGAGCGCGGGAGTCACCGGACTGGAGGTGCCGACCGCCTTCTGGCACGAGTGGGTGCGCGAGACGGCGCAGGAGGGCACGCGGCTCCCCGCCTCGCTCCGCTTCGTGATCGTGGGCGGCGAGCGCGTGATCCCCGACCGGCTGCGCGAGTGGGCGGCGCTGGGCGTGCCGCTGGTGCACGTCTTCGGCCTCACCGAGACCTCGGTCACCACCACCACGCTGCACGTGGCCGCGGGCGACGACGCGTCGGCCCGCTGGAGCAACCTGCCGATCGGCCGCCCGATCGCCAACACGCGGGTCTACGTGCTGGACGCGGCGCTGCAGCCGGTCCCCGCCGGCGTGTACGGCGAGCTGTACATCGGCGGCGACGGGGTGGCGCGCGGCTACCGCGGCCGGGCGGCGCTGACGGCCGAGCGCTACTTCCCCGACCCGCTGGCGGGCACCCCCGGCGCGCGGCTGTACCGCACCGGCGACCGCGTGCGCTGGCTGGAGGACGGGACGATCGACTTCCTGGGGCGCACCGACCACCAGGTGAAGATCCGCGGCTTCCGCATCGAGCCGGCCGAGGTGGAGGCGGCGCTGATCGCCCTTCCCGCCGTGGCCGAGGCGGCCGTGGTCGCCCGCGAGGACGAGCCGGGGCGCCGCCGCCTGGTGGCGTACCTGGTCGCCTCCAACGGCACCGCGCCGGGGGCGGCGGAGCTGCGGGCCGCGCTGCACGGTCGGCTCCCCGAGCACATGATCCCCTCGGCCTTCGTGGTGCTGCCGCAGCTCCCCGTCACGCCCAACGGCAAGGTGGACCGCAAGGCGCTCCCCGCGCCGGAGGGCGCCGCCGAGGCGTCGTCCACCCCGTACGTGGCGCCGCGCACCGAGACGGAGCAGACGCTGGCCGGCATCTGGGCCGAGGTGCTGCGCGCCGAACGCATCGGCGTGCACGACAACTACTTCGAGCTGGGCGGCGACTCGATCCTCTCCATCCAGATCGTCTCGCGGGCGCGGCGGGCGGGGGTGGCGCTCTCGCCGCGGCACCTGTTCGAGCACCCCACGGTGGCCGCGCTGGCCCGCGTGGCCCGCGGCGGCGCCGAGCCGGCCGCCGCCCCCGAGCAGGGCGCGGTCACCGGCGACGCGCCGCTCCTCCCGATCCAGCAGTGGTTCTTCGCGCAGGAGGTGGAGGCGCCGCACCACTGGAACATGCCGCTCCTCCTGGCCCCGCGCGACCGGCTGGACCCGCGCGCGCTGGAGGCCGCGTTCGCCGCCCTGGCCGCGCACCACGACGCGCTCCGCCTGCGCTTCCACCGCGCGGACGGCGCGTGGACGCAGACGCACGGCGCGCCCGCGGGCGCCGCGCCGCTGGAGACCATCGACCTTTCCGCGCTCGCCCCGGCGGACCGCCTGGAGGCGCTGGAGGCGGCCGCCGCCAACGTGCAGTCCTCCCTCGCGCTGGGCGACGGGCCGCTGCTGCGCGCCGCGCTCTTCGACCTGGGCGACGAGCAGCGCCTGCTGGTGGCCGTCCACCACCTGGTGATGGACGGGGTGAGCTGGCGCGTGCTGCTGGAAGACCTGGAGGCCGCGTACGGCCGGGCCGCGCGCGGCGAGGCCCTCCACCTCCCCGAGAAGACCACCTCGTACCAGGCGTGGGCCCGGCGCCTGGCCGCGCACACCGCCGCCGGCGGCTTCGACGGCGAGATCGCGTACTGGACCGCTCCCACCCGCGCCCAGGCCGCGCCGGTCCCCGTCGATCTCGACGGCGCCAACACCGAGGGTTCGGTCGACACCCTTTCGGTCTCCTTCACCACCGACGAGACGCGCGCGCTCCTGCACGACGTCCCCGCCGCGTGGCGCGCGCAGGCCGGCGACGCGCTGGTCGCCGCGCTGGCCCGCGCGCTGGGCGGGTGGAGCGGGAGCGGCGCGGTGCTGGTCGACGTCGAGGGCCACGGCCGCGAGGACCTGTTCGCCGACGTGGACCTGTCGCGCACCGTGGGGTGGTTCACCTCGCTCTACCCCGTCCTCCTGGACGTGCGCGGCGCCGGCGACGACGCGGCCGCGCTGCGCCTGGTGAAGGAGCAGCTGCGGGCGATCCCCACGCGCGGCCTGGGGCACGGCGCGCTCCGCTGGCTCCACCCCGACGCGGCGCTCCGCGCCCGGCTGGCCGAGCTCCCGGCGGCGCAGGTCCGCTTCGAGTACCTGGGGCAGATGGACGGCGCCGTCTCGGGCGACGCCTTCTTCCAGCTCGCCGAGGAGGCGGCCGGCGCGTCGGCCGACCCCCGCGCGCCGCGCAGCCACCTCCTCGAGGTCGCCGCGAGCGTGATGGACGGCCGCCTGGAGGTGGCCTGGACGTACAGCGCCGCCGTGCACCGGCGCGAGACGGTGGAAGCGCTGGCCGCGCGCTACGCCCAGGCGCTGCGCGGCACGCTGGCCGCCGCGCGCGCCGCGGGCGCCGGCGGGGCCACGGCCAGCGACTTCCCGCTCGCCCGCCTCGACGCCGCCGGCTTCGACGCGGTGATCGGGATCCGCCGCGACGTGGAGGACGTGTACCCGCTCTCGCCGCTGCAGGAGGGGATGCTCTTCGACACCCTGTACGCCCCGGGGGCGGGGGTGTACGTGGCGCAGTTCGGCTTCGACCTGGAGGGCCCGCTGGACGTGGACGCCTTCCGCCGCGCCTGGCAGGGGGTGACCGAGCGCCACCCCGCCCTCCGCGCCGGCTTCGCCTGGGAAGGGGTGAAGACGCCGCTGCAGGTGGTGCGCCGCCGCATCGACATCCCGCTCGTCCAGGAGGACTGGAGCGCCCTGGGCGACGAGGAGCGCGCCGCCAAGCTGGAGGCGTACCTGGCCGCCGACCGCGAGGCCGGGTTCGACCCGGCGCATCCGCCGCTCCTGCGGCTGGCGCTCTTCCGCACCGGGCCCGACGCGCACCGGCTGGTGTGGAGCGTCCACCAGATGGTGGTGGACGGGTGGAGCATCACCGTGGTCTTCAAGGAGGTCGCCGCGCTCTACGACGCGTTCGTGAAGGGGACGCGCCCGGCGCTCGAGGAGCCGCGCTCGCCGCGCGACTTCGCCGAGTGGCTGCAGCGGCAGGACCCGGCGCGCCTGGAGGCGTTCTGGCGCGGCGAGCTGGCCGGCTTCACCGCCCCGGTGCGGCTGGGGATCGACGCCGGGGCGCCGCCGGTGCCGCGCGGCGTGGTGGACTGGGGGAAGCGCGAGGGCGAGATCCCCGCGGCGGCCACCGCGGCGCTGCAGGCGTTCGCGCGGCGCCACGGGCTGACCGTGAACACGCTGGTGCAGGGCGCCTGGGCGCTCCTCCTCTCCCGCTACGCGGGGACCGACGACGTGGTGTTCGGCACCACCGTCAGCGGCCGTCCCACCGAGCTGGGCGACGTGGACCAGATGGTGGGGCTGTTCATCAACCGCCTGGCCGTCCGCGTCGCCGTCCCCGCCGGAGAGACGGTGCTCCCCTGGCTGAAGTCGCTGCAGGCGCGGCAGGTGGCCATGCGCGACCACGGCCACGCGCCGCTGGTGCAGGTGCAGCGGTGGAGCGAGGTGGCCGCCGGCCGGCCGCTCTTCGAGTGCGCGCTGGTGTTCGAGAACTACCCGATGGGCGACGACGCGGGGGTGCTGGGCCACGGCCTGCGCATCCGCGGCGGCTTCACCGCCGAGCAGGGGGTGGACCCGCTGGTGGCGATCGTCTTCCCCGGCGACGCGCTGACCGTGTGGGTGAAGCACGACCGCGGCCGCTTCGCCGACGCCGCGGTGGACCGGCTGATCGGCCACCTGCGCACGCTGCTGGCCGCGCTCGTCGCCGCCCCCGGCGCCCGCCTGGCCGAGCTCCCGCTCCTCTCCGAGGCCGAGCGCGAGGCGGTGACCGGCGGGTGGAACCGCACCGCCGAGCCGGCCGACCCGGCGCCGGTGCACCGCCTGTTCGAGCAGCGGGCCCGCGAGACGCCCGCGCGCGCCGCCCTGGTGCACGCCGGCGAGTCGCTGACCTACGCCCAGGCGAACGCGCGCGCCAACCAGCTCGCCCGGCGCCTGCGCGCCCTGGGCGTGGGGCCCGACGCCCGCGTGGCGCTCTTCCTGGAGCGCGGCGCCGACGGCATCGTCGCCCTGCTGGCGGCGATGAAGGCCGGCGGGGCGTACCTGGCCCTGGACGCCGGCGCGCCCGGGGAGCGCCTGGCCATGCTCCTGGCCGACGCCGCCCCGCGGGCGATCGTCACCCGCGGCGGTTTGATCGACCGTCTCCCCCGGCACGACATCCCCCTCGTCTCGCTGGATGGCGACGCGGAGGCGATCGCGGCCGAATCCGGCGAGGACCTGGGGATCGAGACGGCGCCCGAGAGCCTGGCGTACGTGATCCACACCTCCGGGAGCACGGGGACGCCCAAGGGCGTGGGAATCGAGCACCGGCAGCTCGCGCACTACGTGCACGCCGTCGCCCGCCGCCTGGACCTGCCGGCGGACGGCGTGTACGCCACCGTGTCGACGCTCGCGGCGGACCTGGGGAACACGGTGGTCTTCCCCGCCCTGGCCCTGGGCGGCACGCTGCACGTCCTCGGGGACGAGGCGATCCAGGACCCGGCGGCGATGGCCGCCGCCTTTGCGCGCCACCCGGCCGACGTGCTGAAGATCACCCCCAGCCACCTGGCCGCGCTCCTGGCCAGCGCCCCGGCCGAACAGATCCTCCCGCGCCGCGCCCTGGTGCTGGGCGGCGAGGCGTCGCGCTCGGAGTGGGCGGCGGGGCTCGCGGCCCACGTCCCCGGGCTGCGCGTGTTCAACCACTACGGGCCGACGGAAACCACCGTCGGCGTCCTCGCCTTCCCCGTCGAGACGGCCGCGGGGCTGCCGGAGACGCTCCCGCTGGGCGCGCCGCTCCCCAACGCGCGCGTCTACGTGCTGGACGCGAACGGCCTGCCGCTCCCCGCCGGGGTGCCGGGCGAGCTGTACGCGGGCGGCGGCGGGGTGGCGCGCGGCTACCTGGGGCGCGCGGCGCTCACCGCCGAGCGCTTCCTCCCCGACCCGTTCTCCCCCGTCGCCGGCGCGCGGATGTACCGCACCGGCGACCGTGCCCGCCGCGCGGACGACGGCACCGTGGAGTTCCTGGGCCGCGTGGACGACCAGGTGAAGATCCGCGGCTACCGCGTGGAGCCGGGCGAGGTGGCCGCCGTCCTCCAGTCGCACCCCGCCGTGGAGCAGGCGTACGTGGCGGCGCGGGCGGACGAATCGGGCGAGCCGCGGCTGGTGGCCTGGGTGGTTCCCGACGCGCACGCCGCCGCTCCCGCGCGCCGGCTGATGGCGATGCAGGCGGGCGAGGCGGCCGACCTGGCGACGACGGAGCTCCCGGACGGCGCCACCGTGTTCCACCTGAACGCGCCCGAGACCGACTTCCTCTACAACGAGATCTTCCGCGAGCAGAACTACCTGCGCCACGGGATCACGATCGGCGCCGGCGCCACCG
>DASSME010000467.1:0-13350 GCA_035689035.1 Longimicrobium sp. | reverse complement strand
CGAGTACGTGCTGCCGATGGGGATCGGCATCGGCGCCACGGCGTACACCGAGGGGAGCGCCACCAACGTCGACGCGAAGACCACCTCGTTCGCGGTGCTGGCCGAGGCCAACTACTTCGCCCGGCTCCCCGTCATCCCGATCCGCCCCTACGTGGGCGTGCACGCGGGCGTGGGCCGCTACACCATCGAAGACGTGCAGAGCGGGCCCACCAGCCCCGAGATCAAGGACAGCCGCACGCAGCTGGGCTTCCAGCTCGGCGCGCGGTGGCAGGTGACGCAGATATTCGGCGTGGACGCGCAGTACCGCCACGTGAGCGACCAGGCCAGCAAGGACCAGAGCCCCGACCTGGAGCGCAACCAGTTCGTGCTGGGAGTCACCCTGTTCTGATCGAACGACCCCGGATGGATGAACGAAGCGGCGCTCCCCACGGGCGCCGCTTCGTGCATCTGATCCCGGGGCGGCTCTGGCCGCGCGGATGTTTACGAGGTAGACTGGCGGCGACCCGAAGTCCCGCCCTCGCCTGCCGCCCGGACACCGTGAACCCACGCCCGCTCGCCCTTGTCACGTTGCTCGCGCTGGCCGCCGTCCGCGCCTCGGCGCAGGCCGACACCACCGCCACCGAGCCGATCCAGGACAACTCGTTCCTGGTGGAAGAGGCGTACAACCAGGAAGCCGGGGTGGTGCAGCACATCAGCAACTTCGTGCGCGACCGCGCGGGCGGCTGGACGTACTCGTTCACCCAGGAGTGGGCGCTGGGCGGCATCCGCAACCAGGTCAGCTACACCATCCCGCTCGCCCACGCGGGCGACGAGACCGCGCTCGGCGACGTGATGGTGAACTACCGCTACCAGTGGATCGGCGACGGCGACGCGGCGGTGGCGGTCTCGCCGCGGCTGAGCGCCATCCTCCCCACCGGCAGCGCGCGGCGGGGGTTCGGCGCCGGGGCGTTCGGCGTGCAGGGAGCGCTGCCGGTGAGCGTGGTGGTGGTGAAGGACGTGCTGGTGGCGCACTCCAACGTGGGCGTCACCTACTTCTCGCGCGCGCAGGACCCGGCGGGCGACCGGGGCGCCACTACGTCGTTCTTCCTGGCCCAGAGCGCGGTGTGGCTGGTGCGGCCGATGTTCAACGTGCTGGTGGAGGGCGTCTGGGCGCGCGACCAGTT
This sequence comes from Longimicrobium sp., assembly GCA_035689035.1. GTDB lineage: Bacteria > Gemmatimonadota > Gemmatimonadetes > Longimicrobiales > Longimicrobiaceae > Longimicrobium. The sequence goes on along the minus strand of DASSME010000467.1, from coordinate 12,187 downwards.
CGTCACCGGTCCGCGCTCGACCGACGCCGAGGAGCGCGCCGTGATCTCGCCCGGCATCCGCTTCGGGTGGAACCTGCCGGGCGGGGTGCAGGTGGTCCCCGGCGTCGCCGTCCCCTTCGGCATCGGCCCCAGCGCCGGCGAACGGGCGCTGTTCCTCTACTTCAGCGTGGAGCACCCGTTCAAACGCCAGCGGTGAGGGCAACCGTGGCCGATGAAAATGAAGAGCTCCAGAAATCCGCGTAGTTGCAGGGAAAAGCGGGGTATCCCGCTTTCATTTTCGAGCACGCGTGAAATGAAAATGCCCCCAGCGCCCCGGGCGGAGTACGATGAAAATGACGAGACCCGGAGCGTTGCAGCGCACTCCGGGTAAAGAATCGCGCTTCGAATGTTCGGTTTCGAATGCCGTCCATAGATCCTTCGGCCTGCAAAACGACACCATACCGCGGGTTGTGGCGTGACCAGCCTCAGGATGACATCGTCCGGTTTTTCATCAGGGAGCAAGAATCCAAGCGACTCGGTCAGCCGCTACCGATTGTCAAGAGGGAAGGGCGGCGGCACGATCAGGCCCGAGCGGGTGACGCCGGGCTGGATCGCCACGTTCTGCTCGTCCTCGCGCACCTCGCGGTGGGTCCAGCGGAAGTAGACGGCGGTGATGGCGATCCACAGCACCAGGCCGCCGGGCACCCACATGATCACGCCGCCCAGCCGCTGGTCGTCCAGCGCGCCGATGCCGAACAGGCGCGGCGCCTCCACGTACCAGCTGTAGAGCGGCGTGGCGCTGAAGGTGATCAGCGCCGCCGAGACCATCATCGGGATGCCGACCAGGAAGAGGTAGATCATCTGCAGCGGCGGGGCGATCCGCGGCAGCTCGGGGAGCGGGCTCATCACCGGCCACCACATGATCACCCCGGTGACCATGATGGTCAGGTGCATGGCGATGTGCACCGTGTGATGGCGCATCATCAGGTCATACGGACCCGGGAAGTGCCAGGCCAGGAAGATCACGTTGTTCAGCCCGAAGGCGATCAGCGGAAGAGTAAGGGCGCGCGCCACAGCCTTCACCCAGCGCACCTGGATGGCGGGGCGCAGCATCCAGTCGGGGATCCCGGCCAGCAGCAGGGGCGGCATCACCAGGATCAGCATCAGGTGCTGCACCATGTGGGCGCTGAACAGGTAGTAGTCGCTGATCTCGTGCAGCGGCCCCTGGAGGGAAAGGACCATCGCGAGGAGCGCGGCCGAGAACGACGCCACCTGCCGCCCGCTCGCCGGCTTCGACCCCGGGAAGCGGTGCCGTAGCGGCCCGATGAAGAAGAAGTAGGCGGCCGCGAAGAGCAGCCACCCCACCATGAAGCTCGGGTACAGCTTCCACACCCGCCAGTCGAACGACTGGGCGTGAAGGAGCGTCAGGGTGGAAAAAGCGTTCATCTGATCCTCAACGTCCCGTAGATCGTCGGCTCGCAACAGGTGCGTGAGTGCGTGAGTGCGGAGTGCGTTTTACTGCTCCCGAAATCCAGGCGCACTAGCGCACTTACGCACTCGCGCACCTGTTTCCGTACCCCGTCCCCGCCAGAAAGCCAGGGGACAGCGCCCGGCCCGGCTCGCTGTCCCCTGTCCCCTGTCCCCCATCCCCTCGTTCGCCGCTACCGTGGCCCGGGCGAAGGGCTGGTGCCCGCGCCGTGGATCGCCTCGTTGCTGGTGAGCGTGGGGTGGATCGCCGTGGCCTCGCCGTGCAGCACGTGGAAGAGCATGATCATCCCGCCGATCACCAGGCACCCCAGCAGCGCCGGGAAGACGAAGATGCCGGTGAAGAGCTTGTTGTCGAACTTCAGGTGCATGTAGTAGGCGACCACGCTGAAGAACTTGGCCGCGCTCAGCACCAGGATGATCGCCGCCGCCGCGCCCGACGAGTACATGTTCTTCGTCTCGCCGATGTAGCCCAGGATCTCGAGCCCGGTGAACACCAGCAGGATCACGCCGATGACCAGGTAGAAGCCCAGCCCCGGGTGCGCGTGCTGGTCGTGCACGATCTCTCGCATCTCGCTCGTCATCTCGTGGCGCCTTACCGGATGAGGTAGACCAGGGGGAAGATCACGATCCAGATCACGTCCACGAAGTGCCAGTACAGGCCCGCGATCTCCACGTTCAGCGCCCGCTCGGGGCCCAGCCGCCCGCGGTGCGACATCACCGCCAGCGTGATCAGGTAGATCACCCCCACCGTCACGTGCGCGCCGTGGAAGCCGGTGAGCACGAAGAAGGTGCTGCCGAAGAGGTTGCTCTGCAACGTGAGCGGAACCGGCGTCTCGTGGTAGAAGTTGGTGAACTCGAAGACCTGGCACCCCAGGAAGATCGAGCCGCCCAGCGCCGTCATCAGCAGCCAGAGCGTTCCCCTGCCGCGCTCGCCCCGCTGCACGTAGTACAGCGCGATCACCATGCACACCGAGCTCATCAGCAGGATGAAGGTGCTGATGGAGGTGAGCGGGATGTTGAGGACGCCCTCGTGGTGCACCCCGTTGATGGTCACGTCGTGCGGGTAGGGCGGCTTCAGGCTGCGCCCCTTGTACGCCATGTAGGTGGCGATCAGCGATCCGAACAGCAGGCACTCGGAACCGATGAAGGTCCAGAACGCCATCTTCCGGCTGTCCAGCCCGGTGCTGGTGTCGATGTGCGCCGGGTGGGCGGCGTGGCCGTCCAGCGCGTGCGTTGAATCCATGAACCGCAGAGGTTACAGGGTACAGGGTACAGGGGACAGCCATCTCGGAACCGGGGACGGGGCCCTGCCGTTGCAGGCTGTCCCCTGTCCCCTGTTCCCTGTCCCCTACGCGCCGTTCAGTGGCCCGGCTCGAACGCCCAGGCGTAGATCGAGAGCATGGTGGTGACCACGCCCGCGAACATCAGGTACCACAGGTTGTGGAACGGGCCGTCCACGCGGCGGAAGATCAGCCCCACGAAGATGGCGGTGACCCCCAGGGCCAGCACCAGCGGCCAGAACGACGGCGGCGGCAGGTGGATGCCCAGGTCGTGCGCGCTCATCTTGTTCTCGTCGTCGGGGTCGCGCATCTCGGCCAGCGCGGCCCCGCCGATCGTCACCTGCTCGGTCTGCTCCTCCACCCGGCCGTGCGGGATCCCCCCTTCCTTGGTGGGGTCTCCCTCCCACAGCGGCATGCGGCTGTGCACCACCGGGATCTCGCGGAAGTTGTAGACGGGCGGCGGGCTGGGGATGCTCCACTCCAGCGTGGCCGCGGCCCACGGGTTGGGCCCCGCCACCCGCCCGCGCTTCCAGGCGGTGAACAGGTTGATGGCGAACACCAGCGTGGAGAGCGCGATGATGAACGAGCCCACCGTCTCCACCTGGTTCCACACGGTGAAGCCCTGCTCGGGGCCGTAGGTCCAGGTGCGCCGCGGCATCCCGTACATCCCCACGAAGTGCATGGGGAAGAAGGTGAGGTTCATCCCGACCATGGTGCCCCAGAAGTGGACCTTCCCCATCCGCTCGTCGAGGAGGCGGCCGAAGACCTTGGGGTACCAGTAGTACAGCGCCGCCCACAGCCCCATGACCGTGCCGCCGAAGAACACGTAGTGGATGTGCGCCACCACGAAATACGTGTCGGTCTGCTGCAGGTCGCTGGGAGCCGACGAGTGCATCACCCCGCTGATGCCGCCGATGGTGAACAGGGCGATGAAGCCCACCGCGAAGAGCATGGCGGTGGTGAAGCGCACGCTCCCGCCGTAGATGGTGCCCAGCCAGTTGAAGATCTTGATCCCCGTGGGGATCGCGATCAGCATCGTCGAAAGGGCGAAGAACGAGTCGGCGATCGGCCCCATCCCGGTGGCGAACATGTGGTGGCTCCACACGCCCCACCCCAGCCAGCCGATCAGCACGCCGCTGAACACCATCACGTTGTAGCCGAAGAGCGGCTTGCGGCTGAAGGTGGGGAGCACCTCGCTGACCATCCCCATGATGGGGATGATCAGGATGTACACCTCGGGGTGGCCGAACATCCAGAACAGGTGCTGCCAGAGGAGCGGGTCGGCCCCGGCGTCGACCGTGTTGAAGAAGTTGGTGCCGAAGATCCGGTCGAACATCAGCTCGGTGACCGCGATGGTGAACACCGCCATGGCGGTCACGATCAGCACCGAGGTGATCAGCGTCATCCAGGTGAAGATGGGCATGCGCATCAGCCGCATCCCCGGCGCCCGGAGGTTGATGATCGTGATGATGAAGTTCAGGCTGGCGATGATGGACGACAGGCCGAGCACCTGCAGGCCCAGGACGTAGAAGTCCATGTGCAGGCCCGGCGAGTACGCGGTGGTGGTGATCGGCGCGTACGCGAACCACCCGCTGTCGGGCGCGGCCTTGAGCAGCCACCCCACGTTCAGGAAGATGCCGCCGAACAGGAAGAGCCAGTAGCTGAGCGCGTTGAGCCGCGGGAACGCCACGTCGCGCGCGCCGATCTGCAGCGGCACGATGAAGTTGAAGAACGCCGCGGTGAGCGGCATCAGCGCGCCGAAGATCATCGTCAGCGCGTGCATCGTGAACAGCGAGTTGTACGTCTCGGCGCTCACGAAGTGGTTGTTGGGCACGAAGAGCTGCACGCGGATCATCAGCGCCTCCATCCCCGCCACCAGGAACCAGAGGAACGCCGTGACGCCGTACAGGATCCCGATCCGCTTGTGGTCTACGGTCGTGATCCAGCTCCAGAGCCCGGTGGGCTCTGCGTGGTGGGCGGCTGCCGGCCGGGGTGCGGCCACCGTTGCTGTGGATGCCATTCCTGCTCCATCGGGTTCTGGCGGCGGGGCCCTCCCGCGCGCCGGATCTCGGGTCCGCCGGCCTCCGTCCGTCTACGGACGAGGCCGGCCGCCTGCTGTGTGCCTGACCGCCGCGCCTACTGCAGCGACTGCAGGTAGGCGATGATGTAGGTGATCTGCTGGTCGGTCAGCGAGCCCCCTGCCGAGGCGCCCAGGGCCGGCATCTTGGAGCCCGGCTTCACCGAGGGCGCGTTGGTGATCCATCGCCGCAGGTTGTCGGCGTCGTTCTCCAGGATCCCCGCCGCCAGGGTGCGCCGCCGCCCGAAGTGGGTGAGCGCGGGGCCCGCGTGCGCCGCCATGGGGGTGCCCTTGATGTAGTGGCACCCGGCGCAGACGCCGGTGGTGACCAGCTGCTTGCCCAGCGCCACCGCCGAGTCGGTCGGGAGCGGCTCGGCCGCGGGGGCCGCCTCGTTGGCCAGCCACTGCTGGAACCCCGCCGGGGTGTGCGCGATCATGCGCATGCGCATCAGCGAGTGGCTGGTGCCGCAGAACTCGGCGCACTGCCCGAAGTACACCCCGGCCTCCTTGGGGGTGAACACCAGGTGGTTGACGCGGTTGGTGATCAGGTCGCGCTTGCCGCCCATCTGGGGAACCCAGAACGAGTGCAGCACGTTGTCGCTCTTGAGCAGCAGGTGCACCGGCCGGTCGGTGGGCACGTGGATCTCGTTCGCCGTGACCACCGTGTCGCCGTTGGGCTGCGGATAGCGGAACTCCCACCACCACTGCTTGCCCACCACCTCGATGGTGAGCGCGTTGGCGGGGGGCTCGGGCTGGGTGCTGAAGATGGCCTTGACGGTGGGCACCGCGATCACCGCCAGGATCACGGCGGGGATCAGCGTCCACGCCACCTCGAGCCGGGTGTTGCCGTGGATCTGCTTGGGCTCGGGCGCGCCGGGGCGGTAGCGGTAGCGCAGCAGGAAGACCACCAGCACGCCGATCACCGCGATGCCCACCGCCACGCCCAGCCACAGCGTGAGCTTGAAGAGCCAGTCGGTGGTCTCGGCGTACTCGGTGGTGGGGTAGAACACCGTCTGCGGGTACTTGCGCAGGTGCTCGGGGTCCCTCCCGCAGCCGGCCAGCAGGAGCGGGGCCGCGGCGAGCGCGGCGCTCCACAGGCGCGCGGGCGCGGCACCCAGGGGCGATCCGGAACGGGTCGCGCGTGACTTCATCGGCGGTGGTTCGTTGGCGTTCGTCTGCTGCGCACGCGTCCGGCCCGCCCCGCGCCTTTCGCCGCCGGACCGGGGTCCGGGTGGGAACGGTTGAGGGGAGAAGCCGGTCGGAAGCCGGGCATTCTACTACGCCCCCCGGGAGCACGCCAGCCCCCGGCGGCGGCATGCAGGCACGGGACCCGGCAGGTCGCAGCGGTGCGCGGCAAAATAGGCGGGGGCTCGGCCGACCGTCTGTGGGGAGGGGGCGTACGGGGTGTGGGGAGATGCCTGACGGACGGTGCTGGGTGCTGGGTGCTGGGTGCTGGGTGCTGGGTGCTGGGTGCTGGGTGCTGGGTGCTGGGTGCTGGGTGCTGGGTGCGGACAATCGGTGAGGCGATGATGACGAGTTCGCGGGAGAGGCCGCTATGGAGGTGTCCAGGGTGCGGGCGGCCGTTCGCCAATCGCAATCAGCAGCACTCGTGCGTGATCGTGACCGTGGACGATCACCTGCGCGGCAAGGGCGAGCGGGCGGCGGCGCTGTTTCGGCGCTTCGAAGAGGCGGTGCGGGTGTGCGGGCCGGTGATCCTGGCGCCGGCGAAGACGCGGATCGGGTTCCAGGCGAGGATGATCTTCGCGGCGGTGAGCGTCGGGGCGGACCGGCTGGACGGGCACGTGGTGCTGGCGCGGCGCCTGGAGCACCCGCGCTTCACCCGGATCGAGTCTCTGTCGGCGCGCAACCACGTGCACCACTTCCGCTTCCGCGACCCCGCCGAGATCGATGGCGAGGTGCTCGGCTGGCTGCGCGAAGCCTACGCCGTCGGCCAGCAGAAGCACCTCGGCTGAACCCACTCAGCACTCAGCACTCAGCACTCAGCACTCAGCACTCAGCACCCTTTTTACCGATGCAGCCCGTTCGTACAGTGCCGGTCCGGCGGGTCGGCGGCGCCGTAGTGGGTGTGGGTGAAGCGCGGGGCCCGGTTGGGGTACAGCACCAGCATGAACAGGTTGCTGAACGACGAGTCGCAGATCTCGTTGATCTTGGGCCCGCCCAGCGCCTCGATGGTGGCCGGGACGGTGTTGCTGTGGCCCACCACCAGCACCGTCTGCCCCATGTGCCGCGCGCGGATCATCTCCGCCATCGCCTGCCCGGTCGCCTTGCCGTCGCCGTTGGCGTGATAGACCTCGGGGGTGAGGTGGAAGCTCTCGGCGGACGGCTGCGCGGTCTCCGCCGCGCGCTTGAGGTGCGTGGTGATGATGGCGTTCACGTGGCGCCGCCGGATCACCCGCTCCAGGTCACGCGCGCGCCGGCGGCCGGCCTCGGTCAGGTCCGGGTTCGCGGCGAGCGGGTTGGAGCGGTCTTTCTCCCCGTGGCGGACCAGGATGATGACGGTGGGCTGCTGCGAGCGCTGCTGCGCGGCGGCCGGCTGCCACGGCGCGAAGGCCGCCGCCAGCAGGAGCGGAACGAGTCTGCGGCTGAAACGCATCGGTGCGGTTGGAGCTGGAGTGGCGATGATGGTGGGCTAGCTACGGCGCGCGCCGATGCACGACGCGCGCCGCGGGTCGAACGGATGGGAAGAGAATCCTCTCCGGCGCGAGAATCCTCCCCCGGGAGGCCAACGGATCACTATGCTGGCGAGGTTGCGGCAGAGCTCTTTCCTTCCTCCCCCGGACGGGCATCATGGCCTCCTCCAACGAGATCACCTCGCGCGAGTACAAGCTGCTGCTCAGCACCACGCGCTTCCGGGAACGGGATTCGGTCGCGGACGAGTGGCTGGAGCTGGTGAAGCGCGCCATCGGCAGAGCGGGAGCGACGCTGCTCTCGCAGAAGGAACTGGAAGAGGAGCAGGCGAAGGCGAAGGGAAAGAAGCCGGACGAGTGGCCCGGCAAGCAGCCCGAGGCGTGGATCGAGAAGGAGCGCGAGACGTCGTTCCTGGACACGCGCGACGACAGCCTGCGCAACCAGGGATGGATCCTGAGGCTGCGGCGGAAGGGAAAGGGAACGGACGTGACGGTGAAGTTCCGCTGCCCCGACCGGCTGCTGTCGGCGCTGAAGGATGCGTCGTCGCCCGAAGGCGGGAAGCAGAAGTTCGAGGAAGACGTCGTTCCGCCGTTCGGCAGCCAGTATTCGCGCTCGAACACGCTCGAGGACCGCCCCGACGGCGCGCTGCCGAAGACGGTGGCCGAGGCGGCCTCGCTCTTCCCCACCCTGGGCACGCTCGGGATCATCGCGCAGACGCCGCTGGAGACGGTGGGCGGACTGGTCGTGAACGAGATCGCCCGGCGCGTGGGCGGGTTCCGTTTCGGGGGCGGGCCGATCCTGGAGATGAGCCACACCTTCTGGTACGTGGGCGATACCAGGGACCGCTTCCCGATGGTGGCCGAGTTCTCGTTCGAGTTCGCGCCGAAGGGCGGCGACTTCCCGCCGGAGACCGTGGCAGGCGCGAGCAGGGTCTACCACGAGCTGCAGCAGCAGGCGGGATGGCTGGACGTGGCGGGGACCACGAAGTCGTCACTGGTCGCGGGCGGGGTCTAGCGCCTGAGCCGCCGGGAGGTCCGTGGCGCGGGTACCGCGGAGCGCGGCGGCCGCCGTGCCGCACGACGCCCGAGATGGATCACACGCCGGCCAGGGCGCGCGGTCCGGGACCGGCGGCGGGGAGGAGAGAAGAACGGAGCAGCGGAGAACCACGACGACGGTTCTCCGCTGCTCCGTTCTCCTTCCGCCGCTCCGGGTGACCGATCAGCCGGGCCGGTCCACGCGCCGGTCGCGCGTCAGCGGCCCGATGGCGGGGCGGGGGCGGCGCCCGGCGCGGGCTGCGCGCCGGCCGCGTTGTCGGGCACTTCCTTCGGCTGCCGGTTCCCGAGCTTCGACCGGTCGAGCTTGGCGGCCTCGCGCGCGGGGTAGCTGACCGTGTTGGGGTCGCCGTCGCTCACGTAGCGCTCGGCCGGGTCCTGGTCCCAATGGGCCAGCTGCCGCTCGATGGCGCCCGGCGCGGCGATGAAGCGGTCCACCGAGTGCGGGTCCCACGCGCGGTCGAAGGGCGACACCTGCGGCCCGCCGCTGACCTCGAGCACCACCTGGTAGCTGTACGTCTTGCCGTTGCGGTAGGTGCCGTGCCACGCCAGCGGCCGGTTCTTGGGCCACAGCCCCAGCGGCAGCGCGAAGGTGGTGATCTTGTAGTCGGCCGGCAGGTAGTGCATGATCGAATCCTGCCCGCCGCCGATCTGGTCCTGCACGAACGCGTCGTCGTACTTCGAGAGCTGCGCGTGCCACATGGTGTGGTTGCAGATCTCGTGGCCGTTCTGCAGCAGGTAATCCACCTTCTTCTTGATCAGCGCCTCCCGTTCGGCGCGCGGCGTGGTGTTCCCCTTGGTCTGGCCCCAGAAGTTGGACGGATAGGCCGCGCCGGGAAGGACGCACCATACCCCGCCGCCGCTCCACTCGGGGTGCTGCTGCTTGAAGGCGGTCCACATCCCCACCATGGTGTGCGGGTCGATGCTGCCGTCGGGGAGGTAGTAGAACTGCCCCTGCGAGCTGTCGTCGAACACGAACACCACCGGGCTGGTGCCCGCCGGCAGGTTGATGTTGCCGCTGGCCACGTCCTTCATGGTCACCGGCCGGTAGCCGCGCTCGTACAGCGACTGCAGGTCCTGCCGGAAGTGCGCCTCGCTGCGGTACCACTCGCCCTCGTTGTTGCCGATGCGGTGGTACTCCAGCACCAGGATGCGACCCAGCTCGTTGGCGCCGGTCTTGGCCTTGGGCCCGTTGTCCTGCCCCGGCCCCGCGGCGTTCGCCGCCTGCCCGCCCCGCGCCTGCCCGCTGGCCGAGGTGTCGCCCCCGGCCACCGCCTTCCCCCCGGCCGCGGTGGAGTCGCCCGCCTGGCCGCCGTTGCCGCCCTTGTCTCCGCCGCACGCCGCCAGCAGCAGCGCGAGGGCGGCCGCCGCCGCGGCGCCCCGTGTGTACCGTGTGCTCATCAGTCGCGTTTCCGTCTTCGTTGGGTCCTCTGGACGCAGGCGCACCCCGCCGCGCTCAGCGCGACGGGGTGCAAGGTCCATGCTGAGCCGTTTTCTCGATCCGTCCGCTGGGCTCGCAGCGGGCCAGTGAAGCAGGGCGATTCAAATCGCTGCAACGACTACACGAGGTCCGCCTGCGCGGACTACCGGCCATGAAGCGTCCGCGGCTTCGGCGCGCGGAACAGGTCCCGATCGGGGCTCAGCTCGCGCCGGGTTGCGGCTGCGTGACGTCGGCGGCCGGGGCCTCGGCCGCTGGCGTTTCCTCGTCCTCGTCCGGCAGGCGGGGGAGGAGGCCTTCCTCGGCCAGGCGGGCAAGGACGCGCTGGTAGACGATACGGGCGCGGATCTCGGGAAGGCGCAGGCGCTCCACGTAGTGCTCCACGGCCGTCGCCGGGTCGACTTCGTCCTTCAGGATCTCCACGAACTCGCGGGCGCGGGCGGCGTGGGCGTCGGCCAGCTTCTCCTCGGCGCGGGCGGCGGCCAGCTCCAGCCAGAGCTGCTCCTCGGCGCTGCGCTTGCGCTGGCGCTGGATGAAGCGGAGCGCGCCCAGCGGCGTGGCGTAGCGCCAGTCGAACCCCCAGCCGCGGGTGCCCTCGCGCGCCAGGTCTTCCTGGATCTCCTGCTCGTCGAGGAGCGCGACCGCGCGGGTGCCCACCGCCTCGGCCTCTTCGCCCTCGAGCGCCATGCTCTCCAGGTAGCGGTCGATCGCCTCGTCGAAGGGCATGCGCGGCGCCAGGATCCCCACCAGGTCGCAGGCCAGGTGGGCGTGCACCTCCACCATCTCTTCGTGCGCGGCGGCCTCGGCGCGCTCCATCTCGCGCTCGGTCTCGTCGGGGAGGCGCTGGTGCCAGAGCAGGGGCGCGGCCATGGGCGTGGGGGTGAGCCGTGGGTGTGGTGCCGCGTTTGGCGGGGGCCGCCGCGGCCGGTTATCTTGGCCCCCGGCGCCGCGGAGCGGCGCCCGCGGGCCGGGTCTGGCAGAAAGATGCACCCCGCGCCCCGCGCCTGACAACCGCCCCGCCCGGCTTCGGGCGTGGGGCGGCGACCTGGACGAGACGAGAGAGGCACGCACGATGGCTCTTTCCCGGAGCTCCTCGTGGAAGGAGCACCGCCTGGCCAACCGCCTGGAGGTGGACGGCACCGAGTATTCGGTGGACCTGGTGGCGCGCAAGGCCACGGGGGTGGAGGGGTGGAAGGTGACGGTGGTCTTCCTCTCGCGCAGCGGCGACGGCGAGGTGAAGGCCGAGCTTCCCAACGCCTCGTCCACCGCCGAGGTGCGCCGGCTGGTCACCGAGCTCGAGGGCGCGGACGAGCGGCTGCGCGAGATCTGCCGCGGCGCGCCGCGGGGCTGAGGCACACGCCACCATCGCATCGGGATGATCGGGACCGGCGGCGTCGAGTCCGGCGCGGGTATGCGAGTGAGCTCGCCGCTGAGACGGCACGCAGGCCGCCTGCGCGGACGTCGCCGCATCGGGGCGGGATGATCATCCTGCCCGACGACGACCATCTCTCGGCCGAGTACGAGTTCGAGGGGGAGAGGCTGCGGACGCTTCCGGACCTGCTGGGGCCGGGCGTCCGCCTGCTGTTCGTGGGCTACAATCCAAGTCTTCGCGCCGCGCGCCTGGGCCGCTACTACGCCGGCCGCAACAACCGCTTCTGGGACCTGCTGGCCGCCGGCGGGCTCACGCCGCGCAAGCTGGGCTTCGAGGAGGACCATCTCCTTCCCGGCCTGGGGATCGGGATCACCGACCTGGTGAAGCGCCCCACCCGCGCCGCCAACGACGTGACCGCCGGCGAGTTCCGCGCCGGCGCCGAGCGCGTCCGCCGGCTGGTGGCCGAGCTGCGGCCCCGGGTGGTGGCCTACAACGGCAAGGGCGTGTACCTGCGCGCGGCCGGCGTGGCGAGCGCGCCGTGGGGCCTGCAGCCCGGCAGCATCGTCCCCGGCGTGGCGGACTACGTGGTGCCCAGCCCCAGCGGCCTCGCCCGGCTCCCGTTCGCGGAGAAGGCGCGGTGGTACGCGGGGCTGCGGGAGGTGGTGGACGGCATCGGCGCGGAAGGGACAGGATAGTCCGAGCCCCGTCAGCCCCCTCCCCCACCCCTCCCCGCGCCTCGCGGGGGAGGGGAGCGTTACAACGGGAGCGCGCAGGCGACGGCCACGCAGCAACGCGGCACCGTGGTTGCTGGGCTTTGTTCCGCTGCAATCTTCCTGACGTAGAGCGATGATG
>DASSME010000466.1:0-5325 GCA_035689035.1 Longimicrobium sp. | reverse complement strand
CCATCTCGCCCGCCACCCTGCGGAGCGACGCGTGCGCCACCGCCCGCTGCGCGGCGTAGCGGATGTCCTGCACCGACGGGCCGTGGGAGCTCTGCATCGGCATGGGCGTGGGTGAACGAAGAGACGCCTGGGAGCCGGAAGATTACCGTTCGCCGCCCCGACCTACAAGAGCGCCCGAAGTGACGCCTCATCCGTTCTCCCGGCTCACACGGTCACGGAGAAAAACGGAGCAGCGGAGAACTGCGTCAAAATTCCTGCAGTTCTCCGCTGCTCCGTTGCACTCCGCTCCTCCGTGTGACCCCCCTTCGCCGGCCCGGGCTCAACGCGGGATTGGGAGAGAACGGAAAAGGCCGCGGAAGGCGATCGCCCCCCGCGGCCCGTCCCGTACCTCCGTACCGAGGTTAAGCTTCCTTCTTCTTCCGCGGCTCGGCGGCCAGCACCAGCAGCGGCGTCACGCTGTCGGTCACGCACTCGGGGGTGACCACCACCTCGCGCACGTCCTCGCGGCTGGGGATGTCGAACATGATGTCGCGCATCAGGTTCTCGATCACCGCGCGCAGGCCGCGCGCGCCGGTGCCGCGCTCGATCGCCTGCCGGGCGATGGCGCGGATGGCGTTGGGGTCGAAGGTGATCCCCACGCCGTCCATCCCGAAGATCTTCTGGTACTGCTTCACCAGCGCGTTCTTCGGCTCGGTCAGGATGCGCACCAGCGCGTCCTCGTCCAGGTTCTCCAGCGTCACGGTGACGGGAAGACGGCCGACCAGCTCGGGGATCAGCCCGAAGCGGAGCAGGTCTTCGGGCTCCACGCTCTGGAACGGGTCGGTCTTCTCCTCGTCGGTGCGCGCCGACGCGCGCTCGCCGGCGAAGCCGATCTGCCGCTTCCCCGTGCGCGCCTCGATGATCTTCTCCAGCCCGTCGAACGCGCCGCCGCAGATGAAGAGGATGTGGCGCGTGTTGATCTGGATGTACTCCTGCTGCGGGTGCTTGCGCCCGCCCTGCGGGGGCACCGAGGCGGTGGTCCCCTCCAGGATCTTGAGCAGCGCCTGCTGCACCCCCTCGCCGCTCACGTCGCGGGTGATGGACGGGTTCTCGCTCTTGCGCGCGATCTTGTCGATCTCGTCGATGTAGATGATCCCGCGCTCGCACTCGGCCACGTTGAAGTCGGCCGCCTGCAGCAGCCGGACGAGGATGTTCTCCACGTCCTCGCCCACGTACCCCGCCTCGGTGAGCGTGGTCGCGTCCACGATGGTGAAGGGAACGTGGAGGATGCGGGCCAGCGTCTGCGCCAGCAGCGTCTTCCCCACGCCCGTCGACCCGATCAGCATGATGTTCGACTTGTCGAGCTCGACGTCGTCCATCACCCCGTGGTGGTTCACCCGCTTGTAGTGGTTGTAGACCGAGACGGCCAGCGCCTTCTTGGCCCGCTCCTGCCCCACCACGTACTGGTCCAGCACCTCCTTGATCTCGGTGGGGGTGGGGACCGGGGTGGCCGCGGTGGCGGCCTCCTTGATCTCCTCCTCGGCCAGGATCTCGTTGCAGAGCGAGATGCACTCGTTGCAGATGTAGACCGAGGGCCCGGAGATGAACCGCTTCACCGAGTCCTTGGACTTTCCGCAGAACGAGCAGCGGAGGTGCTTGTCGCTGGGCATGAGGTCTTGCTGCCGGGATTGAGAGGTGCGGGCGCGCCCCCCCCGCACGGGACGGGGGCGCCGCGGTTGCTACGAACGGGTGAGCGTAGGCGTGCCGCCGTTGCCGTTGGCGGCGGCTTCTTCGCCCTTGTGCTGGATCACCTGGTCGATCAGGCCGTAGGCCACGGCCTCGTCGGGGCTCATGAAGCGGTCGCGGTCCAGGTCCTCGGCGACCTTCTCGGGCGTCTGCCCGGTGTTCTCGGCGTAGATCAGGTTCATCCGCTCGCGGATGTACAACAGCTCGCGCGCCTGGATCTCGATGTCGGCCGCGGTGCCCTGGCTGCCGCCGCTGGGCTGGTGCAGCATGATGCGCGAGTTGGGGAGCGCGTACCGCTTCCCCTTGGTCCCCGCCGACAGGAGGAAGCTTCCCATGCTGGCCGCGATCCCCATGCAGTAGGTGTTCACGTCGCAGCTCAGGAACTTCATGGTGTCGTAGATCGCCATCCCCGCGTACACGCTCCCGCCGGGCGAGTTGATGTACAGGTAGATGTCCTTCTCGGGGTTGTCGCTCTGCAGGAACAGCAGCTGGGCGATGATGACGTTGGCCACGTCGTCGTTGATCGCGCTGCCCAGGAACACGATGCGGTCCATCAGCAGGCGCGAGAAGATGTCGTAGCTGCGCTCGCCCCGGCTGGAGCGCTCGATCACGTACGGTGCGTAAATCGGCATCCGGTCCTTACCGTCCTGGTTTGTTTGGGTTGGGCGCGCCGCCCCGCCGCCGCGGGTGCGTTGCGGCGGGGCGGGCGTCCGGATCCGTTCAGCTCACCCGGCCGTGTTGTGCTGGCGCAGCCACTCGAGGACCTTGGTCTCGGTGATGTCGGCCTCGATCTGCTGCAGCTGGCCGCTCTTCTCCAGCTGCAGCCACACGTCGCTGAGGCCCTGGCCGTGCTGCTCGGCCAGCTGCTCCACGCGGGCGTCCACGTCGTCCTGGGTGGCGCGCAGCCCCTCGCGGTCGGCCAGCGTCTCCACCACCAGCATGCGCTTGAGCGTGGCCTCGGCCTGGGGGCGAAGCATCTCGCGGAACTGCGAGAACCGTTCCTCCTGCTCGGGCGTGCGCGGGGCCCGCTTGCCGCCCTGGGCGCCCCCCGTCATCCCCCCGGTCATGTACTCCAGGTAGTTCTGGACCATGCTCTCGGGGACTTCCACGTGGTTCGCCTCGGCGATCTCGCCCAGCAGCGCGTCGCGGTACGCCTGGTCGGCGCGCTGGCGCGCCTCGGTCTGCATGTCGCCGCGCACCCGCTCGCGCAGCGCGGCGATCGTCTCGGTCTCGCCGTTGGTCACGGTCCGGGCGAACTCGTCGTCCAGCTCGGGGAAGCGGCGCTCCTTCAGCTCCACCACGCCGATGCGCAGGCGCTGGGTGGTGCCGGCCTGGTCGGCGTCGCCGTAGTCCTCGGGGAAGGTGATGTCGAATTCCTTCTCCTCGCCCGGGCTCAGCGTCTGGATGGCGTCCTCGATGGCGGGGATCGCCTGGCCCTCGCCCAGCACGAACTTGAACTCCTCGGCCTCGGGCGCGTCGTCGCCCTCGGCGGCGGCCGCGGGGGTGATGCGCACCTGCACCTCGTCGCCCGCCTGGGGGGTGCGGTCTTCCACGGCGGCCAGCTCGGCGCGCTCGGTGCGCAGGCGCTCCAGCAGCGCGTCCACCTCGGTGTCACCGACCTCGGCGTTCTGCGCGGGGACGATGAAGCCGCTGGTGCGGGCCAGCGTGATCTCGGGCTGCACCTCCACCTCCACGTGGTAGTGCAGCTCGCCGCCCTCGTGATAGTGGACGTCCTTGACGGTGCCCTGGGCGATGGGGCGGATGTTCTCCTGCTGCAGCGCCTCGGGGTAGGTCTCCTGGATCACCCGGTCCACCGTCTCCTGCTGGATGGCGGGGCCGAACTGCTTGTCCATCAGGCTCTGCGGCACGTGTCCCTTGCGGAAGCCGGGGAGCCGGACGTTGCGGGTGATCTGCTGCGCCACGCTCTTGCGGATGCGCTCCACGCGCTCCGGCGGCACCGAGATGGACAGGTGCCGCGCGAACGACGAGGGCTGCTCCACGGTGACCGTGAGCTGGTTCTGGGTAGTGGTGCTCTCCGCCATCTATGATACCCGCCGGGTTCCGCTGTTCGGTTGATCGAGGGGAGGTGCGAAAGGGGGGACTCGAACCCCCACGGCTTTTGGCCACCAGATCCTAAGTCTGGCGCGTCTACCATTCCGCCACTTTCGCCCGCAAGACAATCGCTGAATATAGGCCGTGGGTTCCGGGCGGGTCAACGACGGGTCATCGGGTGGCGGGAGATGTGCGGTTCGGCCGGGCTCCAGGTGGGCGGCGAGGATGAAACAGGTGCGCCAGTGCGCGAGTGCGCCAGTGCGTCGGCTGGGTGCCGTGCCCGAGTCCCGTTCCTCAATCGAACGCACTCGCGCACTGGCGCACTCACGCACCTGTTCGCGGCCTCGGCAAACGCAGGATCGCCGCGACCCTGGCGTTCAGGGCTCGCGGCGATCTCGGTGTTCGGGGGCTGCGCGGGGTTGGCGCGCGGCGGGCTGCGGTCCTTCTCAGGCCATCTCCGCGGGAGCCATCACCCCCAGCACCTTCTCCATGGCCATGGTGTGGCTGCAGGTGTGGTGGCCGCGGAAGTAGTCGCAGTCGCAGTGCCAGTGCCCTTCGTGGAAGTCGACCGAGTGCTGCCCGTTCTTGCCGTCGAACTCGACCTGGAGCTCGCGGAAGTGGATACGCTCGGGTTGGCCGGCGTACTCCCGCGCCTTCTGGATCTTGCTGATCATCCCGGAGTCGAGCATTTCACCCTCCCAAGGTGTGGGTACAACAAAAACGCCCGCGCAGCGTGCGGCTGCGGGGGCGTTCCTATGGAGCGCTGCCGGAGGCGGCCTGGCTGCAGATGCTCGGGATTTCCATGGGCCCACCTCCTCTCTCTTCGGCGGCCATCGCACGGCCGCACGCCGCTTTCCAGCCCCGTGGAGCGGGAGAGTTCCCGTCCACGTCGTGCCCTTGAGTCTCTGTTGCCAACCTAAAGGCATTTCCCAGAGACCGCAACGGGGTCGATCACCCTTCCGATACGGGAAGGTTGCGCTCGCAAGATCCGTACTTTCCCCCACGGCGCAGGCGCCGCGCCGGATTTAGCGCCCGGTGGCGAGATGGTAGCGCGCGCACACGGCCCGCCTCCGTTTGTCTCCCTCCCAAACCGTTGCGGGAACGTGTCTTGCGGCTCCGACACTCCTCGAGACCGGGGGACGGAAACCAGCAACGGGAAGCACGATGGGCGACCTGAAGACCACCACGCAGAAGCCGGGCGGCGCCACCACGGGGATGACGCCGAAGGGGACCGAGGGCGACCACAACCACGGCGCCGAGTTCGGGGCCAGCGAGGCCGCCACCCGCGGCACCGACCGCGACCTGGACAGGAGCGGCACGTCGGCCAACCAGGGCCACGGCCATCCGCGCGAGGAGCGGGGGGAGGGGTGAAGGGGTGCTGAGTGCTGAGTGCTGAGTGCTGAGTGCTGAGTGCTGAGACCGGGTCATCGGTTTCGCCTCAGCACCCAGCACCTAGTGTAGTGCGTTCAAAGTCTCTTTGGCTTTCCCGACCTTGTCGAGAATGTGCTGTACGGTCGCGGTCCAGACAAAGGGCTTGGGCACACGGTT
>DASSME010000465.1:0-8444 GCA_035689035.1 Longimicrobium sp. | reverse complement strand
GCGGTTCTCCGCTGCTCCATTCTTCTCCGCTGCTCCGTGTGACGCCTTCAGCCGTGTGATCCAATCACTGTAGATCCGGATTCGGTATCACCCCTCCAGCACTCTCCCCAGCGAGGACCCGTGAATCATCGGAGCCACGTCCTGGTCATCGGCGCGACGGGCAACATCGGGCGGCAGGTGGTGGGGCAGCTGATCGCGGCGGGGGTGCCCACGCGGGCGCTCAGCCGGAACCCGGAGGCGGCCGAATTGCCGGAAGGCGTGGAGGTCGTGGCGGGAGACCTGACGGCGCCCGAATCGCTCGACCCGGCGCTGCGGGGGGTGGAGAGCGTCTTCCTGGTCTGGACCGCGCCGCCGGCCACGGTCGCGGCCGTGCTCGCGCGCATCGCCGGGACGGCGCGGCGCATGGTTTTCCTGTCGTCGCCGCACCAGACGCCGCACCCGTTCTTCCAGCAGCCCAACCCGATGGCCGCGCTCCACGCCGGCATCGAGCGCGAGATCGCGGCGTCGGGGCTGGCCTCCACCATCCTGCGGCCGGGGATGTTCGCGTCGAACGTGGTGCCCTGGTGGGCCGCGCAGATCCGCGCGGGCGACGTGGTGCGCTGGCCCCATGCCGCGGCCGCCTCGGCCCCGGTCGACGAGCGCGACGTCGCCGACGTCGCGGTGCGGGCGCTGACCGACCCGCGGCACGCCGGCGCCCAGTACGTGCTCACCGGCCCCGAGTCGCTCACGCACGCCGAGCAGGCCGGCATCATCGGCGAGGTGATCGGCCGGCGCCTGCGGTACGAGGAGATGCCGCCGGACACGTTCCGGAGCATGGTGGCCGAAGGCGGCGCACCGCCCGCCGTGGCCGAGATGCTGCTCGACGCGTGGCGCGCGACGGTGGGGCTCCCCGCGTACGTGACCTCGACCGTCGCCGAGCTCACCGGAAGGCCCGCGCGCACCTTCCGGCAGTGGGCGGCCGATCACGCCGGCGCGTTCCGCTGATCCGCCTCTGGCGCGAGGGAGTGTACGAAACAGGCACGGAGACCCACGGAACGCCCGCGAGTCTCCGTACCTCCGTGTTTCTGCTCCCGAGCCCGGCGCTGGACCAGAGCAACCAAACCGCGGGGATCAGGTGGTGCTGGTGCCGTACGGGGTTCCGCCCGCGCCGGATGGGACAGCGACCGGCCGCTGGTCCAGATCGACGGAAGCGGGGTCACGCAACCGGTCGCGCAAAGCCGAGCGTGAGGTGTCCGTCATCAGAATCGTACACCGAAAGCGTATAGTACGAAATCGTATTACGCTTGCACGATGAGACCCCACGTCACCCTCACAACCGGCCGTCCATCCCCGCCGGAGCAGAGTCCACACGTTCCGCCCGAGAGGCTCCGCATCCCGCACCGGTGGTTGTACTGCAACCGCCTCCCCCTGATCGAGCAGTTCAACGATCCCAAACGCCGCACGTCGGGCCGCCGGTGAGAGCGAGGCTCGGGATGCCGCGGCACCGGTGGCGCGGGGGCGCACGGCCAACCGCCGATTCATAGCGGCCCAGCCGGCTGCGCTACGACGCCTCGCCGCCCTCGTGGGCCGGCACGCCCGGCTGGCGCTCCTCGTAGGCGCCGGCGCGCTTGAGGTACTTCACCACCTCGAGCGAGATGGCGCGCAGGAAGCCGGCCTCGCGCATGTCCACGTCGGCGCGGCGCACCAGCTCGCGCAGGGTGCGCATCACGCTCTCGGTGTTGCGCGTCTTGAAGAAGTCGATCGCCCACAGCGCCTTCTCGGCGTCGGCGAACAGCACCTCCAGCAGCTCCACCGTGGGCGGCGGCGCGTCACGGCGGGGCGGCTTGAAGCCCTGCTCCTGGCCGGCGGCGGCCATCCACAGCTCGTACGCCATCAGCAGCACCGCCTGCGCCAGGTTCAGCGACGCATGCTCGGGGTTGGTGGGGATGATGCAGGTGCGGTGGCACAGGTCCAGCGCCTCGTTCGACAGTCCCTTGTCCTCGCGCCCGAAGAGGAGCGCCACCGGGCCGGTCCCCCGCTCCGCCGCCTCCGCCCCCCGCGCCAGCAGCTCGGGGGCGATCTCGCGCGGACGGGCCACCGAGCGCTTGGCCCGCCGCTCGCGCGCCGTCATCCCCACCACGTAGCTGCAGTCGGCCAGCGCGGTCTCCAGCGTCATGTGCAGCTCGGCGCGCTCCACGATCTCCCGGGTGTCGTGGGCGATCCCCTCGATGCGCCACGGGTCCCAGAGCGCCGGGCTCACCAGGCGCAGGCGGGTGAGCCCGAAGTTCTTCATCGCGCGGACGGTGCCCGCGATGTTCACGTGGTCCTGCGTCTGCCACAGCACCACCACGACCCCCTCCAGCGCCGCCCGGACGGATTCGGGGATCGCAACGACTGCTTCGTCGGCCTCGCTCATCGCCTCTTCATCTCGTGCATCGCGCCCGAACGGACGCCAAGCCATCTCCTAGCGTGTACTTCGCGGCTACGACGGCACACGGGCCGCCCGCGCGGACTTCCCGGAGCGTGCCGCGACTCCACCCGGATCACCAAAGCATGCACCCCGGAGCACGGGCCCCGGGGTGCATCATTCTGGCGGCGGAGGACGCACGCGCGCCAGTGCCGGCTGCCGGCAGATCCCCGGACGGGATCAGGGGTCGTGGTCCTCGCCGCCATCCTCGCCGCCACGGGGGCGGGTGCGCCGCTCGGGGGCGGGGGTTTCGGCGCCGGCGGTGTCGTAGCTGCCGCCGGCGCGGGCGGACATGCGGCCCAGCAGCACGCGGGCGGCGCGCACGTCGTGGCCCACGTCGATGAAGAGCAGCGTGAGGTCGCTGGCGCCCCAGAGCACCGCGGCCAGCACCGCGCCCTGCAGCAGCTCCAGGAAGAGCGGGAGGAGCGCGTCGAGCCCCTCCATCACCACCGCGGCCACGATCTCGGCGGTGAGCGCCACGATCACCACCATGGCCACCACCTTGAACAGCCGCGCCACGTACTGCAGGCCGATGTACGGCTCGGTGTCTTCGGTGCGGATCGCCGAGGGGTCGCGCCGCATGCGCGCCACGCGGCTGGCATCGTCGTCAGCCCATGAATCGTCCACCGGCCGGCGCGGCGCCGGCGAGCCGGTGCTCCGGTCGTCCCACATCGGCCCGCGCTCGGCGGGGCGGATCGTTGGATCGTACTCGCCCCCCAGCCCGCGCGGCTCGTCGTCACGCTGCATGTGCCCCCTCCCTCTCCCCGTCAGTCCGAAATCTCCGTGAACCGGGCCACGCGCCCGGATCGTCCGCCGCCGATCCCTTCCGTACCCGCCGGACCGCTACCGCCGCCGCTCGGGCACGAACAGCTCCCGGTCGGTGACCCCCACCCGCCGCGCCGTCTCGGCCGCCCACTCCAGCGCGGCCACCTGGTGGAGCGCGTGCCCGTCACTCCCCAGCGAGAAGCGGACCCCGGCCTCGCGCGCCTTCACCAGCAGCCGGTCGTGCGGAAGCTGGTAGCGGTTGCTGATCTCCAGCGCCACGCCGCTCTCGCGCAGCGCGTCCACGTAGCGGTCTTCGCGCTCGCCGGTCCACCACGCGTGCACGTCGCGCTCCAGCGCGGTGAGCGCGGGCGGCATGAAGGTGCTGTGGGCCACGATGTGGATCGGCATGGCGCGCACCAGGTCGCACAGGTTCGCCACCATGATCTCCATCAGCCGCTGCGGCTCGCGGTCCCACGGCCCGGGGAGCGACTCCCACCAGGGCGAGGCGGTCGATCCGTCCGGCAGCCAGAAGCCGTGGTTGGAGCCGATGCGGTAGTCGAAGCGCTCCATCACCTCGTCCGGCAGCTCGCGCCACATCTCGTCGCACCAGCAGAACTCGCCGCTGCGGAAGACCGGCGCGTCCTCCAGCGCGTCCTGGTAGTCGCGCACCTCGTCCAGCGTGGCCACCATCATGCCGGGGGCGCGCGACGACACGTGGTCGGCGATCCCCACCTGCACGCCGCGCTCGCGGGCCACCTCCACCACCTCCCACAGCGAAAGGTGGCCGTCGGACATGTCGGTGTGGCAATGCAGGTCCTGCGTGCCCAGCAGGCCGTTCGCGCCGCCCGCGCTCATCGCGCCCCCGCGGCCAGCCCGATCCGGCCACGGTAGGCTGCCTCGGCCTCCTGCAGCGCGCGCCACCCCGCCTGCCCCGACGGCCCCAGCATCGACACCGGCACCCGGTGCGTGGGCCAGGGCGCCAGCCGGTGCTCCGGCGGGCCGTGGTACAGCGCCATGGTGGCCTCCACGATGTCGGCCACCGCCCGCTCGCGCGCCTCGGGGGTGATGCGGTCGAGCGAGACCACCGTACGCAGCGCGCCACGCGAGAAGGCGTCGGCCAGGAAGGCGGCGTACTCGTGGCGCCGGGGCTCGTCCTGCGCCTGGCCGGCGCGCGCCAGCAGGCCGCGCAGCGCCGGGGCGTCGTCCCGCAGCCCGCGCTCCAGCAGCGCGCTGGCGGTGAGCGTCCAGGCGCTGTCGTTGGTGGACGCCAGCTCGCGGTCCAGCCGCGTGAACAGCGCCGTGGTCGACAGCCGGTCGAGCGGGTTGCGGTAGAGCTGCGGCCCCCGCCCGCGCGACGGCGTGCGGCGGGTGAAGCGGGCCACGCTGTCGGGCTGCTCGCCGAGCACCTCGGCCTCGCCCTCGATCACCACCGGCGTCCCCACCTGCACGTCGTGGAAGAGGCGGAGCGCGTTGGCGTTGGAAAGGCGGATGCAGCCGTGGCTCACGCGGCGGCCCAGCAGCTCGGGCTTGTCGGTGCCGTGGATGGCGATCTCGTCGCCCAGGTACACGGCCGCGGCGCCCAGCCCGCCCTCCTCCTTGCGCGCCGGCGAGTCGGGCGCGGGGACGGGGAGCTTGTTCTCATGGTACCACCAGTCCGGCCGGATCCACGCGGGGTTCAGCTGCTTGAACTGCACGTAGCGCGTGCCCGTGGGCGTGGTGAACTGCCAGCGCTGCCCGGGCGTGGAGAGGCGAAAGCCCGTGCCGGTGCCCACCGGCGCGCGCCACAGCACGCGCGCGCCGTCCATGAAGCGCAGCTCGTTCTGCCGCACGTCCACCACCACGTAGCGCTTGTCGGGGCGCACGGGCGGCTGGAGCGGGTCCACGGGCGGCGCCTCGGCCACGGGCTGGGGCTCGCTCACGGGCGCGGCGCGGCCGGCGCAGGCGCCCAGCGCCAGCGCGGCGGCGAAGAGCGCGGCGGTGCGCGCGCCGAAAGTCAGGGTCATGCGGGGTCCAGCGGGTGTGTCCATGAGATACGAAAACGCGCGCCCGGCCCGTGGACTCCCCACGCCCGAAGCGCACGCAACCACCGGCACGGCTGCAACCTGCGCGCCATCCACCGCCTGGACGACGTACCCGGCGCGAAGGTCACGGGTCCGCGCGCCCGCACGGGGGCGTCGCTGCTCCGCCGCTGAATGTACGAAGGGGGACGGCCGTGAAGCCATCCCCCGCCCGCGTTCCCCTGTGCGCGACGCCGGGAATCAATTGTCCCTGATGTTCATCGGGTAGACCGTGTGCGCCGGGTCCCACCAGAGCAGGTAGATCCCGTTCGGCGCCTTGAGGCCCCAAACCCGCTCGGCCCTGGTCACGCGCAACGACAGCACCTCGTCGTACTCGTCGATCCCGAGCTCCACCAGCCGGTCGCGCGCCGCCTTCCCCAGCCGCTCCACGGGGATCTCGTGGTTTCGCTTGCCGTCGATCTCCTTGAACGTCATGCGCTCGAACGCGCACAGCCGCTCGTGCACCCGGTGCAGCGTATCGCCGTCCATTCGCTTCCAGCACCAGGGGCCGTCGAAGTCCACGCGCCCGAGCAGCCACACGGGCATCTGGTCACGGTCGCTTTCCGCGGCGAGCCGCGGCTTCCGCTCGTCGCGCGGCGCCAGGCTCTCCGCGAACGACGGCATCCGGTGACGCGGCCGCACGGCTACTCCGCGGGCGGCAGGCTGCTGTAGTACTCCTCGAGCGAGCCGAGCGTGATCTCCCGGTTCCCACGCTCGCCGTCGGGAAGGCCGCGGCGCGCGTGGAGCCACGGCTGCTCGCGGTGGGTGAGGTCGCTCAGCCACTGGGCGGACCGGTCGCCGTAGAAGTCGAGCACGGTGTCGACGGTGGCGCGCTCATCGGCGGTCAGCCAGTCCGCGTCGCCACGTGGCCACTCGCTCACCTCGAACGAGCCGCGGTGCGCGTCGTACAGGTCGCGCACCACGGGGCCGTTCGCCCACGCCTCGATCCGCTCGGGGAAGAGGGCGCGCTCGTCCCACACCACCGACCACGCCTGCGAGTAGTAGACGAGCTTCTGCAGCTTCATCGCCGTCATCCGCCCGCGCCGGCCCAGGATGTACGCCGCCACGTCGTGTACCGAAGCCATGGATCTTCCCCCACCCGAAAATCCCAAAGCGAACAAAGCGCCGTTCAAGCTAACCATGATGCAATCCGGCGTCAAGGCCGTCCATTAACACCACGACACAAAGCGAGCGGAGACACGGAGTTACCGCGGCCGGTGCGGAATCTCCGGCGCGACAGGAGCGGGGCGATGCTCCACGGGCGAAGATCGGGGTCGCGGTGGACCGATCCGGGCCCGGGCCGAAAACGAGCCGGCCCCGCACCCGTGTAACGGATGCGGGACCGGTTGATTCCGCCGGCGGTGAAGATCAGGCGCGCGCCGGGGCGGGGCGCAGCGGGACCTCGATGGTCGGCGTGGGGATGGTGGCCAGCGACGCCGGCGACGGGAGCACCGGGAAGGTCGCCAGGAACCAGCCGATGCTGCCGAAGAAGAGCCCCGCGAAGCCCAGCGCGATCCCGATCTCGGGGAGCCCCAGCGGCAGCCCCGGGTGCGCCTCGCTGTTCCACACCGACGGATAGGTGATCAGGAAGCGCTCCAGCCAGTGCCCGAACACCACCACCGCCGAGACCCCGGCCAGCACCCCCGGCGCCTTCTTGGGCGCGCGCGCCAGCAGCGCCAGGAAGGGGAACACGAACACGCAGCTCACCATGATCTCGACGATCAGCGCGAACGGCTGGTGGAAGCGCTGCACGAAGAACTCCTGCTCGTGCGGGAGCAGGCCGTACCAGATCACCACGTACTGGCTCCAGTTCACGTACATCCAGAACACCGCGTACGCGAAGATCAGCTTGCCCAGGTCGTGGAACTGCTGCTCGCCGATGTAGTCGTGCAGCCGCAGCTGGCGGCGGCAGAGCACCATCAGGATCGCCACCATGGCCAGCGCCGAGTGGAAGGCGCTCACCAGGAAGGTGACCGGGAACATGGTGCTGAACCAGTGCGGCAGCATGGTCATCGCCTGGTCGATCGCGATCATCCCCCAGACGAAGGCGAACACGATCGCGGTGACCGCGGCCAGCCGCATGGCGATCTTGCGCGAGCGCTGCGCCTCCTCGGTCACGCCGCGCCAGCCGCCGCCGCTGATGGTGCCGTAGATCCCCGGCGCGTTCTTCACGCCGTGCAGGTCGGGGCGCAGCATGTGGTAGGTGAACCACAGCATCAGGCCGAACAGCACCAGCAGGCCCACCACGTCGCGCACCAGCATCCCCGTGGGGCTGAGCCACGCGCCCTTGGCCTGCAGGATGTGGTCGCCCTCCACCTTCCCCCACCAGTGCTCGAACCACACCGGGCGCCCGGGGAGCTTGAGGATGAAGAGGACAAAGGAGACGGGGAGGAACGCCGCCCCCGCCAGCGCGAAGCGGCGGAGCGGCCAGCTCCAGCGGGCGTTGGTGATGTGCAGGCTGATGGCGAACACCACCATCCCGGTGGCCACCGACGACCAGAACAGCCAGTTGAAGTGCACCGCGAGCCAGAAGCGCTCGTGGTCGGCCAGCAACGAGGCCGCCACGCCGACCAGCACCAGCAGGGCGATCGCACCCCACGCCGCGCCCGGCACGGCCAGGCGGCGGAAGGGAACGCGCGTGGGGATCTCAGCGGAATGCGCTGCCATTTCGCTCTCTCAAACCTTTCGGGTCAGGGCCGCGCCGCGGCGGGGCCTTGGGCCGCCGGCGCCACCGGCGCCGCCCCGGGCGCCGTGGCCGGGGCGTTCTGCGCGGGCGGCTGCGCCGCGTTGGGCGACGCGGGCGCCGCCTGCTGCGCGGGGACCGGCGCGGGCGTGGCGGCCGCGCGCTGCGGCACCTGCCCGTTCTGCGCCTGCAGGGTGCGCACGTACTCCACCACCGCCCAGCGGTCGGGGTGCGTGATGCGGCTGCCGTACGGCGGCATCAGCCCGCGCCCCGCGGCGATCACGCCGTAGATGTAGCCGTCGGCGCGCGCCGCCGTGTTCGCGCCGTTGATGGCGGGGGCGCCGGGGAAGCGGCCGTACATCTTCCCGTCGGCCCCCTTCGCCTGCTGCACCACCGGGCCGTTCCCGGCGCCGGCGGGGCCGTGGCAGACGTAGCAGTTGTTCTCGAACACCACCTTGCCGCGCGCCAGCACCGCCGCCGGGGCGGCCGAGCC
>DASSME010000464.1:0-11301 GCA_035689035.1 Longimicrobium sp. | reverse complement strand
CGATCCGCATCGCCCAGATCGCGCTACAGATCGGGAAGGCACCAGTCGACCGGCGCCTGGCCGGAATCTTCTAGCGCCTGGTTGGCCGTGCCGAACGGCTTGCTGCCGAAGAAGCCCCTCCTGGCCGAAAGCGGGGAGGGGTGCGCCGCCTTCAGCACGGTGTGCCGCGCGGTGTCGATCAGCGCCGCCTTCCTGGCCGCGTAGCCGCCCCACAGGATGAACACCACGCGCTGCTCCCGCTCGTTCACGGCGCGGATGGCGGCGTCGGTGAAGGTCTCCCACCCCTTGCCCTGGTGCGAGTTGGGCTGGCCCTCGCGCACGGTGAGCACCGCGTTCAGCAGCAGAACCCCTTGCTTCGCCCAGGGGACCAGGTAACCATTCTTCGGGACCGGGCACCCCAGCTCGCTCTTCAGCTCCTTGAAGATGTTGCGCAGCGAGGGCGGCGGGGTGACGCCCGGGCGCACGGAGAACGCGAGCCCGTGGGCCTGCCCGGGGCCGTGGTAGGGGTCCTGCCCCAGGATCATCACCTTCACCGCTTCGTACGGCGTGAGCTCCAGCGCCGAGAACACCTCCTCGTCCGGCGGATACACCGTGTGCTCGCGCCGCTCGCGGTCCACGAACTCGCGGAGCGCGGCGAAGTAGGGCTTCTCGGTCTCGGGCCCCAGGTGCGGGCGCCACGACTTCGGCAACGGCAGCTTCATCCCCTTCCTCCCCCCGATCCCGTTCCGTCCGTTCACCTTGTTTGGCCCGCAGATGCAAGCACGGTTCCTCGATTGCACGTGCCCCTGCCGTCGAACGATCGCCGCGCGGGACGAAAGCGGGCGGCGGGCGGGCATTCTCCCTGCAAACAGGCGGCGTAGCGGCCGCGGGCGGGGGGAGGAAACTTCCGGCGCCGCGCGCGAGTAGCATCCAGGGAGACACACGTTCCACCCGGAGGGATTCGCCGATGATCAAACCGAACGTACGGGCGAGCTTTGGGAGACGCGAGGCGGAGCTGCTCCTGTCGGTGGCCGGGCCGCAGGGCGAGGAGCTGCTCCGCGAGCAGGGGCTGGATGCGCTGATGGACGACGTGCGCGTGCTGCACGCCCTGCTGCGCCGCGAGGGGCTGAGCCGCGCGCCGGCGCCGCTGGTGTTCTACCTGCTGGTGCGCCACGCGCTGCTGCAGCGCGATCTGCACGACCGGCAGCTGGCCGACTACACCGCCGCCGTGCTGCTGGAGTTCGGGATGGCGGGGCGCGCCGGCCGCGTGGACGGCGGCGAGGGCGAGCCGTTCACCTACCTGGCCGACATCCTGGGGGCCATCGAGCGGGCGCGGGGCGAGCGCGAGTTCCTGCTGCGCGTGCACCTGGGCAACTACGCGCTGTGGCTGGCGGGGCTCTTTCCCGACCACATCACCCACCGGGTGCAGCGCCGGGCCGCCCCGCCGATCAGCTACTACGACGCGCTGGGCGCCAGCGGCTTCCGCAGCGCCGCGGCGAACGACATCGCGCTGCGCCACGGCCTGGGCGACGTGTTCCTGACCGCCGCCGACCGCTTCGCCGACGTGCGCAGCGCGCTCAACTCGCTCAGCGACGCCGTCTTCTTCGCGCGCCCCAAGGACCCGGTGGACCGCCTGCTGCGCCAGGTGAGCGACGACTTCCGCCGCACCATCGGCGACTGACGCCGGGATCACCGGCCACGACGTGAATCGCCCCTCGCCGCGAAGACCGCGGCGGGGGGCGATTCATATCATTTCAGTACCTGGCCCGCAGGCCGGGGGGCCCGGGTTCTGATACGAAAATCCGGTGATCGATCGTAATCGGTTCGTCTTTCCTCGCCTGTCCCCGCGACGCCATCCTCGCGCCTGCCGCCTGCTACGTCGCATGGGGCCGGAGCAGCTCGTCCACGTCCGCGTAGCCCGACGGGTAGAGCACGCCGTCGGTCGACGCGCCCGCGTCCAGCAGCGCCCGGACGGATTCGGGAGAGCGCCGGCCGGTCCAGTACGAGTCCACGCAGGCGCGGACGGCCAGCTGCAGCGGGGTGCGGCCCACTCCGTCGCGCGCGTTCACGTCGGCGCCGCGGGCGATCAGCAGGCGGACCGTGGCGTGGCATGCGCGCCAGGCCGCCGCGTGCAGCGCCGTGCTCTCTCTCGCCACGCCGAAGTAGCCGTCGCCCTCCGCGGAGCGGGCGTTCACGTCCACGCCCAGGTCCAGCAGATGGGCGACGCCCGCGGTGTTGCCGTTGCCCGCGAACTGCGCGAGGAGCCGGCCCCCGTCGGCTACGACCTCGGCGGCGAGCTCCGGCCGGCTCGCGGCGATCGAGCGGATCTCGTCCGGCCGGTCCATCGCGCAGGCGGCCACCAGCCGGTCCGCTCCGCGCGGGGCGAGCGGGGTGCCGCGCCGCTCCAGCAGGTCCAGCACGTCGCCGCGCCCACGCCGGGCGGCCAGCGCAAGGGCGGATGTGCCGTCGGCCTCCATCGCCGGATCGGCGCCGTGGCCCAGCAGCAGCTCGATGATGGAGAGCGCGTTGTCACGGTGGAGGGCGTGGTGGAGGGGAGGTATCCCCCGAAAGCGCGGCCGGCCGGGCTCCGCGCCGCGCTCCAGGAGCAGCCGCACGCCGGCCTCGTCGTGCCAGTCGAGCTTGCGCAGCAGCATGAGCGACAGGCTCTCGGGGGTGAGCCGGCCGGTATCCAGCAGCAGGGTCAGCGCGCGGTTGTCGTACGATTCGGGGGTGTGGTAGACCACCTCGTCGTCGTTGGGGTCGGCGCCGTGCTCCAGCAGGACCCGCGTGAGCTCGGGGTGGTGCGCGATCCCGGCCGCGCCGTACAGCACGGGCTCCCATTCGGGCTGGGGCTGATGGTTCGGTTCCCACCATCCGCCGTTGGCGCTGGCCCCCGCCTGGAGCAGCGCCCGCGCCGCGCGGACGAAGCCGTCCGAGCGCGCCGGGTCCAGCCGCAGGTAGCGCGAGAAGCAGAGGTGCGTCAGCGCGTCCCAGCCGTGCGGCCCGCCCTTCTCCGTCGCGCTCACGGGGTCGATCTCCAGGAACCGACGCACGCCCGCGTCGTCACCGAGCACGGCCGCGGCGTGGATCGAGGCGGCGGCCACCTCCGGGTGCTCCGCCCGGATCGCCTCCGCGCGCTCCAGGGTTCCGCCGGCGTGTGACGCGTCCACCGGAACGCACGCGGCGGCCAGGAACTCGGCGACGGTGGGATCGATCCCGCTCACGGTCCAAACCCTCCCCTCACGAGGTGGATCCAACACCCGCCAGGCACTCCGCGCCGATGTCACCCACCGACGCGCAGCCGGCCAGCCCCATCGTCAGCTCGAAGTCGGCGATCAGGTTGCGCAGGAGCTCGTGGACGCCCGCGCGGCCGGCCAGCGCCAGCGCGTACACGTACGGGCGGCCGACCAGGACGGCGCGCGCGCCCAGCGCCACCGCCTTGAAGACGTCGGCGCCGCCGCGGATGCCGCTGTCCATCAGCACGGGGACGCGGCCCTCCACCGCCGCCACCACGCCCGGGAGCGCGTCGAGCGTGGCGACCGAGCCGTCCACCTGCCGCCCGCCGTGGTTGCTCACGATGATCCCGTCCATCCCCGCGTCCAGCGCGCGGCGGGCGTCGTCGGGGTGGAGGATCCCCTTGAGCAGGATCGGCAGCTTCGTCCTGGAGCGCAGGAACGGGAGGTCGCCCCAGGTGAGCGACGGGCGCGAGTAGGTCGCGATGAACTGCTGCACCGCCGCCAGCGGGACGCCGCTGCGCAGGTTCTTCAGGAAGCTGCCCGGGTGCGCGCGCACCATCTCCGCCAGCGCGGCCAGCGAGTGCAGGTTCACCTTGCGCGGGGGGGGCGGCGCGGCGGGCGGCACCGGCCCCTTCAGGCTCTCCATGAACACGGGGTCGCTCACGTACTGCGCGATCCCCTTCCCCCGCAGGAACGGGAGATACGCCAGCTCCAGGTCGCGCGTCCGCCACCCCAGCAGCGTGGTGTCGAGCGTCACCACGATCGCCTCGCACCCGCACCCCTCGGCGCGGCGCACGAAGCTCTCCACCACCGCGTCGTTCTTGCTCCAGTAGAGCTGGAACCAGCGCGGCGACTGCCCCATCGCGGCGGCGCACTCCTCCATCGGCACGCTCGCCTGGCTGCTGAAGACCATCGGCACCCCCGCGTCGGCCGCGGCGCGGGCGACGGCGACATCCGCCCCGGGGTGCGCCAGCTCCAGCACGCCGACCGGCGCGGTGAGCAGCGGCGCGGGGAGCGTGCGCCCGAACAGCTCGACCGAGATGTCACGCTCGCCCACGTCGCGCAGCATGCGCGGCACGATGCGGCGGCGCTCGAACGCCTCGCGGTTGGCGCGCACCGTGGCTTCCGCGCCCGCGCCGCCGGCCACGTACGCGAACGCCTCGGGGCTCATCCTGCGCCGCGCGGCCTGCTCCAGCTCGTGCGCGCCGACCGGGATCAGCGGCTTCCGCCCCGCCACCCCGCCCACGTAGACCTCGGATTGCCGGCTCAGCGCGGCCAGGGAGATGGGCATGGGTGGATGGGGACGAGGGTTCGATCGAGAGGGGGAAGCCCGGGCGATTGAAATCGCGGCATCGCGGCAACAACGGCACCAAGTCCGCCTTCGCGGCGCCTTCGCGGACTGCGGCGTCGGGATCGTGGCGGTGGACGTGCATCTGCGCGGCCGCGGCGAGCCCCCTCCCCCCGGCCCCCTCCCCGCGCTTCGCGGGGGAGGGGGAGAGGTCTGCGCCGGAGACCGGGTTCTGCGCGGATGCGTGCGTGGGAGTCCGCGACGGCGGACTTTGGGCCGTTGTTGCCTCGGGTTTCAACCCGGGGTGCGCGGAGGCGGGGCTGCAACGATCCGCCCGCCGGGCGCCCACGCCCTTCGTCTACCGCCGCTGCGCCAGGTCCCCGTACGCGATCTCCACCACCGCGTCGGCCTTCATGAAGCCGCCGCCCCAGCGCGCATCCAGGTCCGCCAGCGGGTGCTCGGCCACCAGCTGCTGCACCGTCTTTCCGGCGCGGATGGCGGCGGCCACGCGGTCGCGCACCGTCACCAGCATGTCGCGGTAGGCGCGCAGCTCGGCCACGCCCGACACGGCGCCGTGGCCGGGGATGATCCGCGTCCGCTCGTTCGCGAGCGCCAGGATGCGGTCCGCCGCGCCGATCGTCCCCTCGATCGAGCCGCCGCTGTTCACGTCGATGAACGGGTACATCCCGTTGAAGTACGTGTCGCCGGCGTGGATCACGTTGGCGCGGCGGAAGTGCACCACCACGTCGCCGTCGGTGTGCGCCGGGGGCACGTGGAAGGCGTGCACCTCTTCGCCGTTCAGGTGGAAGGTCACGTCCTCGCCGAAGGTGACCACCGGGAGCGCGCCCGGCGGCGAGGGCGGAACGCGCTCGCGCATGCGGCCCACGAACTGCTCGGCGCTCATGCGGACGCGCACGTTGTCGTGCGCCACGATCAGCACGCCCGCGCGGCCGAAGTTCTCGTTGCCGCCGGTGTGGTCGCCGTGCCAGTGCGTGTTGAGCAGGAAGCGGATCGGCCGGGGGCTGATCGCCCGCACCGCGGCGCGGATGCGCTCGGTGAGCGGGGCGAACTCGTCGTCCACCAGGATCACTCCGTCGTCGCCCGCGATCATCCCGATGTTCCCGCCGCGCCCCATCAGCACGTACACGTTCCCCGCGACCGGCTGCGCGCGCACCTGCACGCTGTCGGGGATCTCCTGCGCGCGGAGCCGGGCTGGGGCGGCGGCGAGCGCGGCGAGCGCGGCGAGCGCGAAAAGAACGGGGCGAAGACGGCGCATGCGGCTCCGGGCGCGGCGGGTGAAGGTGACCTGGGGAGCGCAACCAAGGTGCGGCGCGGCCCGCCCCGGCGGCAAGGCCGTGGAGGGTGCGCGGGGTTTGTACTCTGGTTACACAAATGGCGCGCTTCTGGCACAGGAATGGTGCAACCGCCGCCGGGCGGACCTTGCCCCGAGCCGGAGAACGCTCCGCCACACCCATGCTGAAATCCGTCACGCTGCGCTTCGGTGCCCGCGAGGGCGAGCCGGGGCTGACGTTCACGCCGGGGCCCATGACGGTCTTCGTCGGCCCCAACAACAGCGGGAAGAGCCTGGCCCTCCGCGAGCTGGAATATTTCCTGGAGAGCGGCGGCGGGGTGGGCGGCCACATCGTGCAGGCCGTGAACCCCGACCTGCCCCCCGCCGACGTGGTGCGTCAGATGGTGCTCTCGCGCGAGGTGAAGGACTCGATCGGCGATCCGCCGCCGCCGGGGTTCACCCGCGTGGTGCGCCTCAAGTCTCCCGGCGAGCACTCGCTGCGCCGCGCCGAAGACCCGGCCGAGCCGCTCGAGGAGCAGCTGATCGACCTGGACGCGGTGACGCGCGCGCTGCAGGGGGTCCACCAGCTGGCGCCCGACGAGTTCGCGCTCCTCTGCCGCGCCGTGCTCACCCTGTTCATGATCCGGCTGGACGGGCAGACGCGCCTGGCGCTCACCCAGCCCCGCCCCGACGGCCGCCGCGAAGACCACCCCGCGCACCACCTGGCCGCGCTCTGGCGCGACCACGCCGCCCGCCACGCCATCCGCGACATCACCGCCGACGCGTTCGGCCTGTACTTCGTGGTCGACCGGACCACGTCGGACGGGCTGTTCCGCATCCGCATGAGCGAGCGGGCGCCGATGGACGACGACGAGGAGCAGGGCGAGGACGACCGGGCGATGGCGTTCCTGAGCCGCGCGCACGACATCGCCACCATGAGCGACGGGGTGCGCGCCTTCACCGGGCTGACCGCCGCGGTGATGAGCGCCGACTACCGCATCATGCTGGTGGACGAGCCCGAGGCGTTCCTGCACCCGCCGCTCACCCGCAAGCTGGGGAAGCGGCTCACGCAGCTCGCCTCGCAGCGCGCGGCCAACGTCCTCGTGTCGACCCACTCGCCCGAGTTCCTGATGGGGTGCGTGCACAGCGGGCACCCGGTGAACGTGGTGCGGCTCACCTGGCGGCAGGGGGTGCCCAGCGCGCGGCTGCTGAGCGCCAGAAAGCTGGACGAGATGATGAAGGACCCGCTGCTGCGCAGCACCGGCGTCCTCGGCGCGCTCTTCCACGAGGGCGCCATCGTGTGCGAGGCCGACGCCGACCGCGTGTTCTACAGCGAGATCAACGAGCGGCTGCTGGCGGCGCGCGCCGGCGGGGCGGACGGGTGCCTGTTCCTGAACGCGCAGAACAAGCAGACCATCCGCCGCATCGTCCGCCCGCTGCGCGAGATGGGGATCCCCGCGGTCGCCGTCACCGACCTCGACATCCTGAAGGGGCGCGAGGACTTCCGCGACCTGCTGAAGGCCGCCTTCGTCCCCCAGGTGTTCTGGGAGCCGTGGGAAGAGATCCGCGCCCGCATCTTCCAGAAGATGAAGGGCGAGGACTGGAAGATGGGCGGCATCTACCGCGCCGCGCGCGAGCTGCGCGGCATGGCCGAGCAGCTGCTGCAGAGCTGCGCCGAGTACGGGCTGTTCATCGTGCCCACGGGCGAGCTGGAGTGCTGGCTTCCCGAGCTGGAGGTGGGCGGCCACGGGCCCGAGTGGCTGACCGCGGTGTTCCAGAAGATGGGCACCGACCCGCGGACCGAGGAGTTCCTGCGGCCCGCCGAGGGCGGGGTGTGGCGCTTCATGCAGGGCGTGGCGAAGTGGATCGCCGACCCGCGCCGGAAGGGGATGCGCGACGAGGTGATCCCGCTGGACCACCTTCTCGCCCCGCCCGACGAAGACTCGATCGCCCGGGCGCCCGAGAACAACGGCGACCGCCGCCGCGAGGGCAACCCCGAGGGCGGCCGCCGCCAGGAGAAGGCCGCCGCGTCCGCCGTCGAGCACAACGGCCGGGCCGCGTCCAACGGGCCGCCCGAGCGGAAGCCGCCGCGCGGCAACGGCGAGGTGCGCGAAGCCGCCGATCCGGACGACGAGCCCGCCATCGCCCCGCTGCAGGCCCACGCCTCGCCGGACGCGGGCGCGATGGTGGAGCCGCGCGCCGCGTAGGAGCGCCTGCGAAGGCCGCATGCGCTGCGTCCCTCGCCGGTTCGACGGCGGGGGACGTCGTGTTTGCCGGAGGCTTCGGGCGCGCGGCTCGTCCGTGAAGTACCCGCGCGATCGTTGTATTTCACGAAACCGCGCCGGCCGCCTCCCTCCCGCCTACGATCCAACATGCGCCTGGTACCCCTCGCCCTGATCTGCATGACCGGTCTGGCCCGCGGTCTCGGGCCGTACCCGTCGTCCGCGCCGTCGCTCCACCCGCGCCGGTGCTTCGACCTGAGGTACCAGGAGGGTCGCCGCCCCGGCATCGGGCCCGACCGGATCGCCCTGGATGCGGGACGGGACAGCGGACGCGCCGTCTGGCTGCCGTCCCCGCGCCAGACCGCGCCACACTACGTGATGGTGGGGCGCGAGGGGCGCTGGACTACGCGCGGTGATTCGCTGCGGGTGGAATTCCAGACGCCGTACATCCAGACCCGTATCGAGCTGCGGCGCACCGGCGGCACGCTGCGCGGCCGGGTGGGTGGCATGTCCGACGCCGCCATCGGGATCTGGGGGTGGCAGCCGGTGGAGGCGCGCCGCTCCGCCTGCCCCTCTTCCTCCACGTCCCCGGCCGGTCAGGCTCCCGGCCGCGCCGCGCCCCGCACCGGGAGATCCGCCATCAGAACTCGCCGATGAACCCGATCTCGGGCTTCAGCTCGTAGCCCAGCTCGCGCTGCACCGTGGACTGGGCCAGGTCGATCAGCTCGCGGATGTCCCTGGCGGTGGCGCCGCCCAGGTTGACCATGATGTTGGCGTGGCGGTGGAAGATCTGGGCGCGGCCACTCGGGTGGATGTGGCCCTTGAGCCCGCACTGGTCGATCAACCGTCCCGCTCCCACCCCCTCCAGCTTCTGGAAGATCGATCCGGCGCTGGGGTACAGCCACAGGTCGGGGTGGCGGTCGTCCCGCCACTGCAGGTTCTCGCGGATCACCTCGCGCAACCCGTGCTCGTCCGCCGGGTCCAGGCGAAAGGTGACGTCGAGCACCACGTCGCCGCGGTCGTGCAGCACGCTGTAGTCGTAGCCGAAGCGGAAGTAGTCGTGGTCCACCGTGCGGACCTCGCCCTCCTCGCCCAGGATGGTGGCGCTCTCCACCACCTCCTCGATGAACATGGTCCGCTCGCGCTCGGGCGGCGGGGAAAGGAAGTGCAGGTTCTGCCAGATGGCGCCGCCCACCGTGCTGGGGATGCCCACGTAATGGTGCAGCCCGCCCAGCCCGCGCCCCACGGTGAACTGGATCAGGTCCGGGTACGTCTTCGCCCCCGACCCGGCGCGGACGCGCACCTCGTCCAGCGCCTCGATCTCTTCCACCTCGTTGCGGATCACCAGGCCGCGGAAGCCGCCGTCGCCCACCAGGATGTTGGCGCCCATCCCCAGCAGGAAGAAGGGGATCTCCAGCTCGCGCGCGGCGGTCACCGCGTCGGCCAGCTCGCGCGGCGTGCGGGCGCGGTACAGCAGGTCGGCCGGGCCGCCGATCTTGAAGGTGGTGTACGGCGCCAGCGTGACCGAGCGCTCCAGGTGCGCCGGGTCCAGCCGCGCCGTCAGCTCGTCTACGGGAAGGTCGATGGTGTTGGCCGGGGGCATTCGTCTCGCCGGAACGGGTTCGTGGCCGGACCTCGGCCCCACTCTAGTCGCCCAGAGGCGGTTCGCAAGGCCGGTTCCCGGGGCAGGCGTGGTGCAAAAAACAGCGGAGCGCGCCGGCCGGCGCGCTCCGCTGTGTGTGAGCCGCGGGCGGATCAATACAGCCAGGTCAGCGAGAAGTCGGCCGCGTCCCCGGCG
Source organism: Longimicrobium sp. (assembly GCA_035689035.1). Classification (GTDB taxonomy): domain Bacteria; phylum Gemmatimonadota; class Gemmatimonadetes; order Longimicrobiales; family Longimicrobiaceae; genus Longimicrobium. The sequence goes on along the minus strand of DASSME010000464.1, from coordinate 1,487 downwards.
CCCATGTAGGTGACGGTCACGGAGCCGTCGTTCTTCACCGTCGTCTCACCCTCGGGGAGGGAGGCCGGGGGACCGCCATCCACGCTGTACTCGAGCATGGGGCGGAAACCGTCGAGCGGCGTGTAGTAGAGGAACATGATGTTCCCGGACGTGTTGAACTGGATCGTGCCAGACCCGCTCATCTTGGGGCCGATCTGGCCGCTGGACTGGGTGCCACCGGGGGCCGGCTTCGCGGCCTGGTTCTGCGCGGTGTCTGCGTTGGCCATGATGCGCCTGTTGGACGAAGTTGGGAGGAAACTGGATCCCGCCGCAATTTGTTTCCCGCCCATGCGGGGCGCAAGAAAATCGGTTTTCGACAGGTTGAATGCGGACGGCCGAAGGCGAGGGCGGGACGGCGGGCCCCCCGTGCATCCGCGCGCCCGGCGGCGGTTCGCCGCGACGGATCCGACTCGTGCCCGGCGGTCCGCGCAGGGTTAGATTCCTGGCGCCGCGATTCGTCACCTCCACGGCCGCACCCGATCCTCCCGTGACCACTGCCGCCATCGCCCCGCAGCGCCCGTCGCGCACCGCCCCGGCCCTCTGGCTCGCCGCCACGCAGGCGATCGAACTGCTCTCGCTGGTGCCGTGGGCGTTCCTCGCCGGGTTCTCGTACCTCGCCCTCGACCGGCATACCTGGACGAGCGTTCTCCTCCCCTGGCCGCTGCTGATCGTCGTGTGGCTGTATCCGCTGGTGCCGGTCGCGTGCTCCGCCGCGGCGTGGCGCGCCTTCCGCCGCGGAGACGCGCGCCGCGCCATCGCGCTCACCACCGCGCCGCTCGCGCTGACCATCCCGTTGCTGGCGTTCGCCTGGTACGTCGCCACGCCGGTGCAATGAGGAGCGGCGGCGGCCCACGGACTTCCTGGATGCACGGGGCGGACTCCACCGAGCCCGCCTGGTCTTCGCGTCACGGTGGGGGTGGCATCGCGCCGGCGCCGATCGGGGGCGATCCCGGCGCGGGGCGCTGGCGGGTGCTGGTGCTGCTGGCGGTGGCCGAGCTGCTGGGGATGTCGCTCTGGTTCACGGCCAGCGCGGTCAGCCCGCAGCTGCGGGCGCTGTGGGGGCTCACCGAGGCGCAGGCCGGGTGGCTCACCAGCGCGGTGCAGCTCGGCTTCGTGGCGGGAACCACGCTGGCCGCGCTGCTGAACCTGGCCGACGTGCTCCCGGCGCGCGGCTACTTCGCGGTCTCGGCGCTGCTGGCGGCGGGGGCCAACCTGGCGCTGGTCCGCGCCGGCGGATACGCGCCGGCGCTGGCGGCCCGCTTCGCCACGGGCTTCTTCCTGGCCGGCGTCTATCCCCCCGCCATGAAGATGGTGGCCACCTGGTTCCGCTCCGCGCGCGGCCTGGCGATCGGGACGGTCGTCGGCGCGCTGACGGTGGGAAAGGCCACGCCCTACCTGCTCCGCGCGTTTCCGTCGCTGGACTGGCAGGACGTGGTGCTGGCCGCCTC
>DASSME010000463.1:0-3495 GCA_035689035.1 Longimicrobium sp. | reverse complement strand
TGGTGGCGCGCGAGGACGCGCCGGGCGAGACGCGGCTGGTGGCCTACTGGGTGGGCGAGGCGGTGGAGGTGGAGGCGCTGCGGGCGCACCTGGGCGAGCGGCTGCCGGGGTACATGGTCCCCGCGGCCTTCGTGCGGCTGGAGCAGTGGCCGCTCACGCCGAACGGGAAGCTGGACCGCGGGGCGCTCCCCGCCCCCGAGGGCGGCGCCTACGCGGCGCGGGCGTACGAGGCGCCCGAGGGCGAGGTCGAAGAGGCGCTGGCCGGGATCTGGGCGGAGCTGCTGGGCGTGGAGCGGGTGGGGCGCAACGATCACTTCTTCGAGCTGGGCGGGCACTCGCTGCTCGCGGTGCGGGTGATCGAGGCGATGCGGCGGCAGGGGCTGCACGCCGACGTGCGCGCGGTGTTCGCCGGGCCCACCCTGGCGGCGCTCGCGGCCGCCGTGAACGACGGGTCCGCCCAGGTGCGGGTGCCGCCGAACCTCATGGCGGCGCTGGAACCGAGCGCCGACGAGCCGGACCCCGAGAGCATGGAGTGGCGCCTGTGACCATCCATGGCCTGCTGGGGAGACTTCACGCCGCCGACATCCGGCTGCGCAAGCACGACGGCGAGCTCGTCATCTCCGGACGCCGGGACCGGGTGGACCCGTCCCTCCTCGACGCGCTGCGGATCCACAAGGCGACGCTGCTGGACATGATCGGCGACGCCGCCGACACCTGGTGGAGCCCGCCGCGCATCCGTCCCGAGATGCTGCCGCTGGTCACGCTCGGCCAGGCGGAGATCGACGCCATCGTCGCCACCGTCCCCGGCGGCGCCGCCAACGTGCAGGACATCTACCCGCTGGCGCCGCTGCAGGAAGGCTTCCTCTTCCACCACCTGCTCGCCACCGAGGGCGATCCCTACCTGCTCGGCAACATCGTCCGCTTCGAGACGCGCGAGCGGCTCGACGCGTACCTGGAGGCGCTCGGCGCGGTGATCGTGCGGCACGACATCCTGCGCACGGCGATCGCCTGGGAGGACCTCGCCGAACCGCTGCAGGTGGTCTGGCGCGAGGCGCCGCTCCCGGTGGAAGAGGTGGAGCTGGACGCGGACGGCGGCGACGCCGCCGAGCAGCTCTACCGCCGCTTCGACCCGCGGCACCACCGCCTCGACGTCCGCCGGGCGCCGCTGCTGCGCGCCTGTGTCGCGCGCGACGCGGCGCGGGGGGAATGGGTGCTCCTGCTGCTGCGCCACCACCTCGCCGGCGACCACACGGCGACCGACGTGCTGCACGAGGAGATCCAGGCGCACCTGCGGGGCGAGGGCCACCTCCTGCCGGCGCCGCTGCCGTTCCGCAACTACGTGGCGCAGACGCGGCTGGGGGTGAGCAAGGAGGAGCACCGCGCGTTCTTCGCGGAGCTGCTCGGCGACGTGGACGAGCCCACGGCGCCGTTCGGGCTGATGGACGTGCGGGGCGACGGCTCCGGGATCGACGAGGCGCGGGTGCGGGTGGAGGAACGGCTCGCGGCCCGGCTGCGCGAGCGGGCGCGGGCGCTGGGGGTGAGCGCGGCGAGCGTCGTCCACGTGGCGTGGGCGCAGGTGCTGGCGCGGACCTCGGGGCGCGACGACGTGGTGTTCGGCACGGTGCTCTTCGGCCGCATGCAGGGCGGCGACGGCGCCGACCGGGTGATGGGCCCCTTCATCAACACCCTCCCGGTCCGCATCCGCGTCGGCGGCGCGGGGGCGGAGGAAAGCGTGCGGGAGGCGCACGCGCTGCTGGCGAAGCTGCTGCGCCACGAGCACGCCTCGCTGGCGCTGGCGCAGCGCTGCAGCGGCGTCGAGGCGCCGGCGCCGCTGTTCACCTGCACGCTGAACTACCGCCACAGCGCGAAAAAGCCGCGCGCGAACGCCCCCGCGGCCCCGGCGCGCCCCGCGGCGGACGGGGCGCGGAGGCGCTACAGCGAGGAGCGCTCGAACTACCCGCTGTCGGTGGCGGTCGACGACCTGGGCGAGGCGATGGCGATCACCGCGCGGGTCAGGCCGCAGGTCGGGGCCGGGCGGGTCTGCGCGCTGCTGCACGCGGCGCTCGAGGGGCTGGTCGAAGCGCTCGAGACGGCGCCGGCGCGCCCCGTGGGCGGCATCGACGTGCTCCCCGCCGAGGAGCGCGCCCGGGTGCTGTGCGAGTGGAACCGCACGGAGGCGGAGTACCCGGCGCGGTCCACCCTGCACGCGCTCTTCGAGGCGCAGGTGGAGCGCACGCCCGACGCGGTGGCGGTGACCTTCGAAGCGCGGGCGCTCACCTGCGCCGGGCTGAACCGGCGGGCGAACCGGCTGGCGCACCACCTCCGCGGGCTGGGGGTGGGGCCGGGGGTGCTGGTGGGGCTCTGCGTGGAGCGGAGCCTGGAGATGATGGTGGGGCTGCTGGGGGTGCTCAAGGCGGGCGGGGCGTACGTGGCGCTGGACCCGTCGTACCCCGAAGAGCGGCTGCGCTACATGCTGGCCGACAGCGCGCCGGCGGTGCTGCTGACGCAGGCGGCGCTGGCCGGGCGCTTCGGCGGGGCGGAGATCCCGGTGGTGGCGCTGGACGCCGATGCGCACGCCTGGGCCGAGCGGCCGGAGACCAATCCGCGCCCCGCGGAGCTGTCGCCCGAGCACCCGGCGTACGTGATCTACACCTCGGGCTCCACGGGGCGGCCGAAGGGGGTGGTGGTGGCGCACCGCGGCGTGGTGAACGTCCTCACCTGGATGCAGGGCGCCTGGGGGCTGGGCGAGCGCGACGCGGTGCTGCAGAAGACGCCGTACAGCTTCGACGCCTCGCTGCGCGAGCTGGTCCCGCCGCTGCTGGCGGGCGCGCGGCTGGTGATGGCGCGCCCCGACGGGCACCGCGACGCGGCGTACCTGCTGGAGACGATCCGCCGCGAACGGATCACCACGCTCCACTTCGTCCCCTCCATGCTCCAGGTGCTGGTGGACGAGGCGGAGCTCCGCGGCTGCACCACGCTGGAGCGGGTGGTGTGCGGGGGCGAGGCGCTCCCGCGGAGCCTGGTGGAGCGCTTCCACGCGGCGGTGCCGTGGGCGCGGCTCTACAACGTCTACGGCCCCACCGAAGCGGCGGTCGACGTCACCGCGTGGAGCTGCGCCGGGGAGCGGGGCGGCGAGGGAAGCATCCCGATCGGCCGGCCGATGGCCAACACGCGGCTCTACGTGCTGGACCGGGCGGGGGCGCCGGTGCCCGCGGGGGTGGCGGGCGAGCTGTACATCGGCGGGGTGCAGGTGGCGCGCGGGTACCTGAACCGGGCGGCGCTCACGGCGGAGCGCTTCGTCCCCGACCCCTTTGGCGGCGGGGCGGGCGGGCGGCTGTACCGCACGGGCGACCGGGCGCGGTGGCGCGCGGACGGGGCGCTGGAGTTCCTGGGGCGCGCCGACGCGCAGGTGAAGGTGCGCGGCTTCCGCATCGAGCCGGGCGAGATCGAGGCGCGGCTGCGCGAGCACCCGGGCGTGCGCGAGGCGGTGGTGGT
>DASSME010000462.1:0-7341 GCA_035689035.1 Longimicrobium sp. | reverse complement strand
GGACGGCCAGGTGGAGCCCACGCTCGAGCTGCGCGTGGCGATCGCGGGAGAGATCCGGCGCTTCCGCCCCGACCTGGTGCTCACCCACTACCCGCGGCGGGTGCTCGACATCCCGATGCAGGCCTCGCACCCCGACCACATGGCGGTGGGCGAGGCAACGCTGGCCGCCGTCTTCCCCACCGCCTCGAACCCCCGCCTGACCCCCGAGTTGCAGCGCGCCGGCCTGGAGCCGCACCGCGTCCCCGAGGTGTGGGTGCCCGGCTACGAGCGCCCCAACCACGTGGTCGACGCGGCGCCGTTCATGGAGAAGAAGTTCGAGGCGCTGCGCTGCCACCGCAGCCAGATGGACGCCGACGGCCAGGTTCCCCCATGGGTGCGCTGGTGGATGAAGATGTCCGGCGAGCGCGCCGGCTTCGAGGTGGCCGAGGATTTCAAGCGGATCCAGAACTGATGGTGCGGGGGTGCTGAGTGCTGATGCGGATCGGCGGATGGAAGGTGCGGCGCTGAAGCACGAGGGACCCGCGGTCATGTGATGGACGCGGCGATAGATCCTTCGGCCTGCAACCTGTCGCGTCGACGCTGAGTGACGCGGAGATGGGGTGGCGCTCGATCGAAGGTCGGCACCTGGCCACGGGAGAGGGAGGTCGCATGACAATGCTCGACGAGCTCGCGCCGCCGGCTCCAGCACGGCTAGACCCGACCATGGACGCCGGGGCGCTGCGCCGCTGGTTCGCCGGGCAGGTGCTGGCGCCGGGCGACCCCGGCTACGACGAGGCGCGCCGGGTGTGGAACCCGGCGGTGGACCAGCACCCGTCGCTGATCGCCCGCTGCACCACCGCGGCCGACGTGGCGGCGACGGTCCGCTTCGCACGCGAGCGCGGGCTGCCGGCCACCGTGCGCGGCGGCGGACACAGCTTTGCCGGCTACGGCGTGCGCACCGGCGCGGTGATGATCGACCTGTCGCCCATGAAGGCGGTGCGGGTGCTGGGGGGCAGGCGCACCGCCGCGGCGCAGCCCGGGCTCACCTGGGGCGAGCTGGGGCGCGCGGCGGCCGCGTGCGGGCTGGCCACCACCGGCGCCGACATCTCCACCGTGGGAATCGCGGGGATGACGCTGGGCGGCGGGATGGGGTGGCTGCACCGGGTGTGCGGCGCCGCCTGCGACAACCTGCTCTCGGCCGAGGTGGTCACCGCCGGGGGCGAGATCGTGCGGGCATCGCCCGACGAGAACCCGGAGCTGTTCTGGGGGCTGCGCGGCGGCGGCGGGAACCTGGGGATCGTCACCTCGCTGGAGTACCGGCTGCACCCGATCGACCGGATCGTGGGGGGGATCGCCATCCACCCGCTGGAGCGGGCGCGCGAGGCGATGACCCTCTACGCCGAGCTGTGCGAGCGAGCGCCCGACGAGATGCGGCTCGGGCTCTTCCTGATCACCGCGCCGCCGGCGCGCTTCGTCCCCGAGGCGCTGCGCGGCCGGCCGATGGTGATGTTCTGCGCCGCCTGGTTCGGCGACCCCGCGCACGCCGAGCGCTGGCTGCGCCCGGTGAAGGAGTTCGGCCCGCCGCTGGCCGACCTGATCCGCCCGATGCGCTACGTGAAGCTGGAGCACCACGCCCCGCCCGACGGGCTGCACCACCACGGCACCGGCGAGTTCCTGCGCGGCCTCGACGCCGCCGCGGTGGACGCGCTGGCCGCCGCGGCCGAGGGCGCCGTCTCTCCGTTCATCATCATCCTGCTCAACCAGCTGGGAGGCGCGTTCGCGCGGCCCGCGCAGGAGACGGCGTTCGGCTTCCGCCACGCGGCGCACACGGTGGGGATCCACTGCATGTGGACGCCCGGAGACGATCCCGCGCGCCACGTGGCGTGGACCGACGCGCTGTGGCGGGCGGTGCGCCACTGCTCGGCCGGCGGCGCCGCCATCAACCTGCAGGCCGACGAGGGCCCCGAGCGCGTCCGCGGCGCGTACGCTCCGGAGACGTGGTCGCGCCTCACCGCGCTCAAGGCCGAGTGGGACCCTGACAACTTCTTCCGCGGGAACCCCAACGTGCCGCCCGCGGCGGCTTCGGCGGAGCCGCGCGTCTCCCGCACGGAGACCCGGCCCGTGGTGATCAGCCGCTGCGGCTGACTCCAGATCCTTCATGTGGCGCCGCTCCCCGGATTGAAATCCGAGGCTACAACGGCCCGAAGTCTGCCTTCGCGGACTCCCACCCCGGCATCCACGCGAACGGCGCCACACGCGCGCGAGCCGCCCTCACAGCCTCGCGCAGTTTGCGAGGCTTTCTGTAGTTGTAGACCGCGGCTTCAGCCGCCCGGTGAGGGCCCGGCCAAGCATCTCATACCAAATCCGCCTGGATCCTTGTCGCTTCGAGGAGAAACCGACGATGTCATCCTGAGGCTGAGGCCGACCACGCCACAACCCGAGGCATGGTATCGTCTTGCAGGCCGAAGGATCTATGGACGGGGCGCGGAACCGAATATTCGAAGCGCAACGCTTTACCCGGATTCAGTATCAGGCCGCGTACGGCACAGCGCGCAGCCTCCATCAAATTCCAAGGAAAAGAGAGACGGCCGGGAAGTGGGCATTCCCGGCCGTCTCCGCCTGTCCTCCAACGTCTGATCAGCGCCTTGGCGGCTTCCCGGACTTCGATGTCGTTGCGGATTTCGATGCTTTCGCGGACCTGGCCGCTTTCTCCGTCGTGGCCGTCTTCGCGCCCTTCGACGACGTCGTGGACTTCGTCGCCGCAGTGCCCGACGCAGTCGTCTTACGCTTGGACGGGGACTTCGGCGCGGTGGATTTCGACGCGGCGGGCTTTGCGGCCTTGGCGGGCGCGGCGCCGCCGGTTCCCCCGGCGTCGTACTCCTTCACCGTGCGCTTGGGGGCGGTGCGGCGCCAGGCGTCCACGATCAGCTCCTCCATCACCTTGGGGTCCACGCGGGCGAGCTGGACGGTGACCCAGCCGAACCGCCCCACGTACTCCGAGACCGAGAAGGTGTCCGGGTCCGACGAGATCAGCAGCGCCTGGTCTTCCTTCGACGCCTTGACGCCGGCCGACTTCCCCGTCTCGCCCAGCACGGTGAAGATCTTGTCGCGCACCCGGAAGGTGGCCTCACCCCAGGTCTCCTTCTCTTCGGCCTCGGGAAGCGACAGCGCGATCTCGCGCACTTGCTCGGGACGCATCATCGGTCGGTCCGCTCCGCTTGGCAGGGTGACGGCTGGGTTGTGGATGGCGATGATCTACGGCGCGGACGGCTCCGGCGGAAGGGGCGCGCGGCGGCCCACGGTGAGTGCCACCGGCGGCAGGATCTCACGCGGGAGGGTGCGCACGCCCACGAACCCCGCCGCCGCGAGCAGCGCCTCGGCCGCCTCGGGCGAGATCACCGTGCCCCCGGCCCGCGCGGTGCGCAGGTGGGCCAGCGCCTCGGTCAGGTCGTCCATTCCCCCGAAGGCGTTCACGATCACCCATCCGCCGGGCCGGGTGGCGGCGTGCACCCGGGCGATGGCGGCGCGCAGGACGTCTTCGGCGAGGAAGCTGGCCGGGAGCCACACGAGGTCGTAGGCGCCGGCGTCGGCCAGCTCGGCCGCGTCCTGCAGCCGCAGCTCGATGCGCCCGGCCATCCCCGCCCGCTCCACCGCCGCGCGGGCCAGCGCCAGCGCGGGCTCCCAGACGTCGATCGCCACGGCGCGCAGCCGGGGCCAGTCGCGGCAGAGCGCCACGGTCAGCGCCGCCACACCCGCGCCCACGTCGAGGAGCGCGGCGCCCGATGCGGACAGCCGCGCCTCGAGACCTTCCAGCCGCGGGACTACCGCGTGCCGCAGCACCGGCGCGAACGCCGCCGACCCTTCGCCCTGCGCCAGGAGCATGTCGGGGTCGGTGTAGCGCCACGCCGGCGCGGCGGCCGGGTCGGCCGCCAGCTCCACCGCCTGCAGCAGCCGCGCGCGGGCCAGCGCGCCGAACGGCGCCAGCTCGGAGGCGTGGGCCCCGTCGAACAGGTCGGCGGCGCCCAGGCTCTCGAGCACCCGGGCCAGGCGCGCCTCCACCGCCGGATGGGCGCGGCGGTGCGACAGGTGCAGCTCGAGCGCCGCCGCCAGCGCGCCCAGCGCCTCGGCCTGCGCGCCCAGCCGCCCCACCACCTGCGCCAGCCGGTCACGCCCCGGCAGCCGGCCGCGCCGCACGGCGGAGGGGCGCGCGCCATCGAAGCGCCAGGGCGCCGCCGGCACCCGGCACCCGCCGCCGTCCTCCAGCAGCGGCGCCACCCGCGAGTCCGTCGCGACCGCGCCCAGCCCGGCGCGCAGCGCGCACGCCGGCACCCCGGCGCCGGAAAGGATCCGCTCCCACGCTTCGGCCGGGCGGGCCGGGAGCCGCGCCGCGATCCGCGCCGCCACTTCCCACGCCTCCCCCCGCGAATCCGCCCCGCACGCCCGCGCCGCCCGGCCCAGCGCCTCCGCGCCACCCTCCAGGTCCACCACCAGCAGCCCGTCGGCCGTGGGCGCCGGCGTGGCGAGCGGGCCCCAGAGCGGGCGCCCCTCGCGGCGGCCTTCCTCGTCCCCCGTCTCCACGCCGCGCAGCACGTCCTCCTGCAGCATCAGCGCGCCGGAGAAGAGGTCGGTCTCCACGCGGCAGCCGCGGCCGGCGCGCTCGCGCAGGCAGAGCCCCGCCAGCACGCCCTCGCACGCCACCAGCCCGCCCAGGATGTCGACGAACGCCAGCCGCGACGGGGCCGGCTCCTCGCCGGCGGGCGTCAGGCCGTGGGAACAGGCGGCGTGGGCCTGCACCAGGAAGTCGCCGGCCGGCGCGCCGTTCTCGCCGTCGCCCCATCCGGCGGCGTGGGCGTACACCAGCCCGGGCGCGGCGCGGCCCAGCGCGGCGGCGTCCAGCCCCAGCCGCTCGGCGCGCCCGGGGCGCCAGTTGTGCAGCCACACGTCGGCGCCGCGCGCCAGCTCCACCAGCCGCGCGCGCCCCTCGGGGCGGGTGTAGTCGAGCTCCACCACCTCCTTGCCGCGGTTGTAGGCGAGATAAGCGGCGTGCAGCGAACGCACCGGCCCCACCCGCCCCACGTCGCCGCCCGGCGGCTCCACGCGCACCACCTGGGCGCCCAGCATGCGCAGGAGACTGGACGCGAGCGGCCCCTGCAGCCGCGTGGTGAGGTCCACCACCCGGACGCCCGCCAGCGGCGCCCGCGCCTCGGGGCGGCGCACGGCGCCGGCGGGGGGCGCCTCGCCGGCTTCGCCGATGCGCCACGGCGGGGGCGGGCCGCCGCGCCACTCCGGCGACGCGAGCACCTGGGCGTACGTGCGCACGCGGCGCACCTCGACCTCGGCGGCGCGGGCGGCGGCGCGGAACTGGGCCAGGGTGTGCCGCCCGGCGGCCTGGTGCAGCGACGGCGGGAGCAGGCACTGCCCGCTCAGGTAGCGGAAGACGTAGACCCGCCACGCCTCTTCCACCTCGCCCGCGGGCGCGCCCAGGCGGTCCCAGAGCTCGGCCCACCCCTGGGGGCTCATCGCCTCGACCTCCACCGCGTGGCCGTCGGCGGTGCGGAAGGGCGGCGCGGGACGCGCGCCGGGGAAGCGGCCCGCGAAGTCGGCGGCGGAGCGCTGCAGGAACGGATCGCCGCTGGTGGCGATCGCCAGGTGGTGCGACAGGAAGAGGAGCGCGGCCTGCAGCACCGAGGTCTCCACCGCCCGCACCGGCGCCCCGCGCAGCGCCGCCAGCCGCGCCGCCAGCACCCCCTGCGCGGCCACCACGCCGGCGGCGCGGGTGGCCACGTCCAGCCCCAGGCGGGCCGGGTGCCCGCGGTCGCGCCCGTGCACCTCCATCATCCCGCTCACGGCCTGTATCACCGCCTCGCCGCGCAGCGCCGGCCCGGCGGCGCTGGCCGGCGGCGCCCAGTGGATCACGCATTCGATCGGGCCGCCGGCCGAGTCCCGTCCGGGCAGAGGCGTCAGCGTCACGTGCCCCGCGCGGCCGGCTGAGTCGTCGTCGGCGGACGGCATGGCCTCGGGGTCGGCGCCCAGCAGCGCCAGGTGACCCGCGCAGATCCGCGCCGCGCCGCCGCCAGCGAACCTCACGCCGAACCCGTCCAGGAGCGGGGCGACCCCCGCCGTCCCGGGGAGTGGCTCCACGATCATGCGTCCCCCGTTGCGTTGAGAAGCGGGCGATCGTTCCGGCTCGTGAACTCCTGAATCCCCCTCACGCGATGCGCGACCGGCGCGGATGCAACGATGTATCGGGAACCCAGCCGGAAGCCGCCGCCGAGCCGAATAGCCTCGCGCCCCGCACGCCGCTCACGCCCCCGCAGCCTCCAGCACCTCGGCGCGCAGCCGCCCCACGTCCACCTTGCCCAGGATCGACCGCGGGATCGCGGCGACCACGCGCAGCTCCTCGGGAAGCTTGTAGGGCGCCAGCGACCCGCCGAGCGCGGCCCGTACCTCGTCCAGCGTCGGCGCGGGGGTGCGCGAGGGGACGATGCAGGCGCACACCACCTCGCCCAGCACCGGGTGCGGGGCCCCGAGCACCGCGGCCTCGGCCACGCCCGGGCACTCCAGGAGCGCGGCCTCCACCTCGGCGGGGTCCACCTTGCTCCCCCCGCGGTTGATGCGGTGCCCCAGGCGGCCGAGAACGAACAGCCGCCCGTCCGCGTCCAGCCGGCCCAGGTCGCCGGTGTAGTACCAGCCGCGGGTGACCGAGCGCGGCTGCCCGCCCGCGGGGCCGCTCCAGTAGCGCACGGGAAAGACGGCCCGCGAGAAGGCGATCTCGCCCGGCTCGCCGGGGGGGACGGGCCGCCGTCGGGCCCCGGCGATGACGACGGAGCCCGGCTCGGGGCGCCCGACGGAGCCCACCAGGATCTCGCCGGGGTCCAGCGTGGCCACGCCCACCCCCTCGCTGGAGCCGTACATCATCATGATCCGCATCCCCAGCCCTTCCAGCATCTCGCGGAGAAGGGGGATGGGAAAGGCCGACGCGCTGGCCACGCCCACGCGCAGCGAGCGAAGGTCGTGGAGCGCGGGGTCCAGCCGGTCCAGCAGCAGGCGGAAGTGGGTGGCCGAACCGTGCAGCACCGTGGCACCCTCGCGGCCCACGGCCGCCAGCACCTCGGCGGGCGAAAAGCGCTCGAGCAGCACGATGCGGCCGCCGCGCAGCAGCCCCGCCGTGGCCAGCATCAGCCCGAAGCCGTGGGCCAGCGGGAGGTGCGCCAGGTGCACGTCGTCCGGGCCCAGGTCCAGCGCGCGCCCCAGGCCGGTCCAGCTCGCCGCCAGCCGCCCGTGGAACCCCATGGGGAGCTTGGGCCGGCCGGTGGTACCCGAGGTCACGAAGATGGCGGCGGCGTCGTCCGCAGACGGGCG
>DASSME010000461.1:0-2306 GCA_035689035.1 Longimicrobium sp. | reverse complement strand
CGACTCGGGGCAGGGGATGACGCACGGCACCATCGCGGGCGTGCTGATCTCCGACCTGATCCTGGGCCGGCCGAACGAGTGGGAGAAGTTGTACGAGCCCAGCCGCAAGACGCTCTCGTTCGACACCGCCAAGCTGTTCCTGGAAGAGAACCTGGACGTGGGCGCGCAATACACCGACCTGCTCCCCACCGGCGGCGACGTGAAGAGCGGCGACGAGATCCCGCCCGGGCAGGGCGCCGTCCTGCAGCGCGGCATGGCCAAGATCGCCGCCTACCGCGACGAGCAGGGGGTGCTGCACGAGCGCAGCGCCTACTGCACGCACCTGGGGTGCGTGGTGAAGTGGAACAGCGAGGAGAAGAGCTGGGACTGCCCCTGCCACGGCTCGCGCTTCTCGGCGACCGGCGACACGGTGCTCAACGGCCCCGCCCGCACCGGCCTGCAGCCGCTGGACGAGGCCGAATGAGCCGGCCGCGCGCGGTGATCCTGGACGTGGACGGCACGCTGATCGACACCAACGACGCCCACGCGCACGCCTGGGTCGAGGCGTGCCACGAGTTCGGCCACGACGTGCCCTTCGGCAAGGTGCGCGAGATGATCGGGATGGGTGGCGACCGCGTCCTTCCCGGCCTCACCGGGCTGTCGGAGGAGAGCGAGGTGGGGGAGGAGATGAAGGAGCGGCGGGGGAAGATCTTCCGCGAGCGCTACCTTCCCTCGTGCCAGCCCTTCCCCCGCGCCCGCGAGCTGCTGGAGCGTTTCCGGGATGATGGGATGCAGCTCGTCGTCGCCACCTCGGCCAGCAAGGACGACATGGCGGCGCTCCTGAAGGCCGCCGGCGTCGCCGACCTGATCGAGGCGAAGACCTCGTCGTCCGACGCGGACAAGTCCAAGCCGTCCCCCGACATCGTGGAAGCGGCGCTGGAGAACGCCGGCTGCGATCCCTCCGGGGCCGTGATGCTGGGCGACACCCCGTACGACGTGGAGGCGGCGAACCGCGCCGGCGTGCGCTGCGTCGCCCTCCGCTGCGGCGGCTGGAACGACGACGCGCTCTCCGCCGCCATCGCCATCTACCAGGACCCCGCCGACCTGCTAGCGCACTACGACACGTCCCCGTTCGGGGCGTAGCTTCCGCTGCGCCACGGCTCTGCAACGACGGCCTCACGCCGAGCCAGCCGAGAAGCAGAAGCAGCAGAGAAACCAAGGCGGTTGCTCTGCTGTCTCTGCTTCTAGGCGATCCCGGCGGCTGCGTGAGACCCGGCGAAACCTAGTCGCCAGGGAGACGGGGGAACGCGAAGATACGCTTGCCGGCACCCCTTGCAGAGCCCATTACTTTCGGATGGAGGACACCGCCACCCGGTCGCGCCATGAACCCGGTCGAATCACCCCAGGTCCACCTCGTGCTGCGCGCGCACGCGCCGTCGCCCGCGCGGCTGGGCGTGGTGTACCAGCCGTTCGGGTGGCGGCTGACGAAGACGATCGTCTCGCTGGCGCTGTTCTGGGGCGTGTGCCCGTGGGTGATCTGGCTCCCGCCGCACTACCCCTGGCCCGTGCTCTCCTTTTGCGCCGGCGCCTTCCTGGCGCACCGCTTCTGGACCGGGCGCTACGTAGTGCTCTGGTTCGCGGGCGAGTGCCCCCGCTGCGGGCACGCGCTGCGGCTGCGGCCGGGCGCCCGCATCAGCCTGCCGCACGCGCTCACCTGCTTCGGCTGCCACTTCGAGCCCGCGCTCGAGCCCTACCGCCTGGCCGACGAGGAAGAGATCGCCATCGACGCGCGCGGCATCCGGCACGTGCTCTCCGACTGCGCAGGCAGCTGGCACCAGGAGCGGCGGTGGGACCAGGAGTGGGTCGTCTGCGACGCGTGCGGCGCCCGCCACCACGCCACCCCCGCGCTCCTCGCCAGCGCCCAGGACGAGAACGACCGCGGCCGCCTGCTCAGCGAGCTCGCCGCCGAGGGCCGCTTCCTCACCTGACCACTCTTCGCCGCCGGACGCGCTCCGTCGGGGAATCGTGATTTTTCCGCCACCGTCCGGCACGCCGCGGCCAGGTGCCGGCGCGTCTAAACTGCTCCGTTACAGAGACTTGCCAATGCATCGCCTCCGCTGTAGAAAGAGATGGGCGGGAGTCCGATCGGCGATTTTTGTCAAGGGCTTCACAAATGCGGGCGGCTCGTGTATAATCGTGGCCCGCTGGACGGAGGACGCCGTTCGGCGGCGGCGCGGGGCGGCTGATGGGCCGCCGAGGGGGGTTGACGGAACGGGCGCTGGCTGGTATCTTTATCGTCCTTGACGCGGGGTGGAGCAGCCTGGTAG
>DASSME010000460.1:0-3956 GCA_035689035.1 Longimicrobium sp. | reverse complement strand
ACCGTCGTAATGGCTCCGGGGCCCGTGATCATGGGGATGCCGAGCGGGGTGACGCCCACGTTCTCGCGCACGCGGCCCTCCTGCTCCTCTTCCTCGGTGGCCTTGCCGCGGTTGCGCTTGGCCTGGAGCATGTCCATCCCGATGCCGAAGAAGATGAACCCGCCGGCGATGCGGAAGGCGTCGATGGTGATGCCGAAGAGCTGGAAGATGGCCCCGCCCAGCAGCGCGAACACCGCCAGCACCACGAACGCCGTCACCACGCCGGCGCGCAGCGTCTTGCGGCGCTGGCCGGGCGTGTAGCCGTCGGTGAGCGCCAGGTACATCGGCGCCGCGCTCAGCGGGTTGATGATCGAGAGGAGCGAGGTGAGGCAGAGGAGCGCGAACTTCGCGAGCGAGCTTTCCATCCGGCGCGGGGGCGTGGCGGGGAGCGGAACCTGCGTCCGGTAGCCTAGGGGCGAACGGACGGTGCGTCAATCACGCCGCAGTGACAACGCTGGGTTCGTCCCGCGGCGCCGGCCGTTCATCCCATGGCCGTTACGCCACGCACGGGGGAGACGCAGGTTGCGAACGGTTCTCGCCATCGCGCATACATCCACTCGCCCCCGCCTCCCGCCATGAAGAAGCTGACGCTTTGCCTCGACACGCTTTCAGTGCAGTCGTTCGCCACCGCCGACCTTATTGCCGGCCACGGAACGGTGCACGGACGCGCCAAGACGCTCGACTGCCCCACCACCAGCCCGCTCGTCTGCCCGGACACCGAATACCCGTCGTGCGGCATCGTCTGCCTGCCCACGTACCAGACGGGTGCCTGCGTCTGCCAGTAAGGCGGCGCCGGTTCCAAGCTCAAGCGTGCGAAATGCTGTCCGCTGGATGACGCGATGGTTGCCTCATCCCGCGGATCGCACATGTGCCAGCAACTCACGCCCGAAGCGCTGCGGGCGATGTCCGGCGTCTCTCGCATCCCCAGACCCGTGGACGAGTCGGCGTTTCTATCCGCGGTGAAGCGGCACACGCCGGCCGTGCTCCGCGGACGGCGCCGCGCCGGTTTCGTGCTGCTGGACGTCGTCGTCGATGCGAACGGAGAGGTGCGGGACGTCACCGCCGTCTCCTCGCCGTCCGGCCCGGCGCCGGAGGCGGTGCGGGTGCGTGGCGACGGGTCCGGCGGCGAGGCAGGGGAGCGGCTGATGGCGGGATCGTCCGACCCGGTGCTCGGCCCTGCCGCCGAGGCCGCGTTGCGAGAAGTGAAGTTCACGCCCGCGGTCCGCGATGGCGTTGCCGTGCCGTTCACGTTGCGGATGAGCATCCGGTTCGGCGCCTGATCCGGGCGTAGATGGAGTGATCCTGGCGGTGATCTGAAAAGACGGCGAGGGCGCGCCACCCGCGGGTGACGCGCCCTCGCTGTTCCTGTCCGCCGCTCCCTCAGGCCGTCAGCCGCACGGGTTGGCGGGGTTGACGTCGCACTCGCTCTGCGGGTACGGGAGGAACTGGATGGACGGGCGCTTGGACGTGTACGCGCTGAGGCGGCGCAGGTCTTCCCAGCGCACTCCCTGCCCGAACAGCTCGTAGCGCCGCTCGTACAGCAGCTGCGCCAGGATCGACGCCTCGTCAGGCAGCTGCGCGTCGGTGAGCGGCGGGAGGCCGGCGATCGGCTCGTCCACCTGGGCCACGTTGTCGGTGTGCACGGCGTTCAGCAGCGTGCGCGCCTGCGCCAGGTTCCCCTGCCGCGCGTACACCTCGGCCTGGATCAGCGTCATCTCGTCCGGCAGGTAGAGCGGGTACGGGTCGTTGCGCGCGCCGTACTTGCGGAAGTCGAACACCGAGTCGGGAAGCCCGGGCTGGCCCGCGGTGCGGATCGCCCAGTACGCCGGCCGCTGGTCGCCCGGCTGCGCCTCGGTGAAGAAGCTCTTCCGCGCGCCGGTGTAGCGGCTGACCGCCGAGTAGTTGTAGATCGGGTTGAGCCCCGGGTTGGGATACGCGAGCTGCGACAGGACGTTGGGGCTCACCCGCTGGGCCGCGGCCAGCGCCTCGCTGTAGCGGCCGCGGAAGAGGTAGTACCGCGCCAGCATGGCGTCGATGGTGTTGCGCAGGTCGATCCCGGTTCCCAGCACGCGGCTGCGGAACCCGTTGAGCGAGGTGTCGGGCACGCTGAGCAGGTCGGTGCGGGCGCTCTCGAGCAGCGCCAGCACCGAGTCCTGCACCTGCGCGCGCGGCAGCGGCAGCGCCCCGGGGCCCGCCCCGGCGGGGAGCTGCGCGTACTGCAGCGTCAGGTTCCCCAGCGCCATGGCCTTGAAGGTCTTGGCCAGCGAGGTGATCCCCGCGCGCAGCCCGTTCCCCAGCCCCACCTCGGCGCTCCCCGCGTTCGCCACCAGGATGTCGGCGGTGCGGGCGATGCGGTACGCGGCGGCGAAGGGGTCGCTCACCACGCCGAAGCTGGGGTCGGGGTTGCCGTTCACCAGCGACTGGTCGGCCGCCAGCGCCACGGGGCGGGTGCCCCACTCGTCGGTCACCAGCTCGGGCGCGCGCAGGAAGATGTTCACGTTGTCGGCGTACTGCGACTGCAGCCCCACCGCCAGCGTGATGATCCCCTCGCTGTTGCTGATCACCTGCCCCTCGCTGGGGGCGTTCGGGTTGGTCTTGTCCAGCGAGCAGGCGCCCGCCAGCACGCCGCCCAGCAGGGCGGCGGCCATGCGCGCCCTCGCGGCGGCGCGCGGGCGCAGGTCGGTCGGCTTCTTCATCATCGTCACGATCCTCGCTTAGAAGTCGAAGCCCAGGCCCACGGAGAAGGTGCGCGGGATCGGCGTGGTGGCGAAGTCCACCCCGCGGCTCACCGTGCTCGCCGCGAACAGGTTGATCTCGGGGTCCAGCCCCGAGTAGTTGGTCCAGGTGTGCAGGTTGCGGCCGGCCAGCCGCAGCGTGGCCGTGCGCGCCCCGGTGTAGCGCCGCACCCACGGCCGCTCGAAGCGGAACTGCAGCGCCACCTCGCGCAGCTTCACGAACGACCCGTCTTCGATGAACTCCTCGTAGAGCAGGTTGCGGTCGGTGTTGCGGGTGAAGGTTCCCGCGGCCGTGTCGCCGCGCGACTCGATCCCCGCGTTGGCGCTGCTGCCGAAGAAGTCGCCGCTGCGCCGGGTGAAGTTGGCCACGTCGTTGCCGAAGCGGCCGTCGAGCAGCACCGACAGCTCCACGTTGTTGAAGAAGGTGAAGGTGTTCTGCAGCGAGGCCGTGAAGTCGGGGTTGGGGTCGCCCAGCACCTTGCGCAGCACGATCGACGAGTCGTTGCGCGCGGGGTTGAAGCCGCGGGCGCGGGTGGGGATGCGCTGGTCGGCCGGCACGGTGGCGGGGAACCCGCCGGAGTTGCGCGGGCCGGTCAGGATGATGTTCCCGTTCGCGTCACGCGGGTAGTAGGCGCCGAAGAAGACGCCGATCGGCTGCCCCTGGATCACCGCGTTCAGGTAGTCGAACACCAGCGTGTCGGTGGACAGGTTCAGCTTCTCGATCCGGTTGCGGTTGGCGGCCACGCCCAGCCGCGAGGTCCATCCGAAGCGGTTCCCCTGCGCGTTCACGCTGCTCAGCGTGACCTCCACCCCCCGGTTGCTGAGCCGGCCGATGTTCTGGAACTGCGAGCTGAACCCCGTGGTGAGCGCCAGCGGCACGGAAAGCACCAGGTCGCTGGTCACCTTGTCGTAGTAGGTGAACTCGGCCGACACGCGGTCCTTCAGGATGCCCAGGTCGAAGCCGCCCTCCCACTCGCGCTGCCGCTCGGGCTTCAGCGCCGGGTTCGGCGCAACCAGGTTCGGGCGCAGCCCGGGGCGCCCGGCGAACGACACGTTCACGTAGGTGTTCTGCGACGCGTACTCCGTGGGCGGCTGGCCGCCGGTCTCCCCCCACGCGGTGCGCAGCCGCAGCGTGCTGAACACGTCGCCGAAGCGCGAGCTCTTGAAGAACGGCTCGTCGCT
>DASSME010000459.1:0-3027 GCA_035689035.1 Longimicrobium sp. | reverse complement strand
TGGTCTACGGGCTGTGGGGGATCTTCGTGCTCGTCCCCTGGCTGCGCGCGCACGTGCAGCAGCCGCTGGTGGACGGGGTCGGCCAGCGCGTGGGCCTCTTCTCCGGCCCGGCGTACGGGGTGTCGATCATGGCCGGCGGGGTGATCCTGGCGATCATGATCGTCCCCTTCATCTCCGCCGTGTCGCGCGAGGTCCTGGCCGCCGTTCCCGTGGCCCAGCGCGAGGCGGCGCTCGCGCTGGGGGCGACGCGCTGGGAGATGACCTGGCAGATCGTGCTCCCCTACGCCATGCCGGGGATCATCGGCGCCACCATCCTGGGCCTGGGCCGCGCGCTGGGCGAGACGATGGCGATCACCATGGTGATCGGGAACCGCCCCGACATCCCCACCTCGCTCTTCGCGCCGGGGTACACCATGGCCTCGGTGCTGGCCAACGAGTTCAGCGAGGCCAGTGCCGACCTGCACCTGGCCGCGCTGATGGAGATCGGGCTGCTCCTGTTCGGGATCACCATCGTGGTCAACTCGTTCGCGCGCTTCCTGGTGTGGCGCGTGGCGCGGAGGGCGGGGCGATGAGCACGCCGTCGCTCGCGGCCCCCGTCCCCGCGCTCGGCTGGCGCGACCGGCGGCGGCGCGCCACCAGCCTGGTGATGCTGGCGCTGACCGGCGTCGCCGCCGCGCTGACGGTGGTGCCGCTGCTGCTGATCTTCTTCCACCTGCTGCGCGCGGGGGTGTCGGCGATCTCCGTCCCCTTCTTCACCCACGTCCCCGTGCCCGTGGGCGAGAGCGGCGGCGGGGTGGGGAACTCGCTGCTCGGCACGGTGATCCTCGTGCTCCTGGCCGGGGCGATGGGGCTGCCGGTCGCCATCGGCGCGGGGATGTACCTGGCCGAGGCGCAGGGGAGCCGCACCGCGAACGTGGTCCGCTTCGTCACCGACGTGATGAACGGGATCCCCTCCATCGTGATCGGGATCTTCGTCTGGGCGTGGGTGGTGGTGACCATGGGGCACTTCTCCGCCTTCGCGGGCGGCGTGGCGCTGGCCATCATGCTGATCCCCATGGTGACCCGCACCACCGAGGAGATGGTCCGCCTCGTCCCGCGCGAGCTGAAGGAGGGCGGGCTGGCGCTCGGCTTCACCCGCTGGCGCACGGCGCTGGGGATCGTGCTTCCCGCGGCGCGCAGCGGCATCCTGACCGGGGTGCTGATCGCGCTCGCGAGGATCGCCGGCGAGACGGCGCCGCTCCTCTTCACCGCCTTCGGCAACCCGTTCTGGGAGTGGCGGCTGGGGCAGCCGGTGGACGCGCTTCCCGTGCGCATCTTCTACTACGCGATCTCGCCCTATGAAGAGTGGCACCGCCTGGCCTGGGCCGGGTCGCTGCTGCTGATCGCCCTGGTGCTGGCGGTGAGCCTTGCCGCCCGTTTCCTGATCCGAAGCCCGTACAGGGGGCGCTAGAGGTGGAATCCATGCAACAGACCGTTCCGGCGCCCGTCGCCGCCATGACCCCCGCCCCGCAGCCGCCCGCCTCGCGCGCGCCGCTCGAACCGCCCGTGCTGGCCCTGGAGGCGCTCGACTTCTCCTTCTGGTACGGGCAGACGCGCGCGCTCAACGACATCACGCTGCGCATCCCGGAGCGCAAGGTGACGGCGCTGATCGGCCCGTCCGGCTGTGGAAAGAGCACCTTCCTGCGGTCGATCAACCGCATGAACGACCTGATCCCCGGCGTGCGCCACGGCGGCGACATACGCTTGCGCGGCGAGAGCGTCTACGCCGCCGGGCAGGACGTGGTGCGCCTGCGCAAGCGGGTGGGGATGGTGTTCCAGAAGTCGAACCCCTTCCCCAAGTCGATCTACGACAACGTGGCCTACGGCGCGCGGGTGAACGGGATCGCGCGGAAGCGGAAGGAGCTGGACGAGACCGTGGAGCGCTCGCTGCGCCAGGCCGCGCTCTGGGACGAGGTGAAGGACCGGCTGGACCGCAGCGCCCTGGGCCTGTCCGGCGGGCAGCAGCAGCGGCTGTGCATCGCCCGGGCGCTGGCGGTGCAGCCGCAGGTGCTGCTGATGGACGAGCCCGCGAGCGCGCTGGACCCGATCGCCACGCAGAAGATCGAGGAGCTGATCTACGAGCTGAAGGACGAGTACACGATCGTGATCGTGACCCACAACATGCAGCAGGCGGCGCGCGTGTCCGACTTCACCGCCTTCTTCTACATGGGCAACCTGGTGGAGGTGGGGAAGACGGAGACGATCTTCACCACCCCGCGCGAGGAGCGCACCGAGGCCTACATCACCGGGAGGTTCGGATGAGCCCCGTTCCCGGCGTGCGCCACTTCCACGAAGAGCTGGCGCGGCTCAAGACGCGGCTGCTGGAGATGAGCACGCTGGCCGAGGAGCTGGTGGGCACCGCGGTGGACGCGCTGCAGGAGCGCGACGAGGCCAAGGCGCGCACGGTGATCGCCCGCGACGCGCAGCTCGACGCGCTGGAAACGGAGATGGACGACCTCTGCATCCACCTGCTGGCGCTGCAGCAGCCGCTCGCGCGCGACCTGCGGCTGATCACCATGGCCATGAAGATCAGCAACGACCTGGAGCGCGTGGGCGACCACGCCGTGAACATCGCCGAGGGCGTGCCCCACCTGGTCGCGAGCCCGATGTTCAGCGACCTCCCCGAGATCGAGGAGATGGCGCGCATGGCCAGGGAGATGCTCAGCGACGCGCTGGACTGCTTCGTCCGCGCCGACGCCGGGAACGCGATGGAGGTGATCCACCGCGACGACCGGGTGGACCAGATGCAGGACTCGCTCTTCCGCGTGCTGCTGACGCACATGATGGAGGACCCGCGCCGCATAGGCCCGTCGCTCACCCTGTTCCTGGTGAGCCGCAACCTGGAGCGCATCGCCGACCTGGCCACCAACATCGCCGAGGACGTGGTCTTCCTGGTCGAAGGCCGCAACGTGAAGCACGTCGGCAACATGCTCCCGCCCCCGCCCGGGACGGAGCACGGGTCTGGCTTTGCAGGATAGTGCAATCCGC
>DASSME010000458.1:0-12175 GCA_035689035.1 Longimicrobium sp. | reverse complement strand
CTGGCCGCGCGCGTGGCGCCGGACGCGCGGGTCTTCGCCTTCGAGCCGATGCCGCCGGTGAGCCGCGTGCTGCGCGCCAACCTGGAGCTGCACGGGGTCGACGCGAAGGTGTTCGAGTGCGCCCTCTCGTCCGGCGAGGGGCGCGCCTCGTTCACCTACTACCCGCACCTGTCGATGGTCTCGGGGCGCTACGCCGACCTCGAGGCCGAGAAGCGGGTGGTGCGCTCGTTCGTGACGCACGAGATGGAGGCCCGCGGCGAGGCCGCCCCCGCCGAGCGGCAGCTGGACGAGCTGCTGGACGACCGCCTCTCGTCGCGGGAGTACAGCGTGGAGCTGCGCTCGCTGAGCGACGTGGTGCGCGCCCACGGCATCGACCGCATCGACCTGCTGAAGCTGGACGTGCAGCGCAGCGAGATGGACGTGCTCGCCGGGATCGACGCGGCGCACTGGCCGCTGATCCGGCAGGTGGTGATGGAGGTGCACGACGTGGAGGGCCGCCTGGCCACCGTCACCGGGATGCTGGAGTCGTACGGCTTCCAGGTGGCCATCGAGCAGGAGGGCGAGCTGGGCGCCACCGACCAGTTCAACCTCTTCGCCACCCGCGCCGCGAAGCCCGCGGCGGCCGGCGCGCCGCGCGACCTGGGCCGGGTGTGGGGGAGCGCCGCGCGCGTCGTCGCCGGCGCCCGGGAGATGCTGGGCGCGCGGCTCCCCGAGCACATGGTCCCCTCGGCCTTCGTGGTGCTGGACCAGCTCCCGCTGACCGCCAACGGCAAGGTGGACCGCCGCGCCCTCCCCGAGCCGGGCGAGCCCGCCGCGACCGACGCGGTGAAGGCCGCGCCGCGGACCCCGGCCGAAGAGATCCTGGCCGGCATCTGGTCGGCCGTGCTGGGCGTCGACACGCTGGGCGTGCACGACCACTTCAACGAGCTGGGCGGCCACTCGCTCAAGGCGTTCCAGCTGATGTCGCGGGTGCGCAAGGCGTTCGGGGTGGAGCTGCCGCTGCGCGCGCTCTTCGACGCGCCCACGGTGGCCGGCCTGGCCGAGAAGGTCGAGGCCGCCCTCCGCGCCGGCGCGGCCGAGCAGGCGCCGGCGATCCGCCGCGTCCCGCGCGACGGGGCGCTCCCGCTCTCCTTCGCGCAGCAGCGCGTCTGGTTCGTGGACCAGATGGAGCCGGGGAACAGCGCCTACAACATGCCCGGCGCCCTGCGGCTGCGCGGCGCGCTGGACGTGGCCGCGCTCGAGCGGGCGCTGGGCGAGCTGGTCCGCCGGCACGAGTCGCTGCGCACCACCTACGCCTCGGTGGCCGGCCAGCCGGTGCAGGTGATCCACCCCGCCGGGCCCTTCCACCTGGCCGCCACCGACCTGTCGGAGCTGGACCACGAGGCGCGCGAGCGCCGCGCGGCCGAGCTGGTCGCCCAGGAGGCGGTGCGCCCCTTCGACCTGGCGGCCGACGCGCCGGTGCGCGCCTCGCTGCTCAGGCTGGGCGCCGAGGAGCACGTCCTGCTCTTCACCCTGCACCACATCGCCGGCGACCGCTGGAGCATGGACGTGGCGGTGCGCGAGGTGTCGGCGCTCTACGCGGCGTACGGCGCCGGGCGCGGCTCTCCGCTCCCCGAGCCCGAGGTGCAGTACGCCGACTTCGCCGCCTGGCAGCGCGGCTGGATGCAGGGCGAGGTGCTGGAGAAGGAGCTGGCCTTCTGGCGCGAGAAGCTGCGCGGCGTGCCGCACGTGCTGGAGATGCCCACCGACCGCCCGCGCCCCGCCGTGCAGGACGGCCGCGCCGGCGTGGCCGTGCTCCCGCTCGAGGGCGCCACCCTCGACGCGCTGCGCTCCCTGGCCCGCAAGGAAGGCGCGACGCTGCACATGGTGCTGCTGGCCGGCTACGCCGCGCTGCTGCGGCACTACACCGGGCAGGAGCGGATGGTGGTCGGCCTGCCGCTGGCCGCCCGCGCCCGCGCCGAGACCGAGGGGATGATCGGGTTCTTCGTGAACCAGCTCCCGCTCGCGCTGGACCTGGCCGGCGACCCCGGCTTCACCGAGCTGGTGCGCCGCGTCCGCGCGGCGTCGATGGGCGCCTACGCGCACGGCGACGTGCCGGTGGAGGTGCTCACCCAGGAGCTGCGGGTGGAACGCCTCCCCGGCCGCCAGCCGCTGGTGCAGACCGCCTTCCAGATCAAGAGCGGGGCGGACGAGGACGTGGTCCTGGCCGGGATCGAGGCCACCCCGTTCGACGCGGGCGAGGCGATCGGCGTGAAGCTGGACCTGGACCTGGTGGTGATCGACGACGAGGGCGGGCCGCTGGCGCAGCTCACCTGGGACACCAACCTGTGGGACGCGTCCACCGCGCACCGGCTGCTGTCGCACTACGCCCGGCTGCTGCGCGGCGCCGTGGCCGACCCCGCCGCCCGCGTGGGCGCCCTCCCGCTGATGGACGACGCGGAGGCCGCCTGGGTCGCGGAGAAGGCCCGGGGCGCGGACGTGCGGGTCGACGCCGCGTGGACGCTGGCCGGCGCCTTCGCCGCGCAGGCGGCGCGGACGCCGGAGCGCCCGGCCGTCACCTTCGCCGGCGAAACGCTGACCTACGCGCAGCTCGACGCGCGGGCCAACCGGCTCGCGCACCTCCTCCGCGCCCGCGGGGTGGGCGCCGAGTCGCGGGTGGGGGTGTCGCTGCACCGCTCGCTGGAGCTTCCCGTCGCCCTGCTGGCGATCGCCAAGGCGGGCGGCGCCTACGTGCCGCTGGACCCGGCGTACCCCGCCGAGCGCCTGGCCTTCATGCGCGCCGACGCCGGCCTGTCGGTGCTGGTGACCGACACCGCGCTCGCCGCTTCGCTCCCGGTGGACGGCGCCCAGGTGGTCCGCGTGGACGCCGACCGCGCCGAGATCGACGCGGCGCCCGCCACCGCGCCCGAAAGCGCCGGCACGGGGGCGGACTCGCTGGCCTACGTGGTCTACACCTCGGGCTCCACGGGAACGCCCAAGGGCGTGGCCGTGCCCAACCGCGGCGTGCTGCGGCTGGTGCGCGGGAACGGGTACGCCGACTTCGGCCCGGAGCAGGTGTTCATGCACCTGGCGCCCGTCGCCTTCGACGCCTCCACCTTCGAGCTCTGGGGCGCGCTGCTGAACGGCGCCCGGGTGGTGATCTACCCCCCCGAGGCCCCCACGCTGGACGGGATCGCCCGCGCCATCCGGGACGAGGGGGTGACCACGATGTTCATCACCACCGCCCTCTTCCACCTGGCCTCGGCCGAACAGCCGGCGGCGCTGGCGGGGCTGAAGCAGCTCCTGTTCGGCGGCGAGGTGATCTCGCCCGAGCACGTGCTGCGGGTGCGGCGCGCGCTCCCCGGGCTGAAGCTGATCGTCTGCT
The DNA here is from genome assembly GCA_035689035.1 of Longimicrobium sp. GTDB lineage: Bacteria > Gemmatimonadota > Gemmatimonadetes > Longimicrobiales > Longimicrobiaceae > Longimicrobium. The sequence goes on along the minus strand of DASSME010000458.1, from coordinate 8,811 downwards.
ACGGCCCCACCGAAGACACCACCTTCGCCACCACCCATCCGGTGGATGCGTGGGACGAGCGCTCGGGCCCCGTGCCGCTGGGCGGGCCGATCGGCGGCACCACCGCCTGGGTGGCCGACCGGGCGCTGCGGGCGTGCCCCGTGGGCGTGCCCGGCGAGCTGCTGCTGGGCGGCGGCGGGGTGGCGCGCGGCTACCTGAACCGCGCCGCGCTCACCGCCGAGCGCTTCGTCCCCGACGCGCTCTCCGGGGTCCCCGGCGCGCGGCTGTACCGCACCGGCGACCGCGCGCGGCTGCGCGGCGACGGCACGCTGGAGTTCATGGGCCGCACCGACTTCCAGGTGAAGATCCGCGGCTTCCGCATCGAGCCGGGCGAGGTGGAGGCGGTGCTGGCCGCCCACCCCTCCGTGAGCGAGGCCGTGGTGCTGGTGCGCGAGGACACGCCGGGCGAGAAGCGCCTGGTGGGCTACGTCACCGGCGCCGGGGCCGACGCGGCTGCGCTCCTGGAGGAGCTGCGCGGGCGGCTGCCGGAGTACATGGTCCCCGCGGCGGTGGTGGTGCTCCCCGCGCTCCCGCTGAACGCCAACGGCAAGGTGGACCGCCCCGCCCTTCCCGCCCCCGAGGTGGAGCGCGGCGGCTTCGTGGCGCCCCGCACCCCCACCGAGGAGGCGCTGGCCGGCCTCTTCGCCGAGCTGCTGGGCGCGGACCAGGTGGGCGCCAACGACGACTTCTTCCTGCTGGGCGGGCACTCGCTGCTGGCCACGCAGCTCCTCTTCCGCGTCCGCGAGGCGTTCGGCGTGCGCCTGCGCCTGCGCGACCTGTTCGAGGCCTCCACTGTGGCCGGCGCGGCCGCGCGGCTCGACGAGCTCACGGCCGCCGAGCGCGAGTCCGCCGCCCCCGCGGCCGAAGCGGCCGCCCCCCGCGGGCTTCCCCGGGTGGACCGGAGCGGCCCGCTCCCCCTTTCCTTCTCGCAGCGGCGGCTCTGGTTCGTGCACCAGCTGGACCCGAGCTCGCCCGTCTACAACATGCCGTACGCGCTGCGGGTGGGCGGCGCGCTGGACGTGGCCGCGCTGGAGCGCGCGCTCACCGAGCTGGCGCGCCGGCACGAGCCGCTGCGCACCGTCTTCGCCGAGGTGGACGGCGAGCCGGTGCAGGTGATCCGCGACCCGTCGCCCGTCGCCATCCCCGTCACCGACCTGCGCGCGCTCCCCGAGGGCGCGCGCCGGGCCGAGGCGCTGCGCCTGCTGGGCGACGAGTCGGTGCGCCCCTTCGACCTGGCCGCCGGCCCGGTGATGCGCGCCGCGCTGGTCCGCACGGGCGACGAAGAGCACTACCTCCTCTTCAACATGCACCACATCGTCAGCGACATGTGGAGCCTGGAGGTCACCGTGCGCGAGCTCTCGGCGCTGTACGCCGCGCACGTGGCCGGCGTGGAGGCCGCGCTGGAGCCGCTCCCCGCGCAGTACGCCGACTTCGCCGCCTGGCAGCGCGGCTGGCTCACCGGCGAGGTGCTGGCGGCCGAGGTGGAGCACTGGCGCACCCGCCTCGCCGGCGCGCCGCCGCTGCTGGAGCTCCCCACCGACCGGCCGCGCCCCGCCGTCCTTTCCGCCGACGGCCGCAGCCGCCCCGTCCTCCTTTCGCGCGAGACCACGGCGGCGCTCCGCGAGTTCGCCAACGGCGAGAGCGCCACCCTCTTCATCACCCTCCTCGCCGCCTTCCAGGCGCTCCTGGCCCGCTGGTCGGGGCAGGACGACGTGCTGGTGGGCACCCCCGTGGCCGGGCGCACGCGCCCCGAGACGGCGGGGATGATCGGCTTCTTCGTCAACACGCTGGTGATCCGCGGCGAGCTGTCGGGCGACCCGCACTTCCGCGCCCTGGTCCGCCGGGTGCGCGAGCGGGTGCTCGAGGCCCACGCCCACCAGGAGCTCCCCTTCGAGCGGCTGGTGGAGGAGCTGAACGTGGAGCGGTCGCTGGGCCACACCCCGCTCTACCAGGTGAACTTCGGCTTCCACCCCGCCTCGGGCGGCGAGCTGGCGCTGGGCGACCTGGAGCTCGAGTCGGTCGACGCCGAGCGCGAGCGGGTGAAGTTCGACCTGAGCCTGACCCTGGCCGAGGCGGGCGACGAGATCGACGGCACCCTGTCGTACCGCACCGACCTCTTCGACGCGGCCACGGTGGACACGCTGATCGGCCACTTCGTCCGCCTGGTGGAGACGGTGGTGGCCGACCCCGAGCGCCCGCTCTCGCGCGTGCAGGTGCTGGGCGAGGCCGAGCGGCGGCAGGTGATGGAAGAGTTCAACCAGACCGCGGCCGACCTCCCCTTCCTCCCCGTGCACCGCGCCTTCGAGGCGCAGGCGCGGCGCACGCCGGGGGCGGACGCGATCGTCCACGCCGGCGGGCGGGTGTCGTACGCCGAGCTGGAGCGGCGCGCCAACCAGGTCGCGCACCACCTGCGCGCGCTGGGCGCCGGCCCCGAGGCGCGCGTGGGAATCCTGCTGGACCGCTCGCCCGAGATGGTGGCGGCGGTGCTGGGGACGCTGAAGGCCGGCGCCGCCTACGTGCCGATCGACCCCTCGTACCCCCCCGCGCGCATCGCCGCGACGGTGGAGGATGCGGGGGCGGCCGTGCTCCTGACCGCCGCCCGGCTCGGCATCGACCTCCCCGCGCTCGGCGCCGCCGTGGTGCGGATGGACGCGGAGGCGGAGGCGCTCGAGGCGCGGCCGGCGGAGCGCCCCGAGGTGGAGGTGACGCCGCGCTCGCTGGCGTACGTGATCTACACCTCGGGCTCCACCGGCACGCCCAAGGGGGCGCTGGTGGAGCACGGCGGGGTGGCCAACTACCTGGCCTGGTTCGGGCGCGAGGTGCTGGGCGGCGAGACCCCCTGGCTCCCCTTCGTCAGCCGCCTCTCGTTCGACGCGCACGTCCGCCAGCTCTTCCCGCCGCTGCTGCGCGGCGGGGCGGCCTGGCTCCTCCCCGAGTCCACCGTCACCGATCCGGCGGCACTGCTGCGCGAGCTGGCCGGGAAAGACGCGGTGACCTTCGGCGGCGTGCCGAGCCTGTGGAGCGCCGCGCTCGACGCCATCGCCGCGGGCGAGGCGCCGGCTCCGGCCGACCTGCGCGCCGTGCTCCTGGGGGGCGAGGCGCTCCCGGCCGAGCTGGTGCGGCGCACCCTGGGCCGCTTCCCCGCCGTGCGCATCTACAACCACTACGGGCCGACGGAGACGACGGTGAACACCACCGTCGCCGCCGTCGATTCGGACGACGTCACCATCGGCCGCCCGATCGCCAACGTGCGCGTCTACCTCCTGGACGGGCACGGCAACCCGGTGCCGCGCGGCGTTCCCGGCGAGGTGTTCGTGGGCGGCGCGGGGGTGGGCCGCGGCTACCTGGGGCGGCCGGGGACCACGGCCGAGCGCTTCCTCCCCGATCCCTTCGGCGGCGCCCCCGGCGCGCGGATGTACCGCTCGGGCGACCGCGCCCGCTGGCGGGCCGACGGGCGGCTGGAGTACGTGGGCCGCACCGACTTCCAGGTGAAGATCCGCGGCTTCCGCATCGAGCCGGGCGAGGTGGAGGCGGTGCTGGCCGCGCACCCCGCGCTCCGCTCGGCGGTGGTGCTCGCCCGGCACGACTCGACGGGTGAGAAGCGGCTGGTGGCCTACGCGGTTCCCGCCGAGGGCGCCGCGCCCGAGCCGGCCGAGCTGCTGGCGTGGCTGCGCGAGCGGCTTCCCGAGTACATGGTCCCCGCCGCGGGGGTGGTGCTGGAGGCGTGGCCGCTGACGCCCAACGGCAAGGTGGACCGCGCCGCCCTCCCCGCGCCCGCGCTGGACGAGGACGCCTTCGTGGCGCCGCGCACCGACACCGAGCGCGCGGTGGCCGAGCTCTGGGCCGAGCTGCTGGGCACCGACCGGGTGGGCGCGCACGACGACTTCTTCATCCTGGGCGGCCACTCGCTGCTGGCCACGCGGGTGATGGCCCGGCTGCGCGCCTCCTACGGGGTCGACCTGCCGCTGCGGACGCTGTTCGAAGCGCCCACCACGGCGCGGCTGGCCGAAGCGGTCGATGCGGCCGTGCTCGCCGCCGCGGGCGACGACGGGCTGGCCGCGGCGCTCGCCGAGCTGGACGGGCTCAGCGAGGAGCAGGTGCTGGAGATGCTGAGCGGCGACTGACCGCCCGCCGAGGCGGAACGGAACGAGAAGAACCCATACCCATCGGGATCGATGACCGACGTTACCGGGCAGGTCGCGCGCCTCTCTCCCGAGAGGCAGGCGCTGCTGCAGAAGATCTTGCGCGAGAAGGCGCTGGCCGGCGGGAGCGCGGACGAGATCCGCGCGCGCCCCGGCGGCGGCCCCGCTCCGCTGTCGTTCGCCCAGCGCGGCCTGTGGTTCATCCACCAGATGGACCCCTCGGGCGCCACCTACCACATCCCCTACGCCCTGCGCCTGCGCGGCCCGCTGCACGCCGACGCGCTCTGCCGGGCGCTGGCCGAGGTGGTGCGCCGCCACGAGTCGCTGCGCACCGTGTTCCGCGCGGGCGACGGCGGCGAGCCGATGCAGCACGTCCTCCCCGCCGAGTGCTTCGCGGTGGAGCGCGTCGACCTGTCCGATTTGTCCCACGAAGAAGCCGAGGCGCGGCTGCGCGAGCTGGCCGACGCCGAGGCGGTGCGCCCCTTCGACCTGGCCGGCGAGCCCGCCTTCCGGGTGATCCTGGCGCGCCGCTCCGACAACGAGCACGGGCTCTTCGTCACCCTGCACCACGTCGTCACCGACCAGTGGAGCGGCGAGCTCCTGCTGCGCGAGACCGCCGAAGGCTACGGCGCGCTCCTGCGCGGCGAGCCGATCCGGCTTCCGCCCCTGCCGCTGCAGTACGGCGACTATGCCGCGTGGCAGCGCCAGCGGCTGGGCGGCGAGGTGCTGGACCGGCAGCTGGCCTGGTGGAAGCGGCAGCTGGAGGGGATCCCGGCCGTGCAGGAGATCCCGCTGGACCGCCCCCGCCCCCCCGTGGCCGGCAGCGTGGCGGGGCACGCCGCCATCGAGCTCTCGGCCCGGACCTCGGCCCGGCTCCGCGCGCTCTCGCACGAGACCGGCGCCACCCTCTTCGCCACGCTCCTGGCCGGCTTCCAGCTCCTGCTGGGCCGCTGGAGCGGGAGCGACGACGTGGTGGTGGGCACCCCCGTCGGCGGGCGGCCGCGGGTGGAGACCGAGTCGATCATCGGCTACTTCGTCAACACGCTGGCGGTGCGGGCGCGCCTGGGCGGCGACCCCACCTTCCGCACCTTCCTGCTGCGCGTGCGCGACGCGGTGATCGACGCGCAGGCGCACCAGGACGTCCCCTTCGACCGCATCGTCGAAGAGCTGACGCCCGAGCGCTCGCTGGCCTACACCCCGATCTACCAGACCTCCTTCTCCTTCACCCCCGCCGGCACGCCGGTCACCCGGCTGGGCAACGTGGAGCTGGAGCCGCTGGAGCAGAGGCCGCCCGCCGCCAAGTTCGACCTGGGGCTGGCGATGGACGCCGACGAGAGCGGGATCCTGCGCGGCTCCTTCCTCTTCCGCACCGCCCTCTTCGACCCCGAGACCGCCGAGCGCCTCCTCGCCTCGCTCGCCGCGCTCCTCGACGCGGCGTCGGCGGCGCCCGACACGCCGATCTCGCGCCTCCCGCTGCTGAGCGCCGAGGGGCGCCGCGAGGTGCTGGAGCGGTGGAACGGGACTGCATCGGGGTACCCCCGCGCCGCCACCGCCGCCTCGGAGTTCGCGCGCCAGGCCGCCGCCACCCCCGCCGCCACCGCCCTGTCCATCGGCGGCGAGACGATGACCTACGCGGCGCTCGAGGCCCGCGCCAACCGCATCGCCCGCGTCCTCCGCGCTCGCGGGGTGAGGCACGAGACGCGGGTGGGCGTGTCGCTGGAGCGCTCGCTCGACCTCCCGGTCGTCCTCCTCGCCATCCTCAAGGCCGGCGGCGCCTACGTCCCGCTCGACCCCTCGTACCCGGCCGACCGTCTCGCCTTCATGCGGCAGGACGCCGGCGTGGAGCTGGTGGTCGCCCGGCGCGCGCACGCCGCCTGGCCCTCGCTGGCGGGCGCGGAGCTGCTGGTGCTGGAAGACGCGGAAGACGAGATCGCGTCCGCATCTCCCGATGCGGTCGACGGCGGGGCGACCGCGGATTCGCTGGCGTACGTCATCTACACCTCGGGATCGACGGGGACGCCGAAGGGCGTGGCCGTGCCGCACCGCGGCATCCTGCGCCTGGTGCGCGGCAACGGCTTCGCCTCCATGACGCCGGACGAGACCTTCCTCCAGCTCGCGCCCGTCGCCTTCGACGCCAGCACCCTGGAGCTGTGGGGGCCGCTGCTGAACGGCGGCCGGCTGGCGATCCACCCCCCGACCGAGCCGACGCTGGAGAGCATCGAGCGCGCGATCCGGGGTGAGGGCGTCACCACCCTCTGGCTCACCGCGGGGCTCTTCCACCTGGCCGTGGACGAGCGGCCCGGGATGTTCACCGGCGTGCGCCAGCTCCTGGCCGGAGGCGACGTGCTCTCCCCGGCGCACGTGGCCCGCGTCCGCCGGGCGCACCCGGAGCTGCGGCTGATCAACGGCTACGGGCCCACCGAGAGCACCACCTTCACGGCGTGCCACACCGTCCGCGACGGCGACGAGAACGGCGCCATCCCGCTCGGCTCCCCGATCGCCGACACGCGCGTCTACGTGGCCGGCCGGGAGATGTCGCCCGTCCCCGTCGGCGCCGCGGGCGAGCTGCTGATCGGCGGCGACGGGCTGGCGCGCGGCTACCTGAACCGCCCCGCGTTGACCGCCGAGAAGTTCATCCCCGACCCCTTCTCCCCCGTCCCCGGCGGGCGGCTGTACCGCACCGGCGACCGCGCGCGCTGGCGGCACGACGGCACCCTCGAGTTCCTGGGGCGCCTGGACTTCCAGGTCAAGATCCGCGGCTTCCGCATCGAGCCGGGCGAGATCGAGGCGGTGCTGCGCGCGCACCCGGCGGTGGGCGAGGCCGTGGTGGTCGTCCGCAACGACGGGCCGGGCGGCAGGCGCCTGGTGGCCTACGCCGCCTCGCCCTCCACCAGTGCCGACGAGCTGCGGGCGCACCTGCACGGCCGGCTCCCCGAGCACATGGTCCCCGCCGAGGTGGTGGTCCTCCCCGCGCTCCCGCTGAACGCCAACGGCAAGGTCGACCGCCGCGCCCTCCCCGACCCCGCCGGGCTGGAGGGCGAGGCCGGCGACGGGTTCGTCGCCCCGCGCACCCTCACCGAGGAGCTGATGGCGGGGATCTGGGCCGACGTGCTGGAGCTGGACCGGGTGAGCGCCGACGCCGACTTCTTCGAGCTGGGCGGGCACTCGCTGCTGGCCACCACCGCGGTCTCGCGGGTGCGCAACGCCTTCGGCGTGGAGCTGCGGCTGCGGATGCTCTTCGAGGCGCCCACGCCCGCCGGCCTGGCCGCCCGCGTGGACGCGCTCCGCGCCCAGGGCGCCGCCGCCCCGCCGCCGATGCTCCCCGCCCCGCGCGACGCGGCGCTCCCGCTCTCCTTCGCCCAGCAGCGGCTCTGGTTCCTGGACCAGGTGCAGCCCGGCACCGCGCAGTACAACGTGCCGCTGGCCGTGCGCACCCGCGCGCGCCTCGACGCCGGCGCGCTGGAGCGCGCGCTGGCCGAGGTGGTCCGCCGCCACGAGACGCTGCGCACCGCCTTCGCCACCGTCGATGGCGAGCCGGTGCAGGTGATCGGCCCCGCCGCCTTCCGCCTGGAGCGGGTGGACCTGTCGCCGCTCGGCGCGGCGGAGCGCGAGGCCACGGCGCGCCGCCTGGCCGCCGAGGAGGCCGCGCGCCCCTTCGACCTGGCGCGCGGCCCGGTGATCCGCGGCACGCTGCTGCGGCTGGCCGAGAACGACCACGTCCTTCTCCTCACCCTGCACCACGTGGCCAGCGACGCCTGGTCGCTGGGCGTGCTGGAGCGCGAGGTCTCGGCCCTGTACGCCGCGTACGCCGCCGGCGGCGAATCTCCGCTGGAGGAGCTGGCGCTGCAGTACGCCGACTTCGCGGCGTGGCAGCGCGCGTGGCTGAGCGGCCCGGTGCTGGACGCGCAGCTGGAATACTGGCGCGGCAAGCTGGCCGGCGTCGCCCCGCTGCTGGAGCTGCCGCTGGACCGCCCCCGCCCGCCCGCGCAGGGCACCGAGGGGGGCGTGGTGCCGCTCGCCCTTCCGGCGGAGCTGGCCGACCGGCTGCGGGCGCTCGGCCGCCGCGAGGGGACCACCCTCTACATGACGCTGCTGGCGGCGTTCCAGGTGGTGCTGGGCCGCTTCTGCGGCACCGACGACGTCCCGGTCGGCGGGCCGATCGCCGGGCGCACGCGGGTGGAGACCGAGGGGCTGATCGGCTTCTTCGTGAACACCCTGGTGCTGCGCGGCGACCTTTCCGGCGATCCCACCTTCCGCGCGCTCCTCGCCCGCGTCCGCGAGACCGTGCTGGACGCGCACGCGCACCAGGACCTCCCCTTCGAGAAGCTGGTGGAGGAGCTGGGGGTGGAGCGCGCCACCACGCACGCGCCGCTGGTGCAGGCGGCCTTCCAGCTGCTCACCTCGGCCCCCGGCGCGCCCGCGGGCGACGCGCTCCGCTGGGAGGCGGTCGAGTCCGCCCAGCCCAACGCCAAGTTCGACCTCCTCCTGGGCGTGCACGACGAGCAGCGCGCGCTGGAGGGGAGCCTGGTCTACCGCGCCGAGCTCTTCGACGAGGCGACCGCGCGGCGGATGGTGGACGCGCTGGTCCACCTCCTCCACGCCGCCGTGGCGGACCCGGACACCCCCGTCT
>DASSME010000457.1:0-26698 GCA_035689035.1 Longimicrobium sp. | reverse complement strand
GGTGTGGGGGAGCGGGGCCGGCGAGAAGGTGCAGGTGGCGGCCGACTCCACCGGCGTGTACCGCGCCTGCTCGGTGCCGGCCGGCGCGCCGCTCACCCTGCGCGCCGAGGGGCGCACGGCGTCGCTCACCCTGTCGCAGGTGCGGGCGCAGGGCGGCCGCGCGGTGCTGCAGGACGTGACGCTGGGCTCCTCGGCGCTGGCGGCCCGTCCGGCCGCGCCGGGCGCGGCGGCCACGCCCGGCGCCGTCAGCGGCGTGGTGCGCGGGGCCGACGGGGTGGCGGTGGCGGGCGCCACGGTGCGCTTCGGCGCGCTGGCGGCGGTGACCACCGACGCGCAGGGCCGTTTCCGGCTGCGCGGCGTGACGCCGGGCGAGCAGGAGGTGACGGTCTCGCACGCGCAGCTGGGCACGCGCACGGTGCGGCTGGTGATCCCGGCCGACGCGGGCGAGGTGGAGCTGCGCGCGGCGGGTGGCGCGGGGAGCCTGGCCGCCTCGGTGGAGCGGGTGGTGCAGCTGGCGGGGATCCGGGCGCAGGCGCGGGTCCTGGAGCTGGACATCTCGGGCTTCTACGACCGCCAGCGCCGCGGCTTCGGGCACTTCCTGACCGACCGCGACCTGAGCGCCAACTCGGCCGGCCGCATCACCGACGCGCTGCGCCGCATCCCCGGAGTCCGGGTGGTGCGCTACATGAAGCGGCAGTTCGGGGCCGTGGGTGGCGGCGGCAACCGTTCGCCGCTGGACATCGACGAGGAGTACCGCATCGCCAGCGCGCGCGGGTACACCACCGGCGTGGACCTGAACAACAACAGCACGCTCCAGTACTGCTACATGGACGTCTACATCGATGGCGTGCAGGTGGCGAACGGCGATCCCGAGGCGTCGCAGAACATCGACGTGATGGCGCTGCGCAACGTGGGCGGCATCGAGGTGTACGCCGGCCCCGCCGAAACGCCGCCCGAGTACCGCGGCAAGTGGACCGGCTGCGGCGTGGTGCTGATCTGGACCAAGAAGAGCGCCACCACCACGGCGACCCGCTAGGGCCAGGCCAGGACTCCATTCCCACGACGAAGCCTCGCGGAACCTCCGCGGGGCTTCGTCGTTTTGCGCAATCTCTGGCGCTGCTGGGGGTCACACGGAGCAGCGGAGGGCAACGGAGGAACGGAGAACTACGCGCCGGGCCAAGGCCGGACGGGCGAATGAATTCGCTGCAACAACCACACGAAGTCCGCCTGCGCGGACTACCGGCTCCGGTGTGGGCGAGGCGGCGGTGCGCGGGAGCTGTCCCCGTATCGGCAGCAGCTTCGGCATCAGGCCGCGGACGGCACAACACCCGCCGCGAGGAGCTTTCCATCCAGGCCCGCGACATCTCTTGCAGGCCGAAAGGATTTATGGACGGGGTCTCGAACAATGGAACGACGGGAAGAAATCGGCTGGACCCCGTGCAGTTCTCCGCTGCTCCGTTGCCCTCCGCTGCTCCGTGTGACCCGCAGCAGGATGCCGTCCAGCGGCGAGCTCCGCGGAACCGCGGCGAAACCTCAATACCGCGTCTCGATGCCGTGCACCACGCGCCAGGTGTCGCGGGCGATCAGCAGCTCCTCGTCGGTGGGGATCACCCACACCTCGGGGCGCGATCCCTCGGCGCTGATGCGGCCCTCGCGGCCGCCCACGGTGGCCGCGTTCGCCGCCTCGTCCAGCCGCACGCCCAGGAACTCGAGGCCCTTGCAGATCAGCGCGCGCACCACCGCCGCGTTCTCGCCCACGCCCCCGGCGAAGCAGATGGCGTCGCCGCCGCCCAGCGCGGCCAGGTAGCTGCCGACGTACTTGCGCGCCCGGTACGCGAACAGCTCGATCGCCAGCCACGCGCGCCGGTCGTCGTGCTCGTCGGCCTCGGCCAGCAGCTCGCGCATGTCGTGGGTCAGGCCGCTGATCCCCAGCAGCCCGCTCTGCTTGTTCAGCAGCAGCTCCACGTCGCGCAGCGACAACCCTTCCTTCTGGGCCACGTAGTCGAGCACGGCGGGGTCCACGTCGCCCGAGCGGGTGCCCATCACCAGCCCCTCCAGCGGCGTGAAGCCCATCGAGGTGTCGATCGAGACGCCGCCCTGGATGGCGCACGCCGAGCAGCCGTTGCCCAGGTGCAGCGTCACCAGGTTGGTCTCCTCGCGCGTCTTCCCCGTGAGCTGACGGTAGCGGTAGCTCACGTAGCGGTGGCTGGTGCCGTGGAAGCCGTAGCGGCGGATGCGGTAGCGCCGGTAGAGCGAGTAGGGGATGGCGTACAGGAAGGCGCGCTCGGGAAGGGTGTGGTGGAACGCCGTGTCGAACACCGCCACCTGCGGCACGCCGGGGCCCAGGACGGCGCGCACCGCCTGGATCCCCTTCAGGTTGGCCGGGTTGTGCAGCGGCGCCAGGTCGATGGTGTCCTCGATCCCCCGCAGCACCGTGTCGTCCACCGGCACCGAGTGCACGAAGCGCTCGCCCCCGTGCGCCACCCGGTGCCCCGCCGCGCCGATCTCGGCCACGCTCGAGATCGGCACCCCCGAGCCGTCGCCCGTCATCCACCCCAGCAGGTGGTCCACGGCGGCGCGGTGGTCGCGCAGCGATTCCTGGCCCGTCACCGCCGCCCCGGTGCCCGCGCGGTAGCTCCACACCGCCTCGCCGCCGATCCGCTCGATCTGCCCGCGGGCCAGCCGCACGTCGGCGTTCCCGGCGATGCGTTGCTCGTCGGTGTCGATCAGCTGGAACTTCAGCGTGCTGGAACCGACGTTCAGGACCAGGATGTTCACGTGAAATGCGCCCGGGCTGCTGCTCTGCGTGGGTGGCCGACCGATTCGGCGCGTCAGAGTAGCAGCCCGGGCGCGGGCGTGCCAGCGGGGGATCGACGACCGGGCGCGAGGGTGGGACATCGGACATCAGGTCCGGCAATGCACGGTGCACCGAGCGATTCGGCCCGGGTCTGGTATCGTCCCCATCCCAGATCCGCGTAAATCGTTTCGCCCAACGGTTCAGGATCATCTCACGCAGGGTTCCGCAGGGTTCGCGGAGAACTGCTCGTTCTATCTGCGAACCCTGCGGACCCTGCGTGAGGAAGCAGTTCAGCCGCGCTTGGTACTCAGCGCTTGAGCACGCGGTTCTGGTAGAAGGCGTACTGCAGGGAGAGCTGCGGCGCACGCTCGCCCGCGCGGCTCAGGTCGCCGCCGTAGCCCACGCCGATCCACCCGCTGCGGATGAACCCGGCCAGGAAGGTGCTGGGAAACTCCAGCAGCACGCCCACGTGCGTCCAGCTCTCGTCCTGGTCGGTACGGTCGCGGTAGCGGGCGAACACCTGCGCCGCCTCGGCCGAGAGCGCCAGCGCGCCGCGCGGAAACACCCGCAGCCGGCCGCCCACCACCCCGCGCACCCGCTCGGCGCCGGCGCTGTCGGCCTGCGCCAGGGTGAGCTTGGCCGTCCCCGACGCCTGGATCGCCGAGCCCACGGGCACCGCCAGCGAGGTCCAGAAGCCGCCCCGGTCGGCCGTCAGGCTGTCCTGGCGGAACACGCCGCTGTGCGCGCGGGCCGCCAGCCCCACCCCCAGGTCCCACTTGAGCCGGTTCCAGTTGGCCGCGGCGATGCTGTCGCGCACCGGCTGGATCAGCTTCGCGGCCGAGTCGGCGCGCTGCACGAACTTCTCGGGCGTGGCGTTCAGCCCCGGCGGCCCCTGCGCCAGCAGCGCGGCCTGGTAGGCGTTCTCCAGCCGCCGCACCACCGCGGGGTCGGCCCGCGGGTCGGCGCGGTCGATCACCGGGATGCGCAGCCCGGCCGCCACCATCACGTCGGTGCTCCCGTCCGCCGCCTGCGCCGTGCCGGCCGAGAACACGGTGCGCCAGGCGATCTGCCGGCTGGGGTGCTGCTGGTACTCGCGCAGCGACCCGGCGGTGGAGAACGGGCGGAAGTCGAGCGCGGCGCCCGCGTGCAGCTTCCCGTCGGTGGTCCAGGTGGAGATGGCGCTCTGGAAGTCGTGCGGCGTCACCACGTGCTGCACCTCGGACGCCTGCCCCGGGAGGAGCGCGAACGCCGGCGACGAGGGGATCCCGAACGAGATCTGCGACACCAGCGACTCGATCGCCCCGCTCCCCGGCTGCGCCTGCGCGCCGGCCCGGCCCCAAGGCACGGCCGCGAGCAGCGCGAGCGCCGCCGCCCAGCCCCTCCGCCGCCGGCTCATGCGGACACGATCCTGAAGGCGTACACGAAGGGCTGGTTGGCGTCGCCCACGGTGCCGGTGCCGTTCGGGGGCGTTTCCCGGTGCAGCGCCGTCTCGTCCTGCAGCACCGTGATCACCACCTGGTACGGAGACGGGGGATCGTCGCCCTGCGCCAGCACCGCGCCCTCGGCCTGGAAGAAGAACCCGCCGATCGAGGCGGCGCTCCCCAGGATCACCTCGGGGCCGTCGGTGCCGAACTGCCCGGCCGAGCCCTTGGGGTTCTGCTCCGAGTCGTAGACCCAGACCACCCCCGCGACGCTCTGCGGGTGCGTGGGATCGGTCACGCGCACCGACACGGCGCCACCGCCGGGCCGCACGCGGATGCTGGGGATGTCCATGGTTTCCGTGGGGGAATGGGGTGGGGCGGTGTGAAGACGGCCCGGCGGGGGTCCCGCCGGGCCGCGTGATGGCCGGGTCCGGCGCCTCAGCCGGCGGCCCCGGACTCGCCGTCCTCGGTGGCCGGGGGCGCCACGGGGGTCGACTGCGTCACGGTGGCCTGGGTGACGGTGGCCTGGGTCACCGTGGCCGGGGCGGCGGCCGCCGGCGACGCGTTCATCTTCGACTTGGTCGATTCCAGGAAGTCGGTGAACGTGGTCACGATCTGGTGCATCCCGTCGGCGCCGCCGGCCAGCAGCAGCGCGGTGACCGCGATGTCGAACCCCGAGAACACGCCGCTGGCGGTCTCGGCCGTGGACACCACCAGCGGCGCGATCGCGCGGACGCCCGCCATCGCCGCCACCGCCGAGATGGTCACCGAGGTGATGAACGACAGCGTCTGCGTCTGGTCGCGGTACACCTCCAGGTTGCGCTGGGCCATCACCTTCGAGACCGGGTCGGTGGCGCCGTCGGCCAGGGCCTTCAGGTGCAGGGCGCCCTCGTTGCGCCAGCTGCTGATCACCACCTCCACCGCGCGCTCGATGAACAGCGCGATCGCCATCAGCGGCGCCAAGACGGTGGCCAGGTTCTGCACGGCCTGGCCGCGGTACTCCAGCGGCGTGGTGACGCCCCACGTCTGCCCGGCGATGAAGACGAGCAGGAGGAGCGCGGCCGCCGCGGCCACCCAGGTGACCTGGACCACGCGCTTCACCATCGTCTTGCCGGCGGCGCCCGCGACGGCCACGGGATTGGTTGCGGTGCTCATGATGATTTTTCCCACGTGAAAAGATGGGGGGGGAGGTCGGCGCCCGGCGGCGCCGGAAGAGAAGACCCGAACCAGACCGGACCGGAAAGATGGGTTGGACGAGGCGGCGGCGATTCCGGCCGGGGAGCGGGCCGGAGGAGCTGCGTCAGCGCTCCGGGCCCGCCGCCTCGGTGATGTCGATCCCGCGATCCGCCAGCACCTCGGCCAGCCGCCGCGAGACGAAGGTGCTCCAGTAGCCGTTCACCACCAGCCCGTGCGCGTCCTGGAAGCGCTTGAGCGCGGCCAGGCTGCGCGGCCCCCAGCTCCCGTCGGCGCCGAACGCGCCAAGGTCCATCCCCGCGGCCAGCAGCGCGCGCTGGCGCCGCGCAATGGTGCGGGTGGGGGTCCAGTGGTCCATGATCGGCCGGTCGGGATAGATGCCGGCCAGCACGCGGGCGAAGGGGAAGCCGCTGGGGTCCACCTTGTAGCCCGGGCAGATGTCGTGGTGGCCGTGGTGGTCGTCGGGGCCGATGTGCGGCCAGCGCGCCACGATCTCGCGGCCCACCTCGATCATCATCGCCACCTGCTCCCCCGTCCACGGCTGCACGCGGATCGGCTTGCCGTCGGGGGTGGCGGCGTGGATCCAGTCGTCCTCGGCCATCCCCGGCGCCGTGGCGAAGCCGATGTTCACCGTCTCCACGCCCACGGTGCTGCGCGAGCCCTTGTAGTCCGGGTGCTGCAGGGCGCGGCCGTCCCAGCGCAGCGACTGGCTCTTCCCCGCGTGCCACGAGCGGTTGTCGAGCGTCACGTAGCGGTCGACCCCTTCCGCGAAGCTGCGCCCCACGCCGTAGTGCGCGCTCGCCTCGCCCTTGCGCTCGGCGTTGCGCCCGCCCAGCAGGCGGCGGCAGAGCTCCAGGTCCCAGGTCACGGTCCAGTGCCAGGTGACGCCCAGCGGGTGCCCACCGATCGATTCGGGCCAGCCGGCGCTCACCGCCTGGCCGTCTTCGAGCGGGATCAGCGCGGCGTCGCTGGTGCGGAACGGGAGGTCGGCCATCGGGACGTTCGGCACACCGGCGCCGGCTGAGAGCGAAGACATCCGTGTGGGCTGCGTGGAGCGGAGCGAGGCCGGGCGGAGCACGGAAGGGCGGGCATCCGGAACGGCGAAGGGCGCGGCGGGTCCTCGTTGATCCAGGGTTCACCGCCGTGCTGGAGAATGAAGATGTCGCCGCGCGGCTCCACCCGTCAACCGGAACGCCGTACGTATCTTCGCGGAATCCGTCGCTTCCCCGGGCCAGGGTGTCGAAACAGACACCGCTGGAGGTCACACGGAGCAGCGGAGAACGGCCGGAGGAGCGGAGAACCACGGCAGTTCCTCCGCTGCTCCGTTCTTCCGTGTGCTACCGCTCGCGGGAGATGACTGAGCCTTCCGCACCCAACCCGCGCGCCCGTCATCCTGAGGCCGGCCACCCCGGCACCGAAGCATGCGCCATCGTTCGCAGGCCGAAGGATCTGTAGCCAGTCGGCGCGAAAAACAAGCGGTAGCGCACCGTCGATCTCAGAGCCTTCGCGCTGCGGCCATCGTGACGTCAACGACCCAAGACCAAACAGCCTGGCTCTCACATAGTCCACAGAGTACACGGAGAACAACCGCAGTTCCTCTGTGAACTCCGTGCACTCTGTGAGAGACTGCTCTTGATTTTCATCCTCCGTGGTCGCGCGCAACGCGGTGGGAGACTCAGGGCGATCGTCACCGCACGCGGCAGCGCAGCTCGAAAGTGCCCCAGGTGTGCGGGGCGGACTGCGTGCGGTACTCGCGGCCGCGGGTCAGCGCGCGGTATTCCAGGGTGAAGCCGCGGTACCGCGCGCCCGCGCCCAGCTCGCGCTCCCACACCAGCGGCCGCCGCTCCACGCGCACGCTGCCGCGGAAGGTGCTGCCGTCCAGGAACAGGTCGCGCGCCACCGCGTCCTGCCGCACCCGCGCGATCCCGTACAACGACGCGGGCCCCGCGCCCCGGTCGGCGGCGGCGCTCCACGGGTGCGGCACGGCCCACCCGGCGCGCGCCTCCACCCCCGCGTGCGCGCCCACGTGCAGGGTGCCCGCGTCGGCGCCCCAGGCGGGCTCCAGCGTGGCCACGCGCACGCCGCGGCCGTCGTGCACGTCGGCCAGCAGCACGCGGTCGTCGTAGTGGATGCGGAAGGCGGGCTCGAAGCCGAGCTGGTGCTGCCATCCCTCGGGCGGGATGAAGCCGGCGATGCGGTGCCAGGTGGTGTGCACCGCCTCGGCCAGCGACGCGCGCCCGGTCACCCCCAGCTCCACGCCCACGCCGCGCGTGCGCCGCGCCGACTGGACGCTGGCCGTGGCCGACGCGTAGAGCCACCCCGCGTACGGCCGCTGCCCGAGCACCGGGTTCTCGCCGTCGATCTCGGGCGTGAAGATCTTCTGCCCGAACGCCAGCGTGGTGGCCGTGCACGCGCTGTCGGCCGGTGCGGCGGCGGTGCAGCGCGGGGCGCGCGGCGCCAGGAGCCGCCCCCACAGCGGCGCCCCGGCGAAGTCTACGGAGAGGTCGATCCCGTTGGTGTAGTCCCCATCGGGGCGGGTGTCCATCGGGATCCAGAAGTCGTACGCGTCGTTGTCCAGCGCCAGCCGCACCTCGCGCACCTGCGCGGCGGCGGGCGGGGCGAGCAGCGAAACCGTCGTCAGCAACGCCGCGCCCAGGATGCGCGGAGATCGAGTCCGGGTACGCACGGGTCGGGAGGTGTTCGTTGGAAGGGCAGAACCGCGGCGCCGGCAAGATGACACCGCGCGGAAGCGTCACCCCATCCGCGTGAGCACGGCACCGCGGTGGCGGGCCGAGCTCCGCGAACGCATGCCGCGGTGGTGGATGACCACCGTCACCCCGTCCGCGCCGCGCCATGGCCGGGATGCGGCCGATCGGCACGGACGGCGGCGGAAACGGCCAAGTGCCTGCGTGGCATGGGATTGGCAGGTCTTGAGGCGAATTTCGGTCAGGTTCCGGAGATCAACGCAGCAAGGAGGCCGTCATGCCCAGGGCTTGGAGCACCAAGGACGAGCGGATGTACGACCACGTGAAGGAGAGCGAGATGGACCGCGGCATGGACAAGGGCCGCGCCGAAGAGATCGCCGCCCGCACGGTCAACAAGCAGCGCCGCGAAGAGGGCCGCACGCCCAACCGGCGCACGCAGGGCACCGGCAACCCCAACCGCGGCTACGAGGCCCGCTCGCGCGAGGAACTGTACAACATCGCGAAGCAGAAGGACATCCCCGGCCGCAGCAAGATGGACAAGCAGGAGCTGATCGCGGCGATCCGCGGCAAGTGACCGGCTTCCTCGCGGCCTTGAGACGAGGCCGGACGAGGCGTCCCTGACACGAAGGGCCTCCCGCGCCACGGGGAGGCCCTTCGTCATCCGGTCTGTGTAATCCGGCTTACCGCCCGTGCAGCACGTCGTACGGGTTCACGTTGGTGCCGCCCCACCACCGGCTGGCGCTGCTCAGGATGGCGATGGAGAAGTGCAGGTGGTAGTCGCCGGGCTGCGCGTTGCCCGTGTCACCCACGTAGCCGATCACCTGCCCCTTCTTCACCGGCACGCCTTCGTGGATCCCCTCGGCATAGGCGCTGAGGTGCGCGTAGTAGTAGCGCGTGCGGCCGTCGGGGTCCAGCTGGTAGAGCGAGGTGCCGCCGCGGGCGCCGGAGTGCAGCTTGATCACCACGCCGTCGTTCACCGCCAGCACGGGCGTGCCCAGTGGCGCGTGGATGTCGATCGCGTCGTGCACGCGGCCGCCGGAGCGGGCGTCGTTGTACGTGTCGTGAAGCCGGTCGGCGGTGATCCCCTGCACGGGGATCAGCAGGTTGCGCGCGCGCAGCGATTCGGCGGTGTTGCGGGCCTCGCGCCCGGCCAGCGGAAAGCTGGCCATCAGCGCCATCTGCTGCGCGGCGGCGGGGACGGCGAAGACGACCGCGAGCGCGGCGGCGCCGGCAACGGCGCGCAGGGAGGTACGGAGCGCGTGGAACTTCCGGGGTTGCTTCATGGCCTTGGTACTCATCGGCGGCTCGACTGCCGTGGCCGGGCGTGCGGACGCCCCGCGGTAGGCTCGTAGCTTTGCGTCGCCGGCTTTCGCCGGGTTTGCCGTTTCTCGTGGAGTCCCGGATCGAGGGTGTCCGGGGGCGATGGTGCGAGTACTTCCCGGTGCTGCTGGGGAACGTTGGTGCGGGTTCGGGCCGGGTCTCCTCTACGGGTTGGTGGACGTGGATGGACGGCACACGCGTTCCGCGCGTCGGTGTGCCATCGGGTATGGTGTGGGGTCGGGCGGCATGATAAGCGGTCGTTTCAGAACGCGCCAGAGTCTTGCACCTGCAACCTTCGCCGTCCACGAGCACAACATCGACGAAGTATTTGCGGCATTTCGAGTTACGCCGATCTACAAATTCCCCTTAACCGTACGGTCCGCTCACCCGGCCACGCGCTGAATGTCGGCGATGGCGCGCTCCACGTAGCGCTGCACGTGCGGGCCGCCGCGGTCCAGGTCGATGGACTGCAGCGCCGACGACGCGTCCACCAGCAGCCCCTGCTCGCGCGCGAAGGCGTCGGTGGCGGCGATGTCCTGCTCGTCGATCCACTCGTCAATCGCGGCCAGCCGCTGGCGGAGCTCGGGGATCATCCGCCCGCGCTCCATCGGCTCGGCGGCGGCCAGCGCGCGGAAGCGCTCGATCGCCTCGTCGCACATGCGCCGGAACTCGGCCGGGTGGCGGACGGGTGCTTCGTCGGACATGGCGGTGAGGATGTCGCGGGAGAGGACAGGGAATGGATGTGCAACATGCGTCCACCCGGTCCACCATGCAACGCTGAAGAAACAACGGCGAGTCGCGGCGCACCGGCCAAGGACTTGCGGCGCTCACGCGGCGGGCCGCATCATCCCGGTCCTTCAGTCACCGTTCGAACGAACGCCCATTCGCCTTCGCGCCACGCGCCGGGGAGACACGCCGATGTCCGCTGCGGAACAGACCCTCGACAGCCTGCTCACGGAAGACCGCACCTTCCCGCCGCCGCCCAGCTTCGCCGCGCGCGCCCACGTGCGCGACCGCGACGTATACGCGCGCGCCGAGCAGGACCCCGAGGGCTACTGGGCGCAGTGGGCCGAACAGCTCCACTGGTTCCGCAAGTGGGACCGCGTGCTGGAGTGGGAGCCGCCGTACAGCAAGTGGTTCGTGGGCGGCACCCTGAACGCCAGCTACAACTGCCTGGACCGCCACGTGGAGGCCGGCCTGGGGCAGAAGACCGCGCTGCTGTGGGAAGGCGAGCCGGGCGACCGGCGCACCTTCACCTACGCCGAGCTGCACCGCGAGGTGGCGAAGGCCGCCAACGCGCTGAAGAAGCTGGGCGTGAAGAAGGGCGACCGCGTGGCCATCTACCTCCCGATGATCCCCGAGGCGGCGATCGCCATGCTGGCGTGCGCCCGGATCGGCGCGGCGCACAGCGTGGTCTTCGGCGGCTTCAGCGCCGAGAGCCTGCGCGACCGTATCCGCGACGCCGAGGCGCGCGTGCTGATCACCGCCGACGCGGGGTACCGGCGCGGCGGCATCGTAGCCCTCAAGCGCGCGGCCGACGAGGCGGTCGAGCAGGAAGGCGGCTGCCCGACGATCGACCACGTGGTCGTCGTCCGCCGCCACGGCACGGGCGGCGAGTCGCTGGGCGAGGCGAAGATGCAGGACGGCCGCGACCACTGGTGGCACGACCTGGTGGACGGCGAATCCGGCGACTGCCCGGCCGAGGAGATGGACAGCGAGGACCTGCTGTACATCCTCTATACGTCCGGGACGACGGGGAAGCCGAAGGGGATCATGCACACCACCGGCGGCTACCTCACGCAGTGCTACGCGACCACGAAGTGGGTGTTCGACCTGAAGGACGACGACATCTACTGGTGCACGGCGGACGTGGGGTGGGTGACGGGGCACAGCTACATCGTCTACGGTCCGCTGGCCAACGGCGCCACCGTGCTGATGTACGAGGGCGCGCCCGACTGGCCCGAGCGCGACCGCTTCTGGAAGATCATCGAGGACTACCGCGTCACCATCTTCTACACGGCGCCCACGGCGATCCGCGCCTTCATGAAGTGGGGGACGGACCACCCGGGGAAGCACGACCTGTCGTCGCTCCGGCTGCTGGGGACGGTCGGCGAGCCGATCAACCCCGAGGCGTGGGTGTGGTACCACAAGCACATCGGCCACGAGCGCTGCCCGATCGTCGATACCTGGTGGCAGACGGAGACCGGCGCCATCCTGATCACCCCGCTCCCCGGCGTGACCGAGACGGTGCCGGGGAGCGCGACCACCCCCTTCCCCGGCATCCGCGCCGAGATCCTGACGCTGGACGGGCAGGTGGTGCCGCAGGGCGGCGGGTTCCTGGCCATCCGCCGCCCCTGGCCGAGCATGCTGCGCGGCATCTGGGGCGACCCCGAGCGCTACCGGCAGACGTACTGGAGCAAGTGGGAGGGAAAGACGGTCAGCTCGGGCGACGACCAGCAGCAGGGCGAGAGCGTGTACTTCCCCGGCGACGGCGCCAAGCGCGACGAGCGCGGCTACTACTGGATCATCGGCCGCATCGACGACGTGCTGAACGTGGCCGGCCACCGCATCGGCACCATGGAGGTCGAGAGCGCGCTGGTGGACCACCCCGCCGTGGCCGAGGCGGCGTGCGTGGGCAAGGCGCACGAGTTGAAGGGCCAGGCCGTCGCCGCCTTCGTCACGCTCAAGGAAGGCCAGACGCCGAGCGAGGAGCTGAAGAAGGAGCTCTCCGAGCACGTGGTAAAGAAGATCGGCGCCATCGCCCGCCCCGACGCCATCCTCTTCGCCGCCGACCTGCCGAAGACGAGAAGTGGCAAGATCATGCGCCGCCTGCTGAAAGACATCGCCGAGGGCCGCGCGCTGGGCGACACCACGACGCTTGCGGATCCGAGCGTGGTGAGCCGGCTGAAGGGCGAGTACGAGTCGCGGGAGGGGTAGGCTCGGTCCAAGAGGGTTGCGGCGACCATCGATGCGGGGCGCGTGCCTACTCTGCGCGCCTTGCCCGTCGTCGCCGAGGCGGGCGCTGGACGACACCTCGACGCTGGCCGAGCCTGAGTTCGAAAATGTTGACGACCAACGGTTCCCCGCCTAGTCTCTGTCTAGGCAATCTATGACATGCAGTAGGAAGCGGGTTTGCTGTCGCATTCACCCCTCCACCAACAATCACACCGACCATCCGTGTCCACCTGACCACGGATCCTTGCCTTGTCGCTCGAAGCTGAAGTCCTATGAAGTTTCCTTTCCCTTTACGAAGCGAGGAGAAATGGTACGCAGCACGGAAGTTCTCTTGGTGGCTGCCGCCGTGCTCATGGTTGGGATTCCGACCAACGCCTTCTCACAGCGAACAATCACGGTTGACTTCGGCAAACGGGCATTTGCGACGGATACTCTTCCGTTCGGAGAGCCCTTCGTAATCTCAGGTACCATTTCGCCGAAGACGGATGCGGTCGCAGTACGCTACGGTGAAAGAACGCACCAAGCGGTAATGGATGCTATAATTGACACCCTGGGCTGCCAAGTCTGGACGCGCGATCCCCGAGCGGGGCTAGATGACAGCACTCGCGCACTGCAAACGAGCTTCGCGGTAGTGCTTCCTCGCACTCTGCGCCCGAATCGGAACTATCTTTTTGAGATCAAGCTATACGACGCAAAGGACAATGATCGAATCCGGCTTCCTGCCTTCGATCCCAAACAACCCAGAACGGAGTGTACCGCGTTGAGTGAAATGCGGGATTCGCTCCGCGGTATCGTTCTCCTCACGGATTCATTCACGGTCCGAGGGCAAACGCCGACTGATTACAAGCAGAGATTCGACAATGACATCGGGTTGGTCCGTTCGGAGAGGTTTCAGTACGTGGGGTTCGTTTCAAATCTGCATTATTACTTCGTGCCCATCAACAAGAACGAAGATCTCGCTGACCCGAACCTTTCGCATTCACAGCAGTTCCTACGCCGGTTTTCATTGATGGCTGGTCTGTCGCTTGCCCGCGTTTCTTCGAATGCCAACGTGGACAATGTGTTCGGCATCGGTACTCCCATGGTCGGAGTTGGGCTCCGAGGACCGTTATATTGGCCGTCGGTCACGCCGAAAAGTGATCAATTCCGCAGTTTCTTCCAACCCATGCGGCTAAATGCCGGAATCATCTGGTTCAAACAAAAGGACGCGAATCCGCTTGTCGCTGAAATGCATACGAAGCGTGATTTCTTTGTGAGTGTTACCGCAGATGTGGGGTTAAAGACGGTATTGGGGCCGTTCGCAGGGTTCTTCGGTAGCAAATAGGGATCCTTTACAACTCTTTCCACGGGGGCCCTTATGGGAAGGAAGCGCCGCGGCAAGGTCGATCGCGAACTGGTACGGCGGGCGTTGGCTCACGCCAAAAAGCTTTCCGAAGACATGAGCGGAAAGATCGGAAACGATTTGGACGGTTCAGCGTTTATTGAAAGCGCCTCCGCTTCTGCTACTGCGGCGAAAGGAGCATGTTTTATCACTGTCGGTGGACACACGGGGTGCGACAGCCCAATCACCGAGAAAGGATGTGAGTTCGCGGCTGCAAAACGCGGCGGCATTGCAACATGGATCCCGAATGGCTCCTGCAACTAAGGTTCACCAGCAACTTTCGATAGAGAGTATGAGTCAGCACAAGGCAGGTGCGGCTGGTCACTTAGCTCGATATCTCGCATGCCACGGTTTGGTGATCGTGGCGTTATCAGCCGGCGGTTGCAAGCTCATCTCCGAGCCGGAGCGAGATTCGCTCGACGTACCATTATCTGAAATCATCGATCTTACCCGACGGGGCGGGTCATTGCCCGTATTGGCGGATGGAACCACCGAGGACACGCTTGTTGCGACCATTCCCGAGCAATCTACCAGCCGGCTGGTAACATTCAACACCACCGGCGGAAGGTTCGTGCTCGCTGGACCTGGCAAGCAGTTGAAAGTCACCGCGGTGCGCGACTCCTCTCGGACAGACGATCGCCTGGTGGCCAAAGCGGTCATTCGTTCCGACTCAGCCATCATCGCAATCACCTCCGCGTCCGTATTGGACTTTACCGCATACCTGCCTGTGACCTTCGTAAAACCATGAGATCTCGCGCGGATAAACTCACGGCACCACCGCCCGCCCGATCGTCCCCGCGTCGGTGCCGAACCAGAGCGCGCGGGTGGGGCGGTGGAAGATCATGTGGCGGACCGTCCGGCCGCCGCCGGGGATGGGGGTGTTGCTGAAGAAGCGGGCGGTCGCCGGGTCGAAGCCGACTAGGCGGTTGGGCTGGGGGCCGGTCTCCACGAACCAGATGCGGTCGCGGTCGTCCACCGCCATCGCGTAGGGGAGGGAGACGGCTCCCTCGGGGGCGGGCCACTCCTGGAACTGGCGCGTGGCGGGGTCGTAGCGGCCCACCATCCCGCCGGCGTAATCCACGTACCAGATCTTCCCGTCCGAGGTGATGCCGATGCGGCGCGTGCGGGCGCGCTCGCGGGGGACGGAGACGCGCGCGAGCTGCATCGTGGCGGGGTCGATGGTGCCGAGCTGGTTGGTGCCGAAGAGGTTGAACCACGGGTGGCCGCCGCGGTCCAGCACGATCCCGTACGGGCGCGAGCCGCTGTCCGGCATTCGCACGATGCGGATCTGCCCCGTCGAGGGCGTCAGCCGGCCGACGGCGTTGCCGCCCTGCACGGTGAACCAGAGGTCGCCGTCCGGCGCGAAGACCAGGGTGTGCGGGTCGCGCAGGTCTGCGTCCGGCATCGGGAAGCGGCGCACCTGGCCGGTCGCCGGGTCCAGCCGGCCGATGTGGCCGTTGCCGTTCCCCGTGTACCACACGGCACCGTCGGGGCCCACCACCAGGTTGTGCGGCAGCGCGCCGGCCTCCATCTCGTAGCGGCGGAACTGTCCGCTCGGTGGATCCAAGTACGCCACGTAGTTCCCCGTCTGCCCCACGAACCACACCCGCCCCTGCCCGTCTACGAACGGGTCGCGCGGGCGGCTTCCCTCCCACGGCACCGTCCACTCGCGGATCTCGGCGGGCTGCGCGGCGAGCGGCATCGGCGCGGAGCCCAGCGCGATCAGCGCGGCAAGGGCAAGGTGTGGTCTCATCGTCAGCCTCCAGGTGGGGTGGAGTGCGCGCGCGCCCGGTTCGGATCTGCCTCTCCAACTTGATCGGGCAACGGCGGCTGTCAACCGCGGGCCAGGGCTCCGGCGATCGAAGCTGGGTAGAGGCGACCCCGGCCGGGCACGCGGCACCTGTCCACTCGACATCCTTGTTCCCACGCCGGCGCCGGCCTATACTGCGAAGCCATACTTTGCCGGGAAAATACTGACGCGGTAAGCCGCCCTTCACCCATCCCCACCCGCGGTACCCGCCCGGTACGGACCCGCTGGATCGATGCGCAGGGCCACTCATCCTTGCCGGTGGCCGGCGAGGGTGCGCCTCGATCGCCGCAGGCCGGCGCCCCATCGATCCGAGCCGTATACGTCCTTGCGTTCCGTTCATTCCACAGCCCGCGCCGAACTCCAGCCCGGTACCCGGCCATGACCGACTACACCTTCGTCAACGTCAACGCCTTCACGCCCAACATCCCGGGCTACTGGAGCCAGATCGGCAACATCGCCTCCACCTCGCGCAGCGGAAACGCGTGGACGCTGACGGCCGCGCAGAACGGCGTTTCGCTCCTGCTCTCCTTCCTGGGGCCCACCTGCTTTCGCGTGCGCTTCAGCCCCGTCCCCGGCGCCAGCTACGCGGCCGAGCCCTCGGCGGCGGTGGTCACGCTCGACCTGGGCCCGGTCACGCTCACCGTGGTGCAGGACGACGCGCAGGCGCTGGTGGTGGACACGGGCGAGATGCGCGTGGCGGTGGCGCTGCAGCCGTTCGCCGTCTCGGTGTACCGCGGCGGGCAGCTGATCCACCAGGACGCGCCGGGTCAGGGGATCGTCTTCATCCCCGGGCAGCAGGTGACGGCGTGCTTCAAGACCTTCCCCGCGGGCGCGCGCTACGTGGGCTTCGGCGAGAAGGCCGGGGCGCAGCTGGTGAAGAACCAGTTCACCATGACGCAGTTCAACTTCGACAACTACAAGTACGTGACCGGGCCGCTGCCGCAGGGGTGGGGCGCCGGGCCGCTGAACCCCGCCGAGCCGCTGTACTGCTCCATCCCGCTGCTGATCGAGCTCAACCCGCAGCCCTCGGGCGCCATGGCCGGGGCGCCGTACGCGTACGGGATCTTCTTCGACAACCCGGGGCAGACGTTCTTCAACGTGGGCGCCAACGACTACTCCGACATGGCGGGGAAGTACTACTTCGGCGCGCTGTACGGCGACCTGGACTACTACTTCATGGCCGGCGGCGGCGCGCCCGACGTGCTGGCGCAGTACACCACGCTCACCGGGCGCGCGCCGATGCCGCCGCGGTACGTGCTCGGCTTTCACCAGGGGGCGTACGGATACTTCGACCGCTACAAGCTGGCCGCGGCGGCCAACGGGTACCGCGCCGCGCGCATCCCCTGCGACGGGCTGCACATCGACGTGGACTTCCAGGACAACTACCGCACCTTCACGCACAGCGAGATGAAGTTCCCGAACTGCCGCGAGATGATGGACGACCTGCACGGCATCGGGTTCAAGTGCAGCACCAACATCACCCCGCTGCTCACCGACAACGTGCTCGACGAGAACGGCGAGATCACCCCCTACGCGCAGCGCGACGCCCTGCTGGCCGTCAACGGGCTGATCTACGACACGCGCGCCGGGCAGGGTCCGTCGCCCGACCTGTTCCGCGGGCAGGTGTCGTACGGGTTCAACATGGGGAACAACCCGTATCCCTATCCTCCCCTCACCGCGAACGCGCAGGGAAACGTGCCGCTCACCGCGTTCGGCGGCTACTCGGACTACGGCCGCGCCGACGTGCGCCAGGCGTGGGGCGAGCAGTACGCGCACCTGGTGAACGACCTGGGGATGGACATGATCTGGCAGGACATGACCTGCCCGGCGCTGGCCGGCACCTCGGACACGCCGTGGAAGACCTTCCCGCTGGACCAGATGCAGAACGACGGGGCCGCCGGGTACCAGCCCAACGCGGTGTTCCACAACGCCTACGTGCTGAACCTGCTGAGCGCCACCTGGGAGGGGCTGGCGGCGCTGCGCCCCGGCCGGCGCAACTTCATCATCGCGCGCGGCGGCTACGCGGGGATGCAGCGCTACGCCGGCCTGTGGACGGGCGACTCGGCCTCGAGCTGGGACTTCCTGGGCATCAACATCCCCCAGGTGCTGAACCTGGGGCTTTCGGGGGTGCCGATCTCGGGCACCGACATCGGCGGGTTCGCCACGGGCGACGGCACCACCAGCGGCGCCAGCGTGGTGGACGGGCAGGTGGTGGGCGGGATCACCAACTACGAGCTGCTCACCCGGTGGATGCAGCTGGGGTCGTTCCTTCCCTGGTACCGCAACCACTACGACGGCTACAGCAAGCAGTTCCAGGAGCCGTTCGCCTATGGCGAGCCGGTCCCCGGCAACTGCCGCGCGTACCTGGAGCTGCGCTACCGGATGCTGCAGGTGTACTACGACGCGATGTGGGAGTGGACGCAGACGGGGATGCCGGTGGCGCGGGCGCTCTTCCTGAACGACCCCGGCGACCCCGGGGTGTACGAGCACCTGGACGACCAGTTCTTCGTGGGCCGCGACTTCCTGGTGGCCCCCGTCCTCACGCAGGGGTGGAGCCTGACGCCGCCGCAGCCCACCTCGCGCAGCGTGTACCTGCCGGCGGGGAGCCAGTGGTACGCCTTCAAGGACAACCAGTACCCGCTGGACGCGCCGGTGGACGGCGGCACGCTGATCGGCAGCTGGACGGCCGACCTGTCGCAGGTGCCGCTCTACGTGCGCGCGGGGGCGATCCTCCCCTTCCGCGAGCTGGAGCAGTGGGTGGGGCAGCTGGCGCAGAACCCGCTCACCTTCAACATCTACCCCGGCCCCGACAGCAGCTACACGCTGTACCAGGACGACGGGATCACCACCCAGGCGCAGGACGCGGGCACGTACCGCGTCACGCAGGTGAGCCACCAGGGGGTGGAGGGCGGCCAGAACGTGCGGGTGCAGCGCGTGCACGACGCCTACGCCCCGCCCGAGCCGTTCTACTACGTGGCGCTGCTGGGCACGCGCCACCCGTCGAGCGTGAGCGCGGCGGGGGCGGCGCTGGCCGACGTGGGCGACCCCGCCAGCCTGGCCGCCTCGCCGGTGAGCGCGTACTACTGGAACAGCGGGATCCAGGTCACCTTCGTGAAGGTGTTCGACACCGCGCCCGACGTGACCGTGACCGCGCTCTACTTCTGAACAGCCCCGCCACACGGAGGACATCATGGTGATGCGCATGGGACGGGGCCTGGCTCCGCAGATCACCTTCACGCGCGACTTCCACCAGCTGGTCACCGGCGAGCTGGCCCCGGGCAGCCGCTGCGCCATCCGCTACGACCCCGCGCGGGTGGTGCCGGAGGGCGACGGCTGGACCTTCGGCGACCCGGCGCGGCCGGTGACCGCCCACCTCCGCTTCGGCGACGGCGGGCCGGTGACGGACGTGGTGCTCCGCTCCGTGTCGGGCGTCACCGACACCCCCGACGTGGACCTCACCGGCCAGGGTTCTGCACTGGTGGGCGAGTTCGAGGTGCCGGACGACGCCGAAGAGGTGGTGGCCTGGTTCAGCTTCGTGGACCGCGCCGGGGAGCGGCGCTGGGACAGCGCGAACGGGGCCGACTACCACTTCCGCTTCATGCACCAGGAGCTGGAGGTGCTGCGCGCCGACGTGGAGTCCGGCGCCGAACAGCCGACGAGCGTGTTCACCGTGGCCGTCTTGGCCGATGCGGCGGTGGAGGGGATGACGGCGCGCTTCCGGGTGCTGAACCGCACGGGCCTGCCGCGCCAGGAGGTGCCGCTGACCCCCGCCGGCGACGCGGACGAGGGCCGGCGCACGTGGACGCTTCCCGGCCAGGAGGTGCCGCACGGCGCGGTGGTGGCGTTCGACCTGGTGTACGTGGCGGGAGGGCGGAGCTTCACCGAAGACAACCACGGGCGCTACTTCCTGGCGCCCCGCCCCGCCACCCGCCTCCCCGCCTCGTCGCTCGAAGCGCCGGGCCCGCCGGCCGAGCTGCGCGAGGCCATGGCCGCCGCCCCGGCCGGGCCAGCCGTCGCGCCCGGCTCCGAGGCCCCGGTCGTGCCGGTCGAGGCGGACGCGAGCGCCGCGGGATAGCAGCGCCGGTTCCCAGGCGGAATGCCGAGTGCGTTTGGTCATCCGCCGGATTGACCGCGCATTCCGCATCCAACCCGTGGCTCGTAATCCTGAGGCTGACCACGAAGTCGCCGCGGCATGAGCGAGCGCCCGCAAGCCGAAAGATCTGTGGCCCGGGCGGCGCGAAAACCCCTGCGGTGGCGCACCGTCCAAAAAGCCTGGCTCTCACAGAGTACACAGAGTCCACGGAGGAACTGGCGGTTGTTTCTGTGAACTCCGTGAACTCTGTGAGAGCCCGTCGTTTCTTTCCTTCGTGGTCGCTCGCAGCGCGGTCATGGGGACCGCTCGAATCCACGGTCGATCTTGCCAGCCGGATCACCGCCGCGGCGTCAGGCCGTACACGCGCATCAGCGCCATCTCCGCCAGCCGGTCCGCGTCGCGCGAGGTGAGCGTGTGGTGGTTGACGAGGATGCTGAAGACGATCGGCTCGCCCGCCGCCGTGGTCATGTAGCCACTGAGCGATCGCACGTTGCTGACGGTGCCGGTCTTCGCGTGGACGTTGCCCTCCAGCGGGGTGCCCTTCATCCGGCTGCGCAGGGTGCCGTCCACACCGGCCACGGGGAGCGCGGCATAGAACGTCTGGTAGTTGGGGCTCCGGCGCATGTGCTCCAGCACGCCGATCAGGAATTGCGGCGCCACCAGGTTGTAGCGCGACAGCCCACTCCCGTCCGCCTGCGACAGCTTGCGCGGGGGGAGCCCCCAGAGCCGCGTGACGCTGTCCACCACCGCGATCCCCGCCCGGGCCGAACCCTCGTTGCGCAGGGCGCGGCCCAGCGTCTTCAGCAGGATCTCGCCGACCTGGTTCTGGCTGGGCTTGAAGAAGCCGGGGAGGATCTCGCGCAGCGGCGGCGAGGTCTGCACCCACAGCGTGTCTCGCGCCACGGGACGCACGGCGGACGCGAGCTCGTCCTGGTCCAGCGCCGCGCCGTCCACGCGGATCCCCGAGGCGAGCAGCGTCTCGCGCAGCACGGTGACGAAGTAGGCGGTGTTGTTGCGCACCGCCATGTCGTTGCGCACGGCCGGCGTGTCGGCGGGGATCTGGCCGGCGACGGTGAAGGTGTTGCCGGTGTCGGCCCGCGTCACCTCGATCTGCTCCACCGCGCCGGGAACGGTGCGCGAGGCGTTGACCACGCGCACGTACCCCGTCTGCGGATCCAGCGTGATGCGCGCCGGGGCGCCGGCCGTGGGGCCCGCGGCGGCGGTGATGCCGACCACACCCAGGTTGTACTGCAGCCCGCCGATCTCGGCCGAGTAGTAGTCGGCCATGTCGTCCCACGCCCAGCCGCGGCCATAGGGCACGTCGTCGAACACGTCGTCGTTGCCGATGATGCGGCCGGTGATGCGGCGGACGCCGTGCGCGCGCAGCGAGTCGGCCCACGCGCGGAACACGGCGAGCGCGTCGCCGCCGCGGAAGTCGGCCGCGATCGTCGGGTCGCCGCTGCCGACCACCACCAGGTCGCCGTGGAGGACGCCGTTCGTCACCGGCCCCGTCGCCACGACGGGGGTGCGGTAGACGAAGTCCGGCCCCAGCGCCTCGAGCGCCACGCTCCCCGTCACCAGCTTCATGTTGCTGGCGGGGACGAACATCTTGCCGGCGTTGCGCTCGTACAGCACGCGCCCGGTCTGCTGCGCGCGGATCTCCACGCCCCAGTTGGCGCCGGCGAACAGCGTGTCGTTGAAGATGGAGTCCAGCGACTCGGCCAGCCTCCGCTCGGGCGACGGAGCCGCGGGCGCCGCCTGGGGCACGGGGGCGGGCGCGATCGGCGGGGTGCGCGCGGGCGCGGGGGTGCAGGCGGCGAGCGCGGCGGCTGCGGCCAGGGCAAGACGGCGGCGGATCGGCATCGTCCTCACGCGGCGGGGGTCCAGGGGCGGGCGAGCTTCGCTTCCAGGCGCTCCTTCACCCCGGGCCATTCATCGTCCAGGATGCTGAAGTAGACCGTGTCGCGAAAGCGCCCGCTGTCGGTGCGCATGTGCTTGCGCAGGATTCCTTCCTCCGTGGCGCCGATGCGCAGGATGGCGTTGCGCGAGCGCGTGTTGAGCGCGTCGGTGCGCAGCTCCACGCGCACGCAGCCCAGGGTCCCGAAGGCGTAGCGGAGCATCAGGTACTTGGCCTCGGTGTTCACCGGCGTGCGGCGCCATGGCCCGCCGATCCAGGTGTAGCCGATCTCCACGCGCCGGTTGTGCGGGTCGATGTTGTGGTAGCGCGTGCTCCCGATCGCCCGCCCGGTGGCCGCCTCGGTGGTCATGAAGGGAATGGCGACGCCGGCGGCCTGCTTGTCGAGCGCCTCGGCGACGTAGCGCCGCACGTCGTCCTCGCCGCCGATGCGGTTCAGCGTCCAGCGCCAGATCTCGTCCTCGTTCGCCACCTCCCACAGCACCGGGACGTGCTCGAGGGTGAGCGGAACCAGCCGCACGTGGCGGCCGGTGAGCGTGGGCGGGGTGAGGTCCACGGCGGTGCGGAGTGCTGGGTGCTGAGTGCTGGGTGCGACGGTGATGGGTTCCAATCCTACGCGGTGGAGCGGCGGGAGACCAGTTCGGGCGGGGGATGGACCAGGGCGCTCCCTGGAATTCGGTCCGGCGGCTGAAGCCGCAGCGCCGCAGCAACAACTACGAAAAGCCTCACAAACTGCGTGAGGCTTCAACTGCAATCTGGGGAGGAAGCGACCTTTATCTCTCCGAGGCAGTGTTGCGATTCACCGCGTCACCTCGATCTCGCGCTGGGTGAAGGCGGTGGCGCCGGCGCGGGTGCGGATGGCGACCTCCAGCACGTAGCCGCCGGGGGGGAGGCGCGGGAGGGAGATGCCCAGCGAACGCGCGGCGATGGCCACGCCGGGCGCCTCCTCGTCCCAGCGCAGCCGCACGGGCTGGGCGCCGCGCGCAAGGCCGATGCTCTCCGCCGCGCGGCGGATGCCGCCGGGCGGCCGACGCGCCAGGGCCACGGAGAAGGTGACGCTGTCGGTCTTCCCCTCCAGCCCGTACACCTCCCAGTAGACCCCGACGTGGTCACCCGCGCGGAACCGCGTGCTGCCGCGCGCGATCGCCGCCGCTTCGTCCAGCGACCGGGGGCGCGCGCCGGGCTGGTCCAGCAGCAGCACGTCGCTGATCGACACGCCGCCCCCCTGCGGCCGCCGCAGGTCCATCCCGAAACGGGCGCGGGCGGCGCGCTCGCTCACCGGCTCCCGGGTCTCGATGCTCACCACCGTCTGCTCGGGCGCCGCCGTGGCGCGAAAGACGCCGCGCGTCCCGCTCACCTTCGCGGTGCGGACCAGCGGTGTCGCGTCCGGGGCGCGCATCAGCACCAGCCCGGCGTCGAGCGTGGGCGTGCGCGGGAGCGAGTCCGGGCGCATCGCGAAGGCGGCGACCACTTCGACGACTCCGCCGCGGGGGAAGACGGCCACCTGGTGCGGAAGGATGGCGAAGCGCCGCACGCCGGGCGGCGCGTAGAGCGAATGCGCCGTCTTTTCCTCCGTCTTCCAGTCGTCCGCGGCGATGGCGAAGGGGTCGCGCACCATGGTGAGCGGCGGGATGAACTCGAAGCTGGGCGAGTAGTGCGTGATCACGCTGGCCCGGCCGCTCTCGTGCATGCGCGGGCGCACCTTTTCCCACCCCGCGGGCTGGCCCCAGCGCACCAGGATCTCGCGCAGGTCGTCGGCCCAGAACAGCCCCTCGGTGGTGCGCGCGCGGTCCTGGAAGCGGTCGGCCACCAGCCGCGCGAAGTGCTCGGTGCGGCGGTCGTTCCCCGCCTCCATCCAGAACGGGTCGGCCAGCCACCACAGCCGCCGCAGCGCCGCCTCGCGGCCGGCCGCGTCCATCCGCCGCAGGGCGCGCACGTCCGCGTCCACCAGCGCGGGCGACAGGTCGTCCCACTCGCGGCGCTCGGCGGGCGGCATGGCGGCCAGCGCGGCGTCGAAGGCGTGCTCGGCGGCGGGGTAGTCGCGGGCGAAGTGCAGCGCGTACCCCTCCAGCGCGTGGCACCACCACGCCTCGGCGCGGCACTCGCGGGCCGCGCGCACGGCCTCGGGCGCGCGGCCGCCCTCCACCAGGTAGCGGACGCGCTGCCCGGCCACCCACGCGTCCCCCGGCGTCACCCGGGCGGCGCCGGCGAGCGCGGCGAGGAGCGAGTCGCGGGCGGCGATCACCTCGCGGTGCTCCAGCGGGGCGCGCCAGTCCTCCTCGGTGTCGTTGCGCCAGATGCAGAAGCGCCCGATCCGCTCGTCGCAGCTCCATCCGCCGCCGCCGTCGTTGGTCCACGGCAGGTGCTGGAAGCGGATGCGCTCGAACGTGGCCTGCGCCGACCGCGCGCCGCGCAGCGCCCGCACCGAATCTTCCCGCGCGACCGGCGGCTGCTGGAGCGACGCGAGCGCGACCTGGGCGTCAGCCGCCGGCGGGAGCGCGGCGGGCGCGAGCAGTGCCAGTGCGAGCAGCGGTCTGCGGATCATCCGGGACGATGGGCGCGAGGTTCACCGGCCGTTGCCGCATCCCCCGCGCCACGAGGCGCCGCGGGAGTGGGGGATGCGAACGGGCTCATCGGTGAGGACGCGCGAGGCGGGCGGAATGGGACGGGCATCCCGTGAGCGGCTGGCGGGGGCGACTGAAGTCGCTGCGTCGCTGCAACGACCACACGACACCGGCGGACGTGCGGGCGAAACGCCGGCGCGCGGAAGAAGCCCCGCGGGGCCCTCACCCTGGCGTCCAGGCGCGACTGCGTCGCGTCCTGAACGCCTGTCCCTCTCCCGAACTGCAGGAGAGGGACGCGGGGGCGCTTCGCGCGGCTACTTCGTCTCGAGGTCAGGGGAGGTGCCGTTTTCCCGGCAATGGGGAGCGGGGCGGAGGAAACGCGCGACACCTCGTCCCGCGTCACCCCCTCCCCCAAGGCAGTTTTTGGGGGAGGGGGCCGGGGGGAGAGGGCCCGCCGCGGCGTGCGTCGCAGCCGTCCGTCCGCGTCGACACGCCCCGACCTACCGCCCCTCCACCACGTTGCGGTAGCCGGCCGCGAACACCAGCGCCACCAGCACGATCAGCAGCACGCCGTACGCGCTGGCGCCGCCGAAGTCGAAGGCGCGCAGCTGCGAGAGCATCTCCATGCTGATGGGACGCGTGCGGTTGGTGTACAGCAGGATCGACGCGACGAACTCGCCCAGCGCGGTGACGAACGCCAGCAGCGCGCCCGCCATAAGCCCCGGCAGCACCAGCGGCAGCACCACGCGCCGCATCGTGGTGGTCGGCCTGGCGCCCAGCGAGGCGGCCGCTTCCTCGAGCGAGGGGTCGAGCTGGCGGAAGGAGGAGAGCGCGGCGCGGGTGACCAGCGGGATGTTGCGGATGAAGTACGCCAGCGGGAGGATGGCGAAGGTGCCCACCAGCACGAACCGGCCGGCGAGCGGCCGGTTCACGCTGAAGGTGGAGGCCAGCGCCACCGCCAGCACGGTCCCCGGCAGCGCCCACGGCAGCGTGACCAGCGCGCTCACCAGCCCCTTCGCCCGCACACGGGTGCGCGCCAGCAGGTACGCGGCGGCGAAGGCGAAGGCCACGTTCGCCAGCGTGGCCACGGTAGCCATCTTCAGCGAGTTGAGCACCGGCCGCAGCTGCTCGGCCTGGCCGAACATCCGCCGGTACGGCTCGGCGCTGTAGACGGGCGGGAAGGTCTCGGTGGTCCAGGTGCCCTCGGGGACGAAGGAGACCAGCAGGACCGTCAGGTGCGGGAGGAGGAGGAAGACGACGAACGCGGCCGCCGCCAGCGTGAGCAGCCAGCCGCGGCCGGACTTTTCTCGCGTGACGGCGCCCAGCCCCTTGGACGCGCCGGTGTACTCGCGCGCCGCCTCGTAGCGCTGCAGCGGTACCAGGAAGGCGAGCGAGACGAGCGCCAGGACGACGGATTCCACCGCCACCAGGCCATTTTCGCCGTTCAGCTTGCTGGCGTAGAGCTGCGTGGTGAGCACGCGGAACCCGCCGCCGAACACGTAGGGCGCGCTGAACGAAGCCATGCTGGTCATGAACACCAGCAGCGCGGCGCCGCCCAGCGCGGGACCCAGCATGGGGAGCGTCACGCGGCGCAACGTGGTCCAGCGGCCGGCGCCCAGCGCGGCGGCCGCCTCGGCGTACCCCGCGTCGAGCCGCGCCAGGCCGGCGGAGACGAACATGTAGAAGTAGACGTACATGGTGTACGCGTGCACCAGCAGCACCGCCCACGCGCCGTCCAGCCGCCACGGCGCGTGGTCCATCCGCAGCAGCGCCTGCACGCCGCGGGTCAGGAACCCCGTCTCGCCGTACAGGAAGAGGAAGGAGATGGTACCCACCAGCGGCGGCAGCAGCACCGGCATCGACGCCAGCCCGCCCAGCAGCCGCCGGCCGGGAAAGTCGCGCCGGGCGAAGAGGAAGGCGAGCGGCACGCCGATCAGCGCCGACAGCACCACGCTGGCCAGCGAGATCCACACGCTGTTCCAGAGCGCCCGCAGCTCGGCCGCGCTCCCGAAGAAGCGCGCGTAGTGCCGCCCGGTCGCGTGCCCCGTGTCCATGAAGCTGTCGCCCACCACGAACAGGTTGGGGTACAGCACCAGCCACACCAGGAGCACCACCACGACCCCCGCCAGCAGCCACGTCCCCCGCCCGCTCCGCCGCTCCTCCGCCACTCGCCTCTCCCCCCTCGCCGTTTCGCCGATCACCGCCAACCCGGCGAGATCCGCCGGGCCGTTCCTACTTACAGATCACGCCTCTAATCAATAGATTCCGCGCACACCCCGGGACGCAGCGATCCCGCCTTTGCCCCATCCCCATGGAGACCAGGGAATGCAGAAGATCCGCCTGGATGCCGAAACGCTCACCGTCGAATCGTTCGTCGCCGCCGATGCGCCCGCCGCGGCGCGGGGCACCGTGAACGCGCACGCCCTGGCCACGCGCAACTGTCCCGCCACGGGGATGACCTTCTGCGAGACCAACTGCGACTGCACGCTGGGGTGCCCCAGCATCGCCCCCTGCACCCAACTGCTGTAGTGGCCGCGGGTCCG
>DASSME010000456.1:0-18129 GCA_035689035.1 Longimicrobium sp. | reverse complement strand
AGCCGCGTG
Organism: Longimicrobium sp.; assembly: GCA_035689035.1. Lineage (GTDB taxonomy): Bacteria > Gemmatimonadota > Gemmatimonadetes > Longimicrobiales > Longimicrobiaceae > Longimicrobium. The sequence continues at coordinate 18,120 of DASSME010000456.1, read as the reverse complement.
CGGCTCACCAAGTCGCCCGAGCAGTACGCCGAGACGCGCGAGACCCGGCGCGAGCTGGCGTACGAGGCGCTGCTGGCCGCCGGCCGCACCCACTGGCGCCCGGGCGAGCGCGTGCACGTCTACCGCACGCAGGCCGGCACCGGCGCGGTGGCCCCGTCGTTCGACGAGCTGGCGGGCGGGCGGCCGGACCCGCGCGACTACGACGTGGACCACTACGCCCGCGTGCTGCGCGACAACTTCGCCTCGCGCCTGGCCCGCGCCCTCCGGCCCGAGGATTTCGCCGCGCTCTTCGCCGACCCCGAGCAGCTCACTCTCTTCGCGCCATCGACCGAAACGATGCGCCCGATCCTCGATACGCGCGCCCCGACTACCGTCCTCGTCGTGGAGCCGGGGCCATCGAGCCATGCACCGAGTATCGGTGTGGTTGACGATCCGCCCCCGGAGCTGTGATCGTGGTGTGGCCCCGCAACCGGGTCCGTAAATGCAACGGTTCTACCGGCACTGCCCCCGAAAAGCTGGAGCGACGGAGTACAACGCGGACCGGAGGAGCTCGCCGAATTTCTCTAGTTCCCGGTAGTTCCCGCGTTGTTCTCCATCGCTCCGTGTGCCTCATTCGCAAAGCCGTTCGAGTGGCGAATTTCCGCGTTCCGTCCCCAGATCAGGTACTCCTGCCTGAGATGAGCGCCCACCGCCGGCCTGATGCGAATCCGTTTGCCGGAAGGCGGCTGTTCACGGCTTGGGCGGCGGGAGCAGCCGGAACCGCTTGGAAACATTGAAGAAGATGTTGCCCACGCATTCCACTCGGACCCAGGCGTCTCGCGTGGCCGGTCCGGTTGGAACCAGTACCTTCTCCGAGCCGTCGTTGGGGGTGGAGGCGGCAAGTGTATCAGCGAACACGCCGCTGCGGTCCGTGGCGAGAAGGATCCGCACGGAGGCGCACTGAACGGGAGCGCGGTCGGTGTTGGCCACGGTCCAGCGTACCTCTAGTGGTTCGCCACGCCGCGCCTGAAGGCCCGCGATCGGGCGCGTGACTGTGAACGGCCCCATATCGTCGCCGTTCGCCCAGGCGACTACATTCACCGCCACGTCGGCCGACGCGAACGCTCCTCGGCCGTCGCGCGCCGTGACGCGAAAATTCAGGGGCCGGTCGGCGGCAGGGTTGCGGTTGATGGTGGAAAGACGCTCATACGCGGCACTTTCTCCGAACAGCAACGCTTCTAACCGCGGAAACGTCCGCGACGGCTCGCGTGAGGGAGGGAACGACCGAAAAGACGGCCGGATGAATCCTTCTTCCGCCTCGTCCGGCGGCGACGGCTCCGGATTCCAACCATTACCCGGGTAATACTCCTCCCACGTATACGTGAGCGGATCGCCGTCGGGGTCGGTGCCATGGGCGGTGAGCACGTAGGGGGTCTCCTTGGGGATTGTCCACTCCGTGGCGGTAGTCACCACCGGGCGCGAGTTCCCGCTCCCCTCTCTGCGGCCGCAGCTCAACCGGCCAACGTTCGCCGCGATGTTTTCCAGCGAACTGACGTGGAAGTATTCGCCGCTCTGGCGGTCCACGTCGCGGTTGTGTGACTGGTCGTGGCAGATCCCGGCATACCCCATGACCGTCGATCCGCTTCCCGGCTCAAACGCGTATTCTGGGTCGCGCGTATCGGGGGTGCAGCTACCCGCGTCGGTCGCGTTGAAGGTGTGGTGCCCATCGAACTGATGGCCGATCTCATGGGCAACGTAGTCGATGGCGAAGTACTTCTCGGCTAGCGGGTTGTCCAGCCCGGTGCCACCCTGCGCCTTGATGCTGTCTTGGCAGAGCGACGCGATCCATGCCAGCCCGCCGTCGGATTGCGTGAAGACATGGCCCAGGTCATAGCTTCCCGGCCCCAAGATCGAGTCGAGCACCGCTTGATTCCGCGCGAGCAGGACAGAATCGACCTGGTAGTGAGGGTACCCGCCGTCATCCGCGGCGAAAATCAGCTCCCGCTCGCGCGGCGTCAGTTCGAAGCGGATCCCGAGTTCCCGCTCGTAGAGCGCTTGGACCAGGTTGATCGTCTCCACGATCGCCTTCAATGCCGAGTCGCGGGCCGCGTCGTCGGAGATCGGCTGCGATGCGCGGTTTCGGAAGAAATCCACGTAGTCCCGGGTGGCCGCCACGGCCAAGCGAAAGACACGGTCTTCCGGCAGTTGGGCCACCGGCGCAGCAGCCCGCGGCGCCAGCGGGCCCGGCGTGGCCGGCGGACGGTCGGCCCCGCGGCTTGGGCTTGGCGGCGTGTCGATGCGTATGCGGTGCTGGTGGTCGGACTGGATCTCCTCCTTGTAGGCACTCACGTGCACTGGACGCGCGTTGACCACGGCCGTCCGGCCCGCAGGGTCCGTCACGCGGTCAATGATCCACGTTCCTTCGGGACCGATCACGATCCCGGTCAAGCCGGCGTCCGACACCGAGAAGCGCGTGGTCAGCGAGGGATTGTCGATCCCACGGCCGGAGTACGTCCGCAATCCGCCGAGGTGCGAGGCGAGCTCGCGGGGAACGAGCGACGATTCCCTCACCCGGAACCTCTCGTATCGTCTGGGCAGCAGCCGGCCGGGCACGGGGAGATACACCTCGGCCCCGTCGCCCTCGCGCAAGTTGCCGGTGTCCGGCGGCGCCGGTGCCAGGAGCGACTGCAGCAGCGAAAGATCGAGCCGGTCCGTCCGTGCCGATGCCACACGGAGCGCCATCGACGACCGCTGATCACCCGCCGTCACAGCCTCTTTTGCGACTGGTTCCCAGGGATTGGGCGTAGCCGTACCGTTTTGGGCCGAGATGGATGGGGCTGCGCACAGGAGGAGAAACAATTCTGCGATCATGACGCGTATCCGCATACGTGCCTCCTTGGATGAGTCAAGAAGATCAAGCCGACCGTGTGAGACGATGTATCGTTGGACGGGCCATAGCTTGTTTCCTGGTTCATCCCTGCACAAGGGCTGTAGAAGGCGGACTGCCTCGTGGTTGGCCTGCGCGCTACGCCGCGAAAGTTTCGCCGTGCTCTTCGCGCCGTCGACGGACACGATGCGCCCGATCCTCGACACGTGCGCCGTGCGGACGAGCGTGGAGGAGGTGATCATCCTTGGCGAAACGCTCCTGGAGGCCGAGTCGCCCGAGACGGAGGTGATCTGACCGGGTGCGGATCCGGAGGCCGATTCGTCCCGCACTCGACCAGGGGCCGTGGCCTCCTGAGTCTCCCACGCTCGGCGGGACTACGAGCGATCGATGTCAGGTCAGAGGAGGTTTCACGCGGAGTAAGCGGAGTTCACGGAGGCGTGCCCATTCCGTTCACTCCGATAACTCCGCTCACTCCGCGTGAAACACACTCCAGACGCATCAGAAGCAACAAGCCAGAGGCCATCCTCAAGCCGAGGACAGCGCCGACTGCGATGACGCGCTGTACTTTGGGGGATGATTTCGCGGGGTGGGTGCGTGGCTTCGGTGCGCGCGATGGCTGGCGGGTGCGGTACGCCGATCGCGTCGACTGCTACATAGATGCCGCCGCGACGGCGTCTCGCAGAACTGGTTCAGCGAGTCCTGGCGAAGGACGGCGGCGGAGGATAGCCGTTCCGAGCACGCCTTGAATATGGACACGCGCGTGGCCAGAGCGATGGTCAAGCGCGAGGCGCAGTCTGCGATCACCTCCGATGCGCCCCTTGCGGGCCATGTGGCGCTCACGCCGATTCCGATCGGTTTACTCCGTTCACTCACGATCGACTCAGGGCGGGCCGAGACCCGGCATTCCCGCGTCTCTGCACGATCGCGTGCAAAACGCCACAACGAGCAAAGGGTCGACTTTCACGGCGTGTCCATTTCTATAGGTACATCCTGGGTGCGTGAACGGAGTAACCGTTACTGTGCCGACCTTCCGCAGTCGATCGCAGGAGGAACCAGGGCTCTGCCCTGCTCTCTTCCAAATGTGCATGATGATCTACAAAGCCAAGCAGGAAGGGTACTTAGATGATGAATGAGCCGATCCCAGCTGTTTGCTGACATGTGCGCAAAGAGAACGGGGGCACGCATGTTGCGCACGGGCTGGCCCCGTGCTCGCCGGACGCAGACCGTGAATGCGAAGCGGACGACGCAGTCCAGTTCCAGGGTCCCTGACGGAAACAGATGCTCAGCTCGCCCCCGCCCGTCGAAGCGCCCGAGGCAGCCGGCCTGCGCGGGCGGATCTTCACCGATCTGGACCGGCTGGCCTTCGCCCTGGAGATGGAGGCGGCCGCGTTGCTGGAGCAGGAGCGCACCGCCGAGGCGGCCCGCGTGCAGGAGCAGCGGCTGGGCGTGCGGCTGGCGCAGCGGCTGGTGGCCGGCGTATGGGCCGACGAAGTGGACGGCCGCCTGCAGCGCTGGTCGGCCGAGTACGACGCCCGTCTGGCCCCGGCAACGTCCGCCGCCGGCTGACGACACAGGAAATACCCGGCGGGGGCGGGCTGCTACAGAGGGCGGCGCGGCTCTGGCATCGCTCCGGCGCTTCTAATGTTCCCCCATGGGGGGACTCTGAGTCGCTGGAGCGGGGTGGCGTCGTGGTCGCCCCGTGTGCTGCGCGTGGGGACCGTGGGACAGGAGGGTGAACGCGAGGCCCGCCCGGGATCGTGAGGGGGCGGATCAACGAACGCAGCAAGGGAGCTTCAGTGGCTCGCAAGGTACTGGTGACGGGAGGGGCGGGGTTCGTGGGGAGCCACCTGGTCGACGCGCTGCTGGCGCGTGGCGACACGGTGCGCATCCTCGACAACCTGGACCCGCAGGTGCACGGGCCCGCGCGGCGCAAACCCGGTTGGGTGCCCGCCGACGCCGAGTTCGTGCAGGCCGACGTGCGCGACGCCGACGCGGTGCGCGGCGCGCTGCGGGGGATGGAGGTGGTCTACCACCTCGCGGCCGCGGTGGGCGTGGGCCAGAGCATGTACCAGGTGGCCGACTACACGGCCGTCAACACCATGGGCACCGCCCACCTGCTGCAGGCGCTGGTGGACGACCGCGGCGCCGTGGAGCGGCTGGTGGTGGCCAGCTCCATGTCCATCTACGGCGAGGGGCGCTACACCCGCCCCGACGGGCGCGAGCCCCGCGTCAACGCCCGCTCGCTGGACCAGCTCCGGCGGCACGACTGGGAGCTGCACGACCCCGACGGCGTGCAACTCTCCCCCGTCCCCACCGACGAGGCCAAGCCGCTCGACTCCACCTCCATCTACGCGCTCACCAAGGCCGACCAGGAGCGCATGGCGCTCTTGATCGGGGGCGCGTACGGCATCCCCAGCGTGGCGCTGCGCTTCTTCAACATCTACGGCCCCCGCCAGGCGCTCTCCAACCCCTACACCGGGGTGGCCGCCATCTTCAGCTCGCGGCTGCTGAACGGGCTCCCGCCGCTCGTGTTCGAAGACGGCGGGCAGCGGCGCGACTTCGTCAGCGTGCACGACATCGTGCAGGCGCTGCTGCTGGCGGCCGACGAGGACGCGGCCGTGGGGAAGGCGCTGAACGTGGGGAGCGGGCGCGCGGTGAGCGTGCGCGAGGTGGCCGAGACGCTGGCGCGGGTGATGGGGAGCGGCATCGAGCCCGAGGTCAACGGAAAGTACCGGGTGGGCGACATCCGCAACTGCTATGCGGAAATCTCGCTCGCCCGCGAGGTGCTGGGCTACGAGCCACGGGTGGCCTTCGAAGCGGGGATGGAGGAGCTGGTGGCGTGGCTGCGGGAGCAGGAGCGGCCCGAGAGCACCGTGGACGCGCACGCCGCCGAGCTCGCCGCTCGCGGTCTCACGCTGTGAGGAAGGGGACGACGATGAAGGGGAAGCGCGACTACATCCTGGTGACGGGCGGCGCGGGGTTCGTGGGCTCCAACCTGGCCGACGCGCTGCTGCGCGAGGGCGAGAAGGTGATCGTGGCCGACAACTTCAGCCGCGACGGCGTGCGCATGAACGCCGCCTGGCTCAAGCGCCGCCACGGGGACCGCGTGCGCATCGAGACGGTCGACGTGCGCGACGGCGCCCGCGTCGCCGCGCTGGTGCGCGAAAGCAAGATGGTGTTCCACCTGGCCGCGCAGGTCGCGGTCACCACGTCGCTGGTCGACCCCGCGACGGACCTGGAGACCAACGTCATCGGCACCTTCAACGTGCTCGAGGCCGCGCGCGGGATGCTCAACCCGCCGGGCGTGCTCTTCACCTCCACCAACAAGGTGTACGGCGGCCTCGAGGACGTGGCGGTGACGCTGGACGGCGACCGCTACGTGTACGCCGACGGCCGGCTGGGGATCGGCGAGGACGCGCGCCTCGACTTCCACAGTCCGTACGGGTGCAGCAAGGGCGCCGCCGACCAGTACGTGCACGACTACTCGCGCATCTTCGGGCTGCCGACGGTCGTCTTCCGGATGAGCTGCATCTACGGCACCCGGCAGTTCGGCACCGAAGACCAGGGGTGGGTGGCCCACTTCGGCCGGGCCATGCTGCGCGGCGAGCCGCTCACCCTCTACGGCGACGGCTGCCAGGTGCGCGACATCCTGTGGATCGACGACCTGGTGAACGCCATGCGGCTGGCGATGGACAACCTCGACACGGTGGCGGGCGAGGTGTTCAACGTGGGCGGCGGCCACCGCAACGCCGTCTCGGTGCGCGGGGTGATCGACCGGCTGCGCGACATCACCGGCGCGCGCGCCGGCGTCACCTGCGCCGAGTGGCGGCCGGGCGACCAGAAGGTGTACGTGAGCGACACCCGCCGCATCGAGCGCGTCCTGGGCTGGCGCGCCGAGACGCGGTGGGAAGACGGGCTCGAGAAGCTGGCCGGCTGGCTGCACGAGGCCAACCTCGACACCGCCGCGGCGCCGCGGACGGTGGTGGCCGAGCCCGGGCGGGTGCCGGCGGCGGTCTGAAGGGCGGTAGCAGGACCGGTTCGGGCGGGTGGGCTGATGCGGTGGGCGGCACGTGGGGTGCGAGGGTGAAGCGGTCCGCGTTGTGGATGGACCTCCTCTCCGGCGCCCGAGCAGTGGCGCACCCCGCCAGCCCCCGCGGCGACGAAACATTCCTCAACCTGTACGACCTACACGGCCACACGCGATGCTGACCGCGACCGACACGATGAAGGCGGCCCGCCTGGCGGGCCCGGGGCAGGTGGTGCTCGAAGAAGTTCCGCTCCCCGAGCCCGGGGCGGGGCAGGTGCGCATCCGCATGGAGGGGTGCGGCGTGTGCGCCAGCAACCTGACCCCCTGGGCCGGCCCGGAGTGGATGCGGTACCCCACCGACCCCGGCGCGCTGGGCCACGAGGGATGGGGCGTGATCGACGCCGTCGGCGACGGGGTCGAGGGCCTGGCCGAGGGGCAGCGGGTGGCCGCGCTCAGCTACAACGCCTACGCGCAGTACGACGTGGCCGACGCGTCCGGCGTGGTGCCGCTCCCGGCGCAGCTGGCCGGGCAGTCGTTCCCCGGCGAGCCGCTGGGGTGCGCGATGAACATCTTCCGCCGCAGCGGGATCGTCTCCGGGCAGACGGTGGCGATCGTCGGCATCGGCTTCCTGGGCGCGCTGCTGGCCCGCCTGGCGAAGGACGCCGGCGCCCGCGTGATCGCCATCTCCCGCCGCCCCTTCTCGCTCGACGTGGCGCGGCGCATGGGCGCCGACGAGCTGATCCCCATGGACGACCACGGGCGCATCATCGAGCAGGTGAGGGAGCTGACCGGCGGCGTCTTCGCCGACCGGGTGATCGAGGCGGTGGGGAAGCAGTGGCCGCTGGACCTGGCCGCCGAGCTCACGCGCGAGCGGGGGCGGCTGGTGATCGCCGGGTACCACCAGGACGGCCCGCGGCAGGTGAACATGCAGCTGTGGAACTGGCGCGGCCTGGACGTGATCAACGCCCACGAGCGCGACCCGCAGGTCTACGTGGACGGCATCCGCGCGGCGGTGGACGCGGTGGCGACGGGGCGGCTCGACCCCGCCCCGCTCTACACCCACGCCTTCGCGCTGGACCAGCTGGGCGACGCGCTGGACGCCACCCGTGACCGGCCGGACGGGTTTCTGAAGGCGCTGATCACGATGTAGGGAACGGCAACGGGTGCGTGAGTGCGTGAACGGCACGGGTGCGTGAGTGCGCGGGTGCGGAAGTGCGCGGGCCTCGCGTGGAAACGCACGGATCCGAGCCCGCGCACCGAAGCCGAAAACGCACTCGCGCACTGGCGCACTGGCGCACCCGTTCGGCTGGGTTGGACCTCACACCGAACCATCGAATGACCGACGTACTGATCGCCCCCGCCGACGAGCTCGCGCACTCCGGCGCGGCCGAGATCTCCACGCCACGCCTCGGCTTCCTGGGCGTGGGGTGGATCGGGCGGCACCGCATGGAGGCGATCGCCAACGCCGGCCTGGCCGAGGTGGCCGCCATCGCCGACACCAGCACCGAGATGCTCGCCGCGGCCCGGCACGCCGCGCCCGGCGCCGAGATCGTCGCCGGGTTGGACGGGCTGCTGGAGCTGGGGCTGGACGGGATCGTGATCGCCACGCCCAGCGCGCTGCACGCCGCGCAGTCCATCCGCGCGCTGGAGAGCGGCGCCGCCGTCTTCTGCCAGAAGCCGCTGGGGCGCACCGCCGCCGAGGCGCGCGCCGTGGTCGATGCCGCGCGCGCGGCGGACCGCCTGCTCTCCGTGGATTTCAGCTACCGCTTCACCGAGGGGATGCGCGCCATCCGCGAGCAGGTGCGCGCGGGCGAGCTGGGGCGCGTCTTCGCCGTGGACCTGGTCTTCCACAACGCCTACGGCCCCGACAAGCCCTGGTTCCACGATCCCGCGCAGTCCGGCGGCGGGTGCGTGATGGACCTGGGCGTCCACCTGGTCGACCTGGCGCTGTGGACGCTGGGGTGGCCCGCGGTGGAAACCGTCTCCAGCCGGCTGTTCCGGGGCGGCGAGCCGCTCGGCGCCTCGCCCGGCGTCTGCGAGGACTACGCGACGGCCACGCTGGGGCTGCAGGGCGGCGCCTCGGTCACCCTCGCCTGCAGCTGGAACGTGTCGGCGGGGCAGGACGCGGTGATCGGCGCGGCGTTCTACGGCACCGCCGGCGGCGCGGCGCTGAAGAACGCGGGCGGCTCGTTCTACGACTTCACCGCCGAGCTGTACCACGGCACCCGGCGCGAAACGCTGGCCTCTCCTCCCGACCCGTGGGGCGGCCGCGCCGCGGCCGACTGGGCGCGCCGGCTGGCCCAGGGCGAGCGCTACGACCCGGCGTGCGAGCGGCTGGTGGAAGTTGCCGCCGTGCTGGACCGCGTCTACGGGCGGTGACGCCGATGCCGCTCCATGCGCTGGTGCTCACCCTCCTCGGCGGCGTGGCCGTGGGGCTGGCCGCGGACTGGATCGCCTCGCCGCCGGTGAAGGCGCGGCGGCGGATGGCCGCGCTGCGCTCGCGCGTGGCCGACGCGCACCGGCGCCGGGTGCGGCGCATGGCCGGCGCGCTCCGCCTGCGCCGCCGGGCCGCAGACCGGCGGACGACGGCGCTCGCCGCGGCGGCGGGAGGGTCACGATGAAGATCCTCCTCTCCACCGACACCGTGGGCGGCGTGTGGGACTACACCGTCACCCTCGCGCGCGAGCTGGACGCGATCGGGTGCGAGGTGCTGATCGCCGCCATCGGCGAGTCGCGCGGTCTGCGGCTGGCCCGCATCCCCGACGGGGTGCAGGTCACCTGGCGCAGCTACCGGCTGGAGTGGATGGACGGCGCGGAGGCGGACGTGCGCGAGGCCGCGCGGTGGCTGCGCGAGCTGGCCCAGCTCTGGGCGGCCGACGTGGTGCACCTCAACCAGCTGGCCTACGCCGCCTTCGGCTTTCCCGCGCCCGTGGTGACCACGGTGCACAGCGACGTGCTGAGCTGGTGGACGCACATCCACGGCACGCAGGCGCCGCCCGAATGGGCCACCTACGCCGGCTGGGTGCGCGACGGGCTGACCGCGTCGGACGCGGTGGTAACGCCCACGCAGTACCAGGCCGCGCTCACCTGGCGGCACTACGGCGTCCCCGTCACGCGGGTGATCCACAACGGTATCGAGGTCACCGACGCGGAGCCGCCGGCGCGCGCGGAGCCGCTGGTGCTGTGCGTGGGCCGCGCGTGGGACCAGGGGAAGGGCGTGGACCTGCTGGACCGGGCGGTGGGGATGATGGGCCCCGGCACGCCCCCCGTGCACGTGCTGGGCGAGACCGTGGCGCCGCACGGCAGCGTGTTCGAGGCGAAGCACGTCACCCTGCACGGCCGCGTGGAGCGCGCCGAGGTGGACGCGTGGATGCGCCGCGCGACGATCTACGTGGCGTCCAGCCGCTACGAGCCGTTCGGCTTGGCGCCCCTCGAGGCTGCGGCGCACGGCTGCGCGCTGGTGCTCAGCGACGTCGGCACCTTTGGCGAGCTGTGGAACGGGTGCGCCGACTTCTTTCCCAGCGGCGACGCGGCGGCGCTGGCCGACGTGCTGTCGCGCCTGGCGGCGGACCCGGGGCGCACCAGCCGGCTGGCCGAGGCGGCGCGCAAGCGGGCGCTGCGCCGCTACACCGCGCGGCGGATGGCGCAGGACTACGTGCAGCTCTACCGCGAGCTGATCCACAACCAGCAACCCAGCCGCTCGGTGGCCTGAGAGCATGCGCTTCGTCTTCTTCGTCCACAGCGCCGTAAGCGACTGGAACCACGGCAACGCGCACTTCCTGCGCGGGCTGATGAGCGCGCTGGTGCGCGGCGGCCACGCGGTGAGCAGCTACGAGCCGCGCGGCGCCTGGTCGGTCGAAAACCTGCTGGGCGACCACGGCGTGGCGCCGATCGTGGAGTTCGCCCGCGCCTATCCCGAGATCGACGTCCGCACCTACGACCCGGCCTCTCCCTCGCTGGCCGACGAACTCGCCGCCGCCTGCGCCGGGGCCGACGTGGTGATGGTGCACGAGTGGAACGATCCGCCCGTGGCCAACCTCCTGGCCACCGTCGCCCGGGGTGCCGGCGCGCTGGCCATCTTCCACGACACGCATCACCGCCCCTGGAGCCAGCCCGACGCCATCGCCCGCTTCGAGCTGCGGACGTTCGACGGAGTGCTCGCGTTCGGCGAGGTGCTGACGGAGATCTACCGCGACCGCTTCGGCGTGGAGCGCGCGTGGACCTTTCACGAGGCGGCCGACCACCTGCGCTTCAAGCCGCTGGACCGCCCCCGGACCCAGGACGTCGTGTGGATCGGCAACTGGGGCGACGAGGAGCGCACGCAGGAGCTGCGCGACTTCTGGCTCGGCTCGGCGCGCGCGCTCCCCGAGCTGAAGTTCGTCGCCCACGGCGTGCGCTACCCGGAGTACGCGCTGGCCGAACTGGCCGACGCGGGCGTGGAGTTTCGCGGGTGGGCGCCGTCGGTGCAGGTGCCCGAGGTGTTCGCGCGCAGCCGGGTCACGCTGCACGTGCCGCGGCGCGCCTACGTGCGGGCGCTGGCGGGGATCCCCACCATCCGCGTGTTCGAGGCGCTGGCGTGCGGCATCCCGCTGGTCAGCGCGCCGTGGAGCGACGCCGAGGGCCTGTTCCGCGCCGGCGACTACGCGGTGGCGGAATCGCCCGCGGAGATGCGCGACGCGCTCCTGCACCTGTGCCGCGACGAAGACGCCGCGCGCGCGCAGGCCGAGCGCGGCCTGGAGACGATCCTGGCGCGCCACACCTGTGACCACCGCGCCGCCCAGCTCCTCGACATCATCGCCGAGCTCGGCGCGGCCGGATCCGCGGGGACGGCTTCGACGCTCGAGACCGCCGTCGCGCAACCGGCTTGAGGCCGCGCAAGCGCTTGTGGAGTTGAGACATACCCGGGGCATGTCATCCTGGGACTCAGGCCAGGAGGCTGCTTTGCGCAGCATTGTGGATGCACTGTGCGGATGATGAAGTCCGCGAAGGCGGACTGCGTGCCGTCGTAGCCGCGAGGCCGCGAGTTCACTCGCATACGCCGATACATACGCAACGGCGCCAACCTGAACATCGGCGGGAACGATCGATGGAACTGACCTTCTTTGGATCGTCGCTGGTCTCCAGCTACTGGAACGGCGCGGCCACCTACTACCGCGGGCTGATCCGGGCGCTGGCCGCGCGCGGGCACCGCATCACCTTCTGCGAGCCCGACGCGTACAACCGCCAGCAGAACCGCGATTTGGCCGACGACCCCGACTACGCGACGGTGATCGTCTACCGGACCGAGGATGAGCGCGACGCGCTGATCGAGCGCGCCTTCGCATCATCCGACTGGGTGATCAAGTGCAGCGGCGTGGGCGTATGGGACGCGGAGCTCGAGGCCGCCGTGGCCGAACGCGGCGGCGGCGAGGTGCGCACGGCGTTCCTGGACGTGGACGCGCCCGCCACCCTCGCGCGCATCGCCGCCGATGCGGGCGATCCGTTCATCGCACACATCCCGAAGTACGACCACGTCTTCACCTACGGCGGCGGGCCGCCGGTGATCCACGCGTACACGGCGTGGGGGGCGCAGGCGTGCACCTGCATCTACAACGGGCTGGACCCCGAGGAGCACCGGCCGCTGGAGATGGCCGCGCACCCCGAGTTCGACCTGCTGTTCATGGGCAACCGCCTCCCCGACCGCGAGGCGCGCGTGGACGAATTCTTCTTCCGCGCGGCCTCGCTTTCGCCGGATCGCAGGTTCGTCCTGGGCGGCGAGGGGTGGGGCGACAAGGCGATGCCGGGCAACGTCACCTACCTGGGCCACGTCCCCACGCACCGCCACAACGCGGTGAACGCCAGCGCGCGGCTGGTGCTGAACGTCCACCGCGAAAGCATGATCGAGAACGGGTGGAGCCCGGCCACGCGGATGTTCGAGGCCGCCGGCGCCGGGAGCTGCCAGGTCACCGACGCCATGCCCGGGATCGAGGACTTCTTCACCCCCGGCGACGAGATCCTGGTGGCCGAAGACGGTGCGGCCGTCGCCCGCATCGTGGCCGCGGTGACCGACGCCGACGCGCGCCGCATCGGCCGGGCGGGGCGGCGGCGCGCGCTGGCCGACCACACCTACGCCCAGCGCGCCGAGCGGATGGACGCCATCCTGCGCGCGCCGGTCGGGAGCGTCGCATGAAGCTCGTCGTCTTCGGCCTCTCCATCAGCAGCAGCTGGGGAAATGGGCACGCCACCACCTTCCGCGCCCTGCTGCGGGCCTTCGCCGCGCGCGGGCACGAGATCGTGTTCTACGAGTGGAACGCGCCCTGGTACGCCGACAACCGCGACCACCCCCGCCCCGGCTACGTCACCCTGAAGCTGTGGGACGAGTGGGACGACGTCCGCGAGCGGGCCATCGCCGACGCGCGCGACGCCGACGCCACCATCGTGGGCAGCTACGTGCACGACGGCCCGCGCGTGATCGACGACCTGGCCGAGGCCGGCGTGGACCCGCTCTTCTTCTACGACATCGACACGCCGGTGACCGTGGCGGCGCTGCGCGGCGGCGGCGCCGAGTACCTGCGGACGGACCAGGTGCCGCTGTTCACCCGCTACCTGTCCTTCACCGGCGGCCCCTTCCTGCGCCAGGTGGTGGAGGGCGAGCTGGGCGCGCGCGAGGCGGTGCCGCTCTACTGCTCGGTGGACGATGCGCGCTACCACCCCACGGCGCCCGACCGCGAGTTCGCCTGCGAGCTGGCGTACATGGGCACCTACGCGCCCGACCGGCAGCCCGTGCTCGAACGGTTTCTGCTGGACGTGGCCGGGCGGATGCCGCGCAAGCGGTTCATCGTGGCCGGCCCGCAGTACCCGGCGGAGCTGCCGTGGCCGGGGAACGTGAAGCACCTGCACCACCTGCCGCCGCAGCGCCACCCCACCTTCTACAGCACCGCCGCCTGGCAGCTCAACGCCACACGCGCCGACATGGTGGCGGCCGGGTGGAGCCCCAGCGTGCGGCTGTTCGAGGCGGCGGCGTGCGGCGCGGCCATGCTCAGCGACCGGTGGGACGGCCTGGACCACTTCTTCACCCCGGGAAGCGAGATCCTCCTCCCCGACTCTACCGAGGAAGTGGTCGAGATCCTGCGAGCCACCCACCCCGACGACCGCCGCGCCATCGGCGCCGCCGCCCGCGCCCGCATCCTGGCCGCGCACACGGCGGAGCATCGGGCCGAGGAGCTGGAGACGTACGTGACGGCGCCGGTGGCGGCGGCGTGAACGCGGGTCCACTTTCGATCGGGACGCGGAGGGGATAATGGCGGCGGGGGCGTTCTGGATTGGTACTTCGCCCGGTCTGGAGTGGCGGGCCGATGCCCGGTATTCCGAAGGCGGGGTGTGGCGCGGGACGCAAGAAGGAATTCTCTGGCGGGCCAATGCCCGCTATCGGGACGGCCGCGTATGGCTCGGCGCGACCGAAGGGCTGGATTGGAAGCCAGATGCGCGGTACCGTGACGGCAAGATCTGGCTGGGGAGCACCGAGGGATTGGACTGGAGGCCCGACGCCCGGTACCGCGAGGGTCACGTGTGGATCGGCTCGACCGAGGGTTTGGAGTGGCAAGCCGACGCGCGGTACGATGGAGCGGACGAAGGAGCCGCGGCAGCCGCCGTTCTCCTCCTTCTCTCGAAGTGAGGCGCTGGCGCTCGACCCGCCACGCTCCCATTCCGCGGGTACTTCGGCCTGTTTTTCCCGACAAGCCACCATTGGCGTGGCCACCGGCACCTCGTGACCCGCCTTCCGCGGTGAGCGCCCGCGCGGGCGCCGGCGAAGATGCTGGCGTCCGCGGCCGTTTTCGTTCACGTTTGTGGTGCAGTCAAGACGTCCGTCGTCCGCCAGGATGAAAGGAACCCGACCATGCGCACGCTGACGCTCGACCCCGGCGACCTGCAGGTGGAGACCTTTGCGCCGCGCGAAACGATCGAGTGGCGCGGCACCCGACTGGCCGCCGACACCGACGACGCGGACTGCGACACCGAGAGCGTGCCGCCGGACTGCCCCAGCGCCGACATCGACTGCGAGACGCTCGACTGCACCGATCCCGACGTGTGCGGCGAGCCGACCGGGGAGTGCTGACGGCGCCACCCCGGGTCCCGAGTCACCACCGTCCTTCCACAGCCCTGCCCGTTGGATGAAGATCAACGTCAAGATCCACTTCGATCAGCTGTTCGACTTCAACGATTCGGGCACGGTGAAGGCGTTCGGCCGCGCGCTGCCGGCGGCGGCGCTGGCGGCGGGCGTCGCCTTCTGGCAGCTCTCCAGCTGGGGCCCGGTGGTCGCGGTGCTTGCCGCCGCGCTGGTGTTCGTGGTCGCGGAAGCGCTGGTGGCCGCGGTGGTGCTGGCGGCCGCCGAGGGCGGCGCGCGCGCCATGATGAGCGTGGTCGCCCCCAGCGGCAGCAGCACACCGGCGCCGGACGAC
The DNA here is from genome assembly GCA_035689035.1 of Longimicrobium sp. Classification (GTDB taxonomy): domain Bacteria; phylum Gemmatimonadota; class Gemmatimonadetes; order Longimicrobiales; family Longimicrobiaceae; genus Longimicrobium. The sequence continues at coordinate 2,789 of DASSME010000456.1, read as the reverse complement.
TACTCGTACGAGAAGTCGCTGCTGGCGCGCGGCCGCGTGGACGAGGCCCTGAACGAGCTGCGGGTGCGGCTGATCCATCACCCCGACGACCCGGCGCTCTGCCTCTTCGCCGCCGACGTGCACGCGCGCGAGGCCCGCGACCCCGCCGCCGCCGAGCGCCTGTACCTGCGTGTGCGGGAGATCTCCACCGCGACGAAGACGCAGGACTACGCCGCCACCAACCGCCTGATCGACCTCTACCTGGGCCCGCTCGACGACCCCGCCCGCGCCACGCGGGAGCTGGAGCGCATGCGCACCCGCCACGCGGGGACGACGGCCGCGGCGGGGGCGGAGAAGGTTCTCGCGCAGCTGCGCGGAACCACGTCCTCGCTGCAGCGGCGCGTCGGCTGATCGGTCGCTGAGGGCTCGCGCTGGATGCCGCGGCCGGGGAAGTCCGCGAAGGCGGCGCGAAGGCGGACTGCGTGCCGTTGTAGCCGCGACTTCAGTCGCAAACTCTCCCCCCACCGGCCCATGCAAAAACACCCCGCGCCCGCCGATGCCGGCGGGCGCGGGTTGTTTCGATGATGCCGGACTCGGCCCTACTGCAGCGGATTCCGCTCCCAGCTGCCGTACATCGGGTTCGGCAGCACCACGAAGTTGTTGCCGAACGCGCCGAACGCCTGCGGGCCCTGCGTCCGCACGTCCTGGCCCAGGTTGGGGAAGTCCTGGATGTTGTCGCCCACCCACATCAGCACCTTCAGCGGCGGTAGGCTTGTGCCGGTGCCGCTGGCCACCTGCTGGAAGCGCGGGTTCTTGTCGCTCTGGCCGTTCACGCGGCACAGCGCCACGTCGAACGCGATCCCCACCTTGCGCAGGTTCTCTCGCGTCTGCGGGCAGACGGGGTCGTCGCGGTTGGTGACGATGGCCACGCGGCCGCCCAGCTCGTGCACCAGCCGGGTGAAATCCACCGCGCCGGGAGTGGCGGGCGCGGCCAGCTCGTTCACCCACGCCATCCAGCTCTCCGCGCTGTACCCCTCGTTCTGCCCGCCGCGGCGGAGCTGGTAGCTGGAGTTGTCGATCACCGTCTCGTCCGCGTCCATGATCACCGCCCAGGTGCCGCGCGGCTCACGCGCCGCCAGCTCGCGCAGCCGCTCGCCCGCCCAGCGGTCGGTCTGCAGGTAGATGGCGTCGTGCTCGGCCGAGTTGCGCCACCAGTGCACCGCCCCCAGCGACGCCGCCGGCTGCAGCGGCACGCGCGTGAGCTGGTCTGGCGGAATGGGGAGCGGGTGCGGCGGATTGGGCCTGCGCACCGGCGCGCTCTCGGCCGCCGGCGGCGCGGGCGCGGGAGACGGGTTGGCGGTGGCCGCCGGCTGGCAGGCGGCGAGGGAGAGCAGCAGCAGGAACGGGGCTCTGGCCGTCATGGTCGTTCCGTCGGATCCGAAGGATGGTGGGGTGGACCGGTGAGACGGGAGCGATGCACGCCTCGCGCCCGCCGGCGCCGTTCCGGCTCGCGCGAAGGTACGCTTCGTACCATCGGGCTTGTCACCGGGCGGTGCCCGCCGGTAGGATTCGGGGCTGTGGCAGTGCGGATCACGCCGTGGTCCGCCGCCCATCTTCCCACCAACCAGACCGGTCGCTTCCCCGATGAACCGTACCTGCATCACGCTCGCCGCCGCCGCGGTGATGTCGCTCGCCGCCTGCGCGCCCGCCGCCACGCGCCCGGCGTCGGCGCAGATCGGCACGCCCGAGCAACTGCTGGCCGCCATGCACGACCGCTACGCCGGCAAGTGGTACACCACGCTTTCCTTCACGCAGAAGACCACGCGCCACCTGCCCAACGACTCGGTGCGCGTGGACACCTGGCGTGAATACGGCGCCATGCCCGGCCGGCTGCGCATCGAGATGGGCGACCCCGCGGCCAACAACGGGGCGATCTACGCCAACGACAGCGTGTACGCGGTTCGCGGCGGCAACGTGGTGGCGCGGCGCGCGCAGCGCAACTCGCTGATGGTGCTCGGCTTCGACGTGTACGCCCAGCCGGTCGCCAAGAGCGCCGAGATCCTGCGCGAGGAAGGCTTCCTCCCCGGCACGCTGCGCCGCGACAGCTGGAACGGCCGCCCCATGTACGTGGTGAGCAGCGACGCCAACGGCCACCGCGAGTTCTGGGTGGACGCCGAGAACCTGCTGTACGTGCGCTCGATCGAGCCCCTTCCGGGCCCCGCCGGCGCGCCCGCGCGGGTGATGGACGTGCGCTTCGAAGACTACAAGCAGCACGGCGGCGGCTGGGTCGCCGAGCGCGTGGACATCCAGATGGACGGAAAGACCTTCCAGCTGGAGGAATACACGGACGTGAAGGTGAACCAGGCCCTTTCGCCCGAACTGTGGGTCCCCGAGAAGTGGGCCACCGCGCCGAAGCCGTAACCCGGCCGGACGTTCCCCTCTGACGCAACGACGCGCATCGTGCCGCCGCCGGCACGATGCGCGTTGCTCATCCCGGCACGATCCCCCCGATCACGCGCCGATCAGCCTCGCGCGGTTGGCGCGGCTTTCCGTCGTCATCATCCTGAGTCGTCCACCGCGCTACGCGACCACAGAGGATGAAAGTGGTCGCACGAGGTCCAGGCTGTTGAAACCTCGCGCAGTTTGCGAGGCTTTTCGTGGTTGTTGCTGCGGCGTAACCGTTCAGGTGGCCCTGAGGATTGTGGGCGCAGGGCTGCCGGCACGGAGGGCGGCAATGGAGTCTGCGACGAAGTCGAGCGGATGAATCCCCTGCTGCTGGCATGTCGCGCTGATCGACAGGATGCGCTCGG
>DASSME010000455.1:0-16627 GCA_035689035.1 Longimicrobium sp. | reverse complement strand
CCGAGCGCATCCTGTCGATCAGCGCGACATGCCAGCAGCAGGGGATTCATCCGCTCGACTTCGTCGCAGACTCCATTGCCGCCCTCCGTGCCGGCAGCCCTGCGCCCACAATCCTCAGGGCCACCTGAACGGTTACGCCGCCACTTCAGTGGCATCCCGCCCCAATACGCATCGCGGAACTACGCAGAACGCAAACCGCCCGGCTCTCGATTGAGAGCCGGGCGGTTCGTTCTTCCCTGCTCAGGAGCTTTCCTCACGATCCGCGATCTCGGAAAGCATCTCGATCCACTCGAGGGGGGGCATTCCCGCGTGCAGAACCTTGAGGTGCTCCACGGTGGCGCGGATCGCCGTCGCTCGGCGATCCTTGGGAACCTGGCTCAGCATCTGGAGCGTGCTGGCCACCATCAACTCGGGCGGCGTCTGGTATTCGTCGTGTTTGATTGCGTGGGTGCGCATGTACCAATCCCTCGGCTTGGGCCAGAGCTTTCCGGGGTGAGCGCGCTCCTTGTGAAACTTGTCCACCGCGCTTTTCGAGATCCCGATCTCGGCGGCGAGAGTGCGCACGGGCGTTCGCATCACCTCGCGGCGATACACCACCAGCGCGTGCACCTGCTCGACGAACTCCCGGATCGCCGGCGAGCCCGCGCGGATGCGCAACCGGGAGTTCTCAGCGTCCCGTCCGCTTTGGCCACGACGATTCTGTGGGCACGGTCAACGATAGCCGCTCTTTGTCCGCTCCGGAAGGTTTCGCTCGAAAGCAGCCAACCTGAATCCACATCCCACGAGCAAACCCCACATCCACCTTCCGCACCGCTCTGAACGAGCCACAGATGCGACGCCGGAGAGGAATGCTATCGCGCGGTTTGAAGTCCGCGCAGGCGGGACTGTGTGCCGTTGTAGCAGCCACGGCCGCCACTTCAGTGGCATCCTCCCCGGATTCGCATCGCGCAACTACCCAGAACGCAAAACCGCCCGGCTCTCGATGCAGGGCCGGGCGGTGTCCGTCACGCCGATGCTTCGCTGAGCGCGGGGCGGTCCGCGCGTGCCGGCGGCGGGTCGGGGGGCGCGTCGTCCGGGGCGGCGAGGGCGGCGGCGGTGGTGCAGACCAGGGAGATCCACACGGCGTCGGCCAGGAGCAGGTGGACGATCTGCATCCACACCGGCGCCAGCAGGATGACGTTGACCGTCCCCGCCACCACCTGCGCGGTGAAGAGGGCGACTAGGAGGCGTGACAGCCGCGCCGTGGTTGCGCTCGGCCGCATGCGGCGGGCGAGGGCGCCGGCCAGCACCACGTAGAGCGCCGTCAGCACCGCCACCACCGGGTGGACGATGCGCAGGCGCTCCAGGAAGGTGGCCGTGGCCGCCTCGTGGATGCCCACCTGCTGCTTGGGGTAGAGGGTGTCTCCGAGCGCGGTGATGGCGCCCGTCGTCCCCACCACGATGGTGGCGAAGACGGCGAGGAGCATGGTGGCGGCGAGCCTGCCCCGCCCGCGCAGCCGGATCTTCCGCCCGCCCGACGCCCACCACGCCGTGAGCGCCAGCGAGGCGAGCAGGAAGAGGGTGTTCACCAGGTGCAGCGCCATCCACCACACGCGGCCGGCCGAGCGGTCCTCGGCCACGTGCTCGAACAGCACCAGCGCCGCGCCCACCAGCGCCTCGGTCACCAGGAAGAAGAACGAGAGCACGGCACCCGCGCGCACCGGGCTTCCCTTGCGCCAGACGATGAAGGCGCCGGCGAGCAGGCCCAGCACCAGGAACCCGTCGGCGCCGGTCATCAGCCGGTGCGTGAACTCGATCAGCGTCTTGGCCGAGGGCGTCTGCGGGATCACCTGGCCGTTGCAGCGTGGCCAGTGGCGCCCGCACCCCGCGCCCGAGCCCGACGCGCGCACGAAGGCGCCCCACAGCACCACGGCCACGTTCCACGCCAGCACCCCCCAAGCGTAGCGGGCGTAGCGCGTCTGCCGGCGGGGTGGTGGAACGCTCACGGAACGCACGTTGCGGTCTGGGGGGTGCACGATGGACGGCGGGACGATACCGCCACCCCGCCCGCGCACGCAAGTGTTTGCGGGCGAATGCGTTCGCCCGCGCCGAGGCGGGCGTGGGGAAGTTCCCCACGGCGCGTGGGGCAACCTCCGCGCGGGGTGGCGAAGGAGTCCCCGAGGCTTATATTTGCACGCTTCCCGCGGGCCGCCCTCCGGCGGCGCGCGTCCGTACAAGCCGTACCAGGACCGATGCCCGAAGCCACGGTGCGCTACGCGGCCGACCCCGCCGCCGTCCGCGAAGCGCTCGACACGCCGTTCACCACCGCCACGCACCGCGCCGGGATCGCCGCCGCGGGGCGCGCCGAGGTGGCCGCCGGCGCGCGGCAGCGCGTGAGGGACTACGTGACCCTCACCAAGCCGCGCATCATCTCGCTGCTGCTGGTGACCACCTGGGCGCCGATGGTGATCGCCCTGCGCGGGCTGCCCCCCGCGGCCACCTTCTGGTGGACCATGCTGGGCGGCTACCTGATGGCGGGCGGCGCCAACGCCATCAACATGTACATCGACCGCGACATCGACGCCCGGATGCCGCGCACCGCGCTGCGCCCGATCCCCAGCGGCCGCATGTCGCCGGCGCACGTGCTGGCGTTCGGCGTGGGGCTGGGCGCGGCGGCGCTTGCCGTGTTCGCGGTGTTCGTGAACCTGCTGAGCGCGGGGCTGGCCTTGGGCGGGCTGCTGTATTACGTGTTCATCTACACCCGCTGGCTCAAGCGCACCTCGCCGCAGAACATCGTGATCGGCGGGGCGGCGGGCGCCTTCCCGCCGCTGGTGGGGTGGGCGGCGGCCACGGGGCAGGTGTCGCTCACGGCGGTCTACCTCTTCCTGATCGTCTTCTTCTGGACGCCGCCGCACTTCTGGGCGCTGGCGCTGGTGAAGCAGAAGGACTACGGCCGGGTGGGCGTGCCCATGGCGCCCAACGTGTGGGGCGAGCGCGAGACCATGCGGCAGATGCTGTTCTACACGCTGCTGCTGGTGCCCATCACCCTGGCGCCGGTCACCTACGGCGGGCTGGGGATCGTCTACGGGGTCTGCGCCGCGCTGTTGGGCGCGTGGTTCATCCGCGGCGTGGTGAAGGTCACGCGGGCGCCCAACTTCACGCAGCCGGCGTGGGCGCTGTACCGCAGCTCGCTGCTGTACCTGGCGCTCCTCTTCGCGGCGATGGCGGTGGACGGCGTGGTGCCGTTCGGGCGGGTGCAGGCGGCGCACCCGCTCACCCTGCGCAACCCCGACGTGGTGGCCAGCGCCCGCTGATGAGCGACACGCTGGCCTTCCACGCCGCGGCCCCGGGCGGGGGCGAGGGGTACGTGCTCCTCCTCCACCGCCCCGGCGCGGACGGGCAGGTGCGCTGGCAGGAGTGGAGCTCGGCCGATTACATGGCCCCCGCGCGCGACGGCACCTCTCCCGTGGGCGAGCTCGAGCGCCGCGTGCAGGGCTGGGCCCGCGCCGGCTGGACGCTGAGCGAGTCGCCCCACCGCATCAACAGCTGGCTGCGCGCGCGCTGACCGCGCCGGCCGCACCCCCGCGCCACCGCCCCACGCCGGAGCGCCCACCGCGCCCGGCGCCCCTCACCCGCAGGAGAGGCAGCCATGGCCCTGGCAGCCGCCGACAAGCCCGCCGCCCACCCCGCCGAACGCGACGACCCGCGCTGGGACGACGCCGTGGACGAGCACCGCACCGCCCTGGCCGCCTTCCTGGACGCCGCGGAGGCGCTGCGCGAGGACGCCTGGAACGCGCCGTGGGGGCCGGGGAAGTGGACGCGCGCCCAGGTCGCCGAGCACCTGGCGCTCAGCTACGAGGTCGCCGTCCGCGAGATCTCGTCGGGCCAGGCGATGGCGGGCAAGCTCCCGCCGCTGCGCCAGAAGCTGCTCCGCCTGGTCCTTCTCCCGCACATCCTCTTCCACCGCACCATCCCCGGCCGCCCCCGCTCTCCGCGCGAGATCCGCCCGGGCGAGGTGACCGCGACGCGCCCGCAGCTGCTGCGGCGCCTGCGCGACCTGGGCGACCGCTTCGAGCACGAGATGGAGCGCGCCTACCGCGCCGGCGGCGGGGGGCTCACGCACCCGTACTTCGGCAAGATCGGCGCGGTGAAGGCGATGCGCTTCATGGCGGTGCACCTGGAGCACCACACGCGGCAGCTCGCTGCGCGGAGCTGATCGGCGCCGGCGAACAGAATCGACGTGACCCGGTCGTGGGAAATTGGCGACTGAAGTCGCGGCGTCGCGGCTACCACGGCACGCTGTCCGCCTTCGCGGACCTCAACGGCGAGCGGCCCCGGAGACTCTGAATCTCCGGGGCCGCTCAGCTATCACCTTTTGCGCCGTTGAAGCCTCGCGCCGTTTGCGAGGCTTTTCGTGGTTGTTGCCGCGGCGCCGCGGCTTCAGTCGCCCGCGCGAACGGCGGCTGGCGCGGATCAGCCGCCGGTCGTCCAGGTGCGGGTGACGTCGATCGTCTGGTTGCAGACGGTGCCGGAGACGTGCAGGGTGTGCGTGGCCGGATCCCAGGTGTGCGTCACGTCGATGTTGCAGGTGCCCGAGCCGCCGGAGCTGCGCGTCCAGGTGAAGCTCCCCTTCTTGGTGGCGGTGCGGATCCCCGGCGTGCCGTTGGTCCAGCTCTGGCTCGCCGTGAGCGTGGTGCTGGGGTTGCCGTTGATGGTGAGCGTGCCCCCATTGCGGTTGAAGGCGCAGGCGGTCTCGGTGCGCGTGGCGTTGAACTGGAGGCTGCCGCTGTGCGTGGCGACGTCGCCGCTGTGCACCATCGTTCCCTCCAGCTTCACGCTCCCGCCGGCCGGGCAGGTGCGCGTCCGGCTGAACGTCGTCGTCACCGTGGTGGTGGCGAACTGGGGCGCGGCGGGCGAGCGGTCGAAGCTGCCGCCGGGAACGCCGTCCAGCAGCGCGCCGTCCAGGTCGCCCGACTCGCCGGCCACCTGGCGCGCCTCGGTGGGGCTCAGCGAGTTCGCGTCGGAGCTCCCCGTGGCGCTCTGGTCGCACGCCGCCAGCGCCAGGGCGGCGAAGAGGGCGGCGGGAAGAAAGAGCGTGCGTTGCATCGGCGTCCATCCATCAGAGGGTGCATCGTGTGGCGCGGCACCACCGCCGCGCCAGGACTCGGGAGATGGTACAGCGTCGACGTCGGTAGCGTTGGGGACGATCGCCGCGGCGTACGGTCACACGCCGTGCGGCCCGCCGCGGAGCAGTCGGATCGACGAGCCCCCTGGCCGTAAACGGCCGGACCGGGCGACCCGCGCGTCCACCAGCGTCGCGCATTTCCTCCCGGTGGATTCTCGCGGTACTCTTTCATGGTCTCCGCGCGTTCCCCTGGACGCACTCTCCATTCCTCGAAAGGCACATCGCGATGTCGAAGGTTGTCGCGCTCATGTCCATGTCGCTCGACGGCTACGTCGCCGACCGCAACGACGGCGTGGCCGAAGTGTTCGACTGGTACTTCAACTCGGGGGATGTCGAATTCGACACCGGCGGGTCGGACCCGATGACGTTCAAGGTGTCCGCGCCGAGCGCCGAGCACCTCCGCGGTCTCTGGTCCGAGCTGGGCGCCGTGCTCACCGGCCGGCGCACGTTCGAGGTCGCCGGCGGCTGGGGGGGAAATCACGCGTGGGGGCCGGCATTCGTGGTTACCCACCAGGTCCCCGCGGGATGGCCGCGGCCGGGCTCGACGGTGCACTTCGTCACCGACGGCATCGAAAGCGCCGTGAGCCAGGCCAGGGCCGCCGCCGCCGGAAAGACGGTGGGGGTCCACGGCGCCGACACCATCCAGCAGCTCCTGAATGCGGGCCTCCTCGACGAAATCCACGTCGACATCGCGGCGGTCCTGCTCGGCTCCGGGGTTCGGCTCTTCGACCACCTCGCCGGCACGCCGGCCGTCCTCGGCAACCCGACGGTGATCCAGGGGGTCGGCGTTACACACCTGCGCTATCCGGTGCGCAAGGCGTAGGCGTACCCGACTCTCACCCGGCGGTGAGCTTCGTCTCGACGAGAGGTCCCGCCGGAGGAAACACCTCTCCGGGCTTTGCCGTCGGGTGCCGGGCCGGTCGGACGACATTCCGCCTGGCCCGCGGCCTCATATCCCGCCGCACCAGGATGAACCACCGCGGATGCGTTGAGAGTTGGGGCAAAATGTGTTAGATTTCACGGTCCAAACCGGGCGTGCGTACCGCACCTGGCGTGTAACGCGCGGCCGGTCTGAGGGAACGAACCGATGCAACGACTGGATACCGAGGTCCGCCGCCGGCGGACCTTCGCCATTATCAGCCACCCCGACGCGGGGAAAACCACGCTCACGGAAAAGCTCCTCCTTTACGGCGGGGCCATCCACCTGGCCGGGAGCGTGAAGGCGCGCCGTGCCGCGCGCCATGCCACGTCGGACTGGATGCAGATGGAGCAGGAGCGCGGCATCAGCGTGACCAGCTCCGTCCTGCAGTTCGAATACGGCGGCTACGCGGTGAACCTGCTCGACACCCCCGGCCACCAGGACTTCTCCGAAGACACGTATCGGACGCTGATGGCGGCCGACAGCGCGGTGATGCTGCTGGACAACCGCAAGGGCGTGGAGGAGCAGACGCGCAAGCTGTTCGAGGTGTGCCGGATGCGGAAGACGCCGGTGGTCACCTTCGTCAACAAGTGCGACCGCCCCGGCGCCGACCCGATCCAGCTGCTGGACGACGTGGAGCGGGAGCTGGGGATGAAGTGCTACGCCATGACCTGGCCCGTGCACGCCGGCGACCGCTTCCTGGGCGTGTACGACCGCGCCGACGAGCGCATCCACCTCTTCGAGCGCGGCGAGGACCATGGCCAGAAGCGCGCGGAAGAGCACACCATCTCGCTCGACGACGAGCGCATCCACGACATCGTCCCCGAAAACGCGCTGGAGAAGCTGCTGGACGACCTCTCGCTGCTGGAGCTGGCGGGGGCGGAGTTCAGCAGGGAGGCGTTCCTGGCCGGCGAGGTGAGCCCCACCTACTTCGGCAGCGCGCTCACCAACTTCGGCGTGGAGCCGTTCCTGGTGCAGTTCCTGGAGCTGGCGCCGGCGCCCACGCCGCGCGAGGCCAGCACCGGCCGGGTGCAGCCGCTGGACCCGCACTTCACGGGGTTCGTGTTCAAGATCCAGGCGAACATGGACCCCAAGCACCGCGACCGCATCGCCTTCGTGCGCGTGTGCAGCGGGCGCTTCGAGGCGGGGATGCAGGTGAAGCACGTGCGCCTGGGCAAGGAGGTGCGCCTGGCCCAGCCCACGCAGTTCATGGCCCGCGAGCGCACGCAGATCGAAGAGGCGTGGCCCGGCGACGTGATCGGCGTGCACGACCGGGGGACGCTGCGCGTGGGCGACACGCTGAGCGCCAACGGCGACCTGGAGTTCAGCGGCATTCCGCGCTTCAGCCCCGAGCACTTCGCCCGCGTGCACGTGGCCGACCCCATGCGCCGCAAGCAGCTGGACGTGGGGCTGCAGCAGCTGTCCGAGGAAGGCGCCGCGCAGGTCTTCTACGCCGAGAGCATCACCGGCCCCGCGCCGATCGTGGGCGCGGTGGGGAAGCTGCAGTTCGACGTGCTGCTGCACCGGCTGGAGCACGAGTACGGCGTGAAGGCGCGGCTCGAGGGGATGAGCTACCGCTTCGCCCGCTGGGTGGAGGGCCCCATGGCCGAGATCGAGCGGGTGGCCAACGGCGGCTACGGCCGGGCGCTGGTGTACGACAGCAAGGAGAAGCCGCTGATCCTCTTCGACAGCGAGTGGACGATGAAGACCACCATCGACCGCGAAAAGGACCTGAGCTTCCACGACGTGGCGCCCTGAAGCACGCGGGTGTATGGATGAACGAAGGCGGAGTGCTCCAGTCCGGGGCACCCCGCTTTCCGTAATCCGCAGACGAACGACCAGCACGCCGATCGGTGTCCGTCGCCTCCGACCCCCACCGCCGTCATCCTGAGGCTCAGGATGACGCGCGGGCGGTGTCGCGTGAATGCAGCGTCGGCCGCCGAATTCGGTAGGGGACTCGGAATGACGCGCCGGCCGGGGTGCAGGAGGGACAGCACAGCCACGTCCACAAACACGAACGGCCGCCCCGTCAGGGGCGGCCGTTCGTCATCTACCGTATCCAGCGCGGTTCAGGCGGGGACGGGCTCGCCGGAATCGACCCCGTCGAGCTCGCCGGCCAGGGCGATGGCCTTCACCCGCACCTCTTCCTCGTTCCAGACGCGGAAGCAGTCGTGGCCGCACTCGCGGGCGGCGCGGATCTGGTCGGGGTAGCCGAAGTAGTCGTTCCACCCCAGCTCCTGCGCCTTCCAGCGGCAGTCCCAGTGAAAGCTCACGCGGCGCACCTCGGCGGGCGTGTGCACCTCGGCGTGGCCGCGGAAGTACTCGCAGCCGGAGAGCGCCCGCATGTCGATTGATTCGATGTGCAACTGCGGGTATTCTTCCAGCGCCTTGGTGAGCCAGCGCTCCACCTTCACCGGCGGGCAGTCGCGGTTGAAGGTGATGCGCTCGTTGGGACGGCCGTCGCGCAGAAAGCGCTCGAGGGCGTCGCGGAAGGGCTCCGTGGCGCTGGAGCGTTCCAGCATCTGGAAGATCTTCATCCGGAACCGGGTGGGGAGTGCGGACGGCTGTTTTCGTGGACCGCGAAAGATAACAGCGCGGTCCAATCTCGCCAAGCTCTTGCCGTTTGCACACTTGGGTGCAGTTTGCGGCCCCCGTCCGTTCCTGGAACCGATCGCCCGTCCACTCCCGGCCGCCCATCGTGACCCACCGCCCGCTCTCCACCGCCGCCGACCGCCCCGACCTGCGCCCGCCCGCCGAAGTGGTGCGCATCGCCCGGCGGCTCGAAGACGCGGGGTTCAGCACCTGGGCGGTGGGCGGCGCCGTGCGTGACGCGCTCGCCGGGCACGGCGAGGGGAAGGACTGGGACCTGGCCACCGCCGCCCGCCCGCGCGACGTGCAGCGCCTGTTCCGCAAGACGATCCCCGTCGGCATCGCGCACGGCACCGTGGGCGTGCTGGGCACTGACAACCGGCTGGTGGAGGTCACCACCTTCCGCCGCGACGTGGAGACCGACGGGCGGCACGCGAAGGTCTCTTTCAGCGACACCGTGGAAGAAGACCTGCAGCGGCGCGACTTCACCATCAACGCCATCGCCTGGCACCCGCGCACGCACGAGGTGCGCGACCCGCACGGCGGCCTCGCCGACCTGCGCGCCGGCGTGGTGCGCACCGTCGGCGACCCGCACGAGCGCTTTCGCGAAGACCGCCTCCGCGTGCTGCGCGCGCTCCGCTTCGCCGGCCGCTTCGGCTTTCGCATCGATCCGGCCACCTGGAACGCGGCGCGCGAGGCCGCCCCCGGCCTCCCGCACCTATCCGCCGAGCGGGTGCGCGAGGAGCTGCTCAAGGTGCTGAAGGAGGTGAAGCGCCCGTCCGACTCGCTGCGGCTGTACGAATCGTCCGGCGCGCTCGCCGTGCTCTACCCCGAGCTGCAGGCGTGCGTGGGGGTGATGGATGGCGGCGAAGACCTCTGGACGCACCTCCTGCTTTCCGCCGACGCGGCGCCGCCCAGCCGCATCCCCCTGCGCTTGACGGCGCTGCTGCACGACGTGGGCAAGCCGCCCACGCGCTCCGCCGACGGCGCCTTTCCCGGCCACGCCGCGGCCGGGGCGGCGCTGGTGATGGGGATGATGACGCGCCTCAAGTTCAGCAACGCCGAGCGGGACTTCACCACGCACCTGGTCGCCCAGCACGAGGACCTTCCGGGCCCGGACGCGTCGGACGCCGAGGTGCGGCGGTGGCTGCGCCTGGTGGGCCGCGAGTACGTGCACGACCTGCTGCGGCTGGAGATCTGCAACGCGAAAGGCCACGGGTCCGTCGACGAGGAGCGCGTCCGCGCCGCCGAGGCGCTCCGCCGCCGGGCCGATGCGCTGATGCGCGCCGGCGCCGCGCTGGAGATCGGCGACCTGGCGATCGGCGGGGCGGAGCTGCGCGCGCTCGGCATCCCCGCCGGCCCGCGCATGGGCCGGCTCCTGCGCGCCCTCCTCGACCGCGTGACCGACGATCCACGGCTGAACACGCCGGACGCGCTGACGGAGCTCGTCCGCGCCGGGATGGAGGAGGGGGAATGACGAAGGCCGGCGCCCCGCGGGGAGCCGGCCCTCGGACACACCCGGCTTGCCGGATGCGCATCACTCGCAGGTGATGCCGATCCAGGTGCAGTGGTACGCGCAGGTGTACACCGGGTCGGGATAGCTGGGCGCCACCGCGTTCGCCGCCACGACCTCCTTCGCGGCCGGAGCAGCCACGGCGAAGGTGTCCACCCGCAGCGCGTCGAGGTCCATCGTGAGCTTTGGCATCGGGTTCTCCGCTGGTGAGCTGGGAGATGCGGCCGCGATCCGGACGTCCCGCCGAGATCGTCCGTCGCATGCCTGGTGCCTCCCAAGGTAGATCAGCCTGTACGCGATGGCTAGATGCGATCGATCAACGGGGAAATTCCAGGGGGATGAACGCATGAGCCAGCCCGAAGCGTGGATGCGCGGCCCGGTGGCAGGGATCCCGCCGCTGCTGATGCCGGTGGCCCACGCGCTGATCGGCGCGCGCGAAGACGTGAGCGCCGCGATCGACGGCCTGGAGGCGGAGGTGCTGTGGGCGCGGCCGGGCGGCGGCGCGAGCGCGGGGTTCCACGCGCTGCACCTTGCCGGCTCGCTGGACCGGCTCTTCACCTACGCCCGCGGCGAGAGCCTGAGCGACGAGCAGTTCGCCGCCCTGTCGCGCGAGCAGGCGCCGGGCGACCCGCCGCCCACCGCGCGCGAGCTGGTCCACGTGGTGGAGACGCAGGTGGAGCAGGCGCTGGCGCAGCTCCGCGCCACGGACGAGTCCTCGCTGCTCGAGTTCCGCGGCGTGGGCCGCAAGCAGCTTCCCAGCAACGTGCTGGGCCTCCTCTTCCACGCCGCCGAGCACACCCAGCGCCACGTGGGCCAAGTCATCACCACGGCCATGATCGCGCGCTCCGCCGCCGGTTGAAGGCGATGGACGGATCCGGGCAGACCGCCGAGCCGCGTCAGCGCGGATCGTAGCCGTACGCATCGAGCAGCCGCTGGGCGACCTCGTCCCGCTGGGCCTCCGCGACGGGCTGGAACAGGTTCTTGATGAGTTCGGGGAGGGATTGGGCGGCCGAGAACGAGCCCTTGTGCGTCTTGTGGCCCTTGTCCTTGATCCCCATCACCTGGGCGATTTCGATCCGCTTGGCCGCCTGCTCCTTGATGCTGTACTTGGTGAGCAGGTCCGGAACACTCGCCGCCGAGCTCGCCCCCGCCCCCGCCGAAACCGAGGAGTTCCCGGCTGCCGCCGACGCGCCCGCGGCCGGTGCCGGTTTGAAGAACTCCGCGTGCACGGCCTTCATCAGTACCTTGAACCGTGCCTTCAACTCCAGGCTCTGTCCGTAGACCGCGGCGGGGACGGAGGTCTTCTTCGCCAGCGCGTCCACCAGCGTGGTGAGGTACTTGTTCGTGTCGAAGCCCTGGCTGCTCCCGCCGGGCGGGTTGGCGGTCAGCACTTCGCGCAGCTGGTTGTCGCCGATCGGCATGGGTCTCCTCGGGGCAGGGGGAATCGGTGCGCCGGGGCACGGCGGCCGCCGCCCGGGCGCGGTCCGACGCCCCGGGCCTCGCGGTGAACGGCTCAGTACCGGATCGCCTCCAGCGGGCGCTGGCCGGGCAGGGGAAGGATCACGCCGGGGTTCAGGATGCCGGCGGGGTCGAACGCCGCCTTCACGGCGCGGAAGCAGCCGACGATCTCGGGCCCGAAGATCGTCTCGATCAGCGGCGCGCGCAGGCGGCCGTCGCCGTGTTCGCCGGCCATGGTGCCGCCCAGCGCCGCCACGCCCTCGGCGACTTCGTAGACGATCGCGTCCAGTTCCTCGCGCCAGCCGAGCTTCTTCACGTCCACCAACGGGTTCACGTGCAGGTTGCCGTCGCCCGCGTGGCCGAAGATCACCGCGGGGAGGCCGTGCTCGCCCAGCACGCGCCGCAGCAGCCGGATGTACTCCGCCAGCCGCGCCACGGGAACCACGCCGTCCTCGATGAACTGCATCGATATGCGGTCGCCGGCCAGCTTCGCGATCAGCGGGCTGGCCGCGTGGCGCACGTGCCAGAACCGGTCGCGCTGCGCCTCGTCCTCCGCCACCGAGACGCGGTCGGCCACGCCGCTCACCCGCGCCCGCAGCGCAGCGAGCGACGCCGCGACCTCGGGCGCCGTGTCCGCCTCGAACTCCACGAAGAGGATCGCCTCGAGCCCGTCGCGCAGCGGGTAGCCCGGGTCTTCGTCCCCCCGGCGCACCAGGTCGATGAAGGTGCGGTCGATGATCTCGCAGGTGGCGGGCGCAAGCTCCAGGATGCGCTCCACCGCCGCGCCCGCCGCGGCGAGATCGGTGAACTCCAGCAGCGCCAGCCCGCGCGCCGCCGGCACCGGCGCCAGGCGCACCACGGCGGCGGTGACCAGCCCCAGCGTTCCCTCGCTCCCCACCAGCAGGTCCACCGCGTCGCCGCTGTCCAGGTACTCCTTCAGCGCGTACCCCGACGAGTTCTTGCGCACCCGCGGCCAGCGCGCGCGGATGGAGCCGGCGTGCGGCGCCAGCGCGGCGTCCACCTCCGCCAGGATCTCGGCCAGCCGCGGGTGCCGTGGCCGCTCGCCGCGGGCGGTGTGGACGCGCGTGCCGTCCGCCAGCACCACCTCCAGCGCCTGCACCCAGCCGCGCGTGGACCCGTAGCGCACCGTGTGCGAGCCGCCGGAGTTGTTCGCGATCATCCCACCGAAGGTGGCCCGCTCGCCGCTAGACGGGTCCACCGGAAAGTGCAGCCCGTGCGCGGACGCGGCCACGTTCAGCGCCGCCAGCGTGGTCCCGGGGCCGATCTCCGCCGTTGCCGCCTCCCGACCGATCCGCGCCGGCCCCCGGAAGTGCGTCACCAGGTCCACGCTCACGCCTCGGCCCACGTTGCCGCCCGGCATCCCCGTCCCCGCGCCGCGCGCGATCAGCTTCACGCCGCGCGCCCCGGCCCAGCGCACCAGCGCCGCCACGTCGTCGGCGTCCACCGGCACCGCCACCGCGTCCGGCACCCCGCGCAGGATCCCCGACGCCTCGCCGAACGGAGCCCGCCGCGCCTCGTCCGTCAGCAACTCGCCGCGAAACCCGTCCACCGGCCCCAGCCCCGGCGCGGAGTCTACGGGTGTGGTGGCTTCGGCGGAGACGGCTGACCGGCGCGAGAGCGGCCACGCGGCGGCGTCGGGCTTCGCTTCGTGCTCGCGGGGAGGCAGCATGCGTGTTCTCTGGAGGCTGGCAATCGGGCTGCGCCGCCGGACTTCTCTGGAGCGCACACGGTCGGACCAAGATAACAGGCGTCGCGACGGAGCGAGGAATCGGGGCCACCGTTGCACCGCTTGTCCCACCGGTGGCAGCATCGGGCGGATCGAAAGCGGCGAATGATTGGGTTTGGCGATAGCTCTAGAACTGGCAGCGATTTATGCCGTGATGAGCGCCAAAGTGAGCGCCTTGACAGTCATGCGGAAGCGCACGAACGTTCGGGCGCAGGCACCGAACCACTTCACGGGAAGGCACGATGAAGCAGGTTGCCGAGGTACCTCCGGCGGTCGAACCGCCGCGTCAGGCACGATCGGGCCTTCCGGAACCCCCCCTTCTGGAACGCTCGCCTGACCAGGACGACTTCGATCGCTCGTTTCGCGCGGTCACCCGTTCGATGGGCGAGCTGCTCAGGAGCCGGCGAAAGAATGAAGTGAGCCGTTTGTCGTACCGGGTTGCCTGAGCGGGTTGGCCGCAGCGCAGGCACGACGAGTGGCAGTGGTCGTCGGTGCGGCGTCGAATCTCTTACTTTGCGCCGCGTTTCCGCGGCCCTATGTGGCCTCTTCCACTCTCCCGCCGGACGCATGGTTGGATATATCTTGCTGCAAGCAAAGCACTTGTACTGTCCATTGGTAACCTCGTGAGCGCCTTGACGCCACGAGCAAAACGCACGAACGTTCGCGTGTGTGCCGATCGGAAACGACTTCTCGCGGAGACTTAAGTGAAGCAGATCGATCGCAGTCTTCCGGGGGAAGAGGGCGTGCATCGGGAAGATACCGGCGGCACGGAAGAGATCTTCACGCGCACCCGAAAGCGAAACGGCGCAGGTCCGTCGATGGAGCCGAGAAGCGAAGCATCTTCGTCACCGGGCAGCGTTCGTCCGCAGAGTGTGGAATCTCTGTCGGTCGTTCCACCGAAGGAAATCGCCGATCCGGACGAGAACGACGAGGCATTGTTCGCCGGGATGCGTGCTGCAGCGGCTGTGTACCGTCGAAGGCGCAAGCAGTAGACCATTTCCAAGGTTCGACAAGCAGAGCGGGTTGGAAAATCTCCAACCCGCTTCTTTTATCCCGGTGCTCCCCGGTCATGGCGATCCCTGGAGAGGTGTTCTATTTGCCGCCGCATGCGGACGAGCCCACGGGCAAGGGCAAGCGCCCGCACGTGCTGCTGAACCGCTGTACGCCCTCGACTGAACTGGCCACACTCGGCTATGGGAGCACCCAACCCACGGATGCGGCGTTCGGAGCCGAGCACGTCTACGTGGGTTCACACGATGTCGCTCATCGAGGAAGTGGCCTCATCAGACCCACGTACGTCTATACCTCGCGTCTGGTGTCCGCGCTCCCCGAACGACTCCGCCATCCCGCCGGCAGCCTTCGCATCGCATTGCCAGCGATACGCGCCAGCCTTGTTCGTGCTCTCGGCCTGGGTATGGGGGTTACGCGGGAATCGAACGTGAGAGGTGCCAACCGGCGGGGGCGGGTGGTTGCACTTGCGGAGCACGCGGCCACCGAATGGGGGACGAACCATGCCCTGGTCGTTACGAACCCTGAATACTCACGCTACGGCTACAGGCAGACCCTTGTCCCGCTGCTCAGCGGGAGATTCGAGACCTTCGAGCCGGATGTCGTACTTCACGACTCTGCGTGGCTCGGACCGCTGTCCGACCTGTACAGCGAGGCAATCCTGGCCGTGCCCTCCGTCGCGACGGTGTACCTGCCGCGCGACATTGACGCGTTTCTGGACCTCGTCTCGCCCGCGCAGATCATGGACCAGGTCGATCGCGCGCTCGTGGCCTACCTGGAATTGGAGGGTTTCATCTGAGGACCGAGGTGAGATGAGGACCGTGGAGAAACGAAACCCCCCGGCGCGTGCCGGGGGGCGTTCGATCGTTGGGGGCAGTGGAGTCCGTGCTACTCCACCACCGCGGCGCACGTCGGGCAGTAGCCGACCACCTCCACGCGGAAGCCCTCCACGCGGAAGCCCTCGCCCACCTCCACGCGCGGCATCTCCACGGCCTGGCCGGGGACGTCGCGCACCATGCCGCAGCGCAGGCAGCGCGAGTGGTAGTGGTCGTCGGTGCGGGCGTCGTAGCGCGCCGAGTCGTCTCCGTAGGTGAGCTTCACCGCCAGGCCGCAGCTCACCAGCGTCTCCAGCGCCTTGTACACCGTGGCCAGCGAGATGTCGGCGATGTCGCCGCGCACCGCGGTGAACACCTCGTCGGCCGACGGGTGCTCATACGTGGCGGAAAGGAAGCGGTAGACGGCCGCGCGCTGCTCGGTGTAGCGCTGGCCGTGCGCCTCGAGTGCGCGGCGGAGCAGGGCCTCGGTGGGTTCTGGCCGCGGGGTCGCGGTGGGCATCGGTGTGCTCAAGGTGGCGCGAAAGCGGCGGTGGTCCGCCGGGTCCGTTGTCGAAGCTAGGGTTATCGCCATATCGTGTCAACTCTTGGCGCGCCGATGCCCGCCGCCCCGGCACGGCTCGTGCGCGGCGGCGTGCCGCAAGGAACGGGACCCGATCCAACCTCCAACTGTGAAGAGACGGCCGGTGAGAAGGACCCAGGCGGTGCTGGCGGCGCTCGCGCTGCTGGGCGCGGCGGCGTGCAACGAGGCGAACGCGGACGTGGAGCCGCTTCCGCCGCTCCACCGGCCCACGCCCGAGGAGCGCGCGGGGCTGCCCCTGCTCTCGGGGCGCTGGCTGTTCACCGGCTTCGAGTACCCGGTGCGCGACACGCTGCGGGTGCGCGAGCAGGTGTACCGCCTGGTGCCGCCGGGCGAGCTCCGCATCCTCACCCAGCGCCTGGACTCGGTCGCCGGGCAGTACGTGCGCGACAGCGTGGGCTTTCCGCTCACCGGCGAGGTGCGCCGCGACGGCATCTTCTCCTTCGTGGCCTTCGAGCCCGGGGGCGTGGGGCAGTTCGTCTCGGGGCGCGTGGTGAAGGACACCCTGTGGATCGAGCTGACCGGCTTCCCCTCGGCCGCGAGCTGGCCGCCGGGAACGCGCGCGGCGCTGGTGCACAACCCCAGGGGGCAGCCGTTCGTGCGGCTGCGCGGCTACGTGCCGCCGCCCCCGCCGCCCGCGGACAGCGGCAAGACGGGTGAGCAGAACGCGGGCGAGCGTCCGGTGGCGCCGCCCCCCAGCCCGCCGCCACCGCCGCCGGTGGAGGAGCCGCGCCCGCGTCCGGCCCCGCCGCCGGATACCACGCCGGTGGAAGTCCCGCCCGTCACCACGCCGCCGCCGGCGCCGTTCGACACGCT
>DASSME010000454.1:0-7142 GCA_035689035.1 Longimicrobium sp. | reverse complement strand
GGCCTCGGGCGTCGAACACCTTCACCGTGTAGAGCTGCGTGTGGGTGAGCGCCACGCCGCCGCCGGGGAGCGCCCCCCACAGCGTGAGCGGCGAGAACTCGGGCGGGCCCAGCATCCGCACGTTGAAGGTGCGCGCGCCGCCCGAGCCGCTCCCGCTCTGCTGGATGACGGTGGGGTCGGGGATCTCCAGCAGCCGCGCGGCCGAGCCGTTCCCCTCCAGCTCCACCCGGCTGAGCGCCTGGATGCGCCGCACCGCCGCGCCGGAGCGGACCGCGTCGGGCGACAGGCCGGGGCGCAGCATGGCCAGCACCCCGCCGCTCGGGTCGGCCGCGATCTGCCGCGCCGGCATCCCCCACGCGCCGTTCCACGGCACGGTGCGGCGGAAGCGCCCGTCGGCCGCGAAGAGGGTGAGGTTCTGGTGCGCCAGGTCCAGCACGGCCGCGTCGCCGTTCGCCAGGATCGCGACCCCCACCGGCGCCTCCAGCTCGCCCGGGCCGCCGCCCTTGCGCCCCAGCTGGCGGACGAACCGCCCGGCGCGGTCGAACACCAGCACCCGCGCGTTCCCGCGGTCCAGCACGTACAGGTTGTCGGCGCGGTCGAACACCGCCTGCTCGGCGTTGTCCAGCATCTCCCAGCTGCGCCCCTCGATGGCGCCGACGCGGAACACCGTGGGCACGGTGCCGCCCAGTGGCCGGTCCTGCCCGGGAAGCCGGATCACCTGCTGCGCGTGGACGGAGAGCGGCGCCAGCGACACCAGGAAGGCCGCGAGCAGCGCGCGTCGCATCGGGTTGATGGTCATGGGCGGATGATGGGCCGGATGGAACGACGAGGCCGGCGCGGGGAGCACCGGTGGTACGATCGGGTTGGATTCCGCCCCCCTCACGAGCGTTGCCCGCTCACCCGTCCAGCGCGATTCCGCCGTCGGGTCCGCGATCCATGCGGCTGACGAGCACCGCCGCAGTCACCCGGAGCAGCGGAAGAACGGAGGAACGGAGGAACGGAAACCCGCATTGCAGTTCTCTGTTCCTCCGGTGCTCTCCGCTGCTCCGTGTGACGCAGTTCCGCGGCGCCGGCCCACACAGCAGAGCGGCGGAGCAGCGCACAGCGCCGGCTCCGCCGCTCCGCCACGGCACCGATCCGCGGATCAGCAGGCGAGCTCGAAGAAGGTCTTCCCCTCCTCCACCTGCACGCCGGTGAGCTCGGCCTGCACCGTCTCGCCCAGGTCCAGCCAGCGGGCCTGCTCGCCGCGCTTCGCCTCGGCGCGCACGGGCGGGTTCTCGATCTGCACCTCCACCTTGCCGTCGTGCATCCCCAGCACCGTGGCGGTGAAGCGCTCGCCCACGCGGTCGCGCAGCAGCCACGCCTCGGCCACGTCCACCACCGCGCGCTCCAGCCGCCCCTCCCGCGTCTCGGCCTCGTTCATCACCTTCGCCACCCTGGGCAGCACCGCCCGCTCCTCCGGCGACGGCTGGCGGCCCGCCTCGAGATCGGCGACCAGGTCCAGCACGTAGCGGTCGGCCAGGCGCCGGAGCGGGGCGGTGCAGTGCGCGTAGACCATCGCCAGCGCGTGGTGCAGCGGGTCGGGCGGCACCTCGCCGTCGAAGGCCACGTAGTCGGCCCCGTGGCTCACGCGCTTGGCCTGCCACACCAGCGGCCCCACGGCCGGGTTCGACAGGTCGAGCGAGCGGATGAACTGCGCGTACGTCATCGCCGGCGGCCAGGCGAAGCCCAGCGCCCGCGCCACCCGGCGGAAGGTGCCCACCGCCGCGTCTTCGGCCGGGGGGAGGAGGCGCAGGATCCCCACCTTCGCCTCGATCATCTTCACCGCCGTGGCGTGGCCGGTGAGCAGCGACACCTGCGAGTTCCAGTCCTCGGAGGCGCTGGGCTGCTCGTACTCGAGCTGGTAGCCCAGCCGCGCCGCCGCCACGCGCTGAACGTGCTGCGTGAGGATGGGAAGCGACACGCCGCCGCGCTCCACCTCGCGCTCCCGCCGCAGCTCGCCGAACGCCTTCAGCGCCGGGAGCGAATCGGCCCAGGGCTCGCCCCGGAACCGCTCCGCGCCGGACTCCACCTCTTCCAGCACCTGCTGGTAGGTGAGCTGGGCGCGGCTCCGCACCACCGCCCGCTCCACCCGCGACGACACGATCTCGGCGCGCGCGTCCAGCTCGAAGGTGAAGACGATGGCCGGCTTCACCGCGCCGGGGAGGAGGCTGGCGGCGCCCTCGCTCAGCGCGGGGGGGTACAGCGTCTGCCGGCAGTCGGGGGCGTAGAAGGTGACCCCACGCAGCCACGCCTCGGCCTCGACCGGGCCTCCGCGGTCCACCCAGAAGCCCACGTCGGCGATGGCGTACCACACGCGAAAGCCGTCGCCCGCGCGCTCGATGCGCAGCGCCTGGTCCAGGTCGCGGCTCCCCGGCGGGTCCACCGTCACGAAGGGGACCCCGGTGAGATCCGTCCGCCCGGGCGCGGCGGCGGGGTCGCGCCGCGCGGCTTCGTCCGCGGCGCGCAGCACCTCGTCGGGGAACGAGGTGCGCACCCCCAGCGCCTCGCGCCTGCGGGCGAACGCGGCCTCGATCACCGCGGTGTCGGGATGGTCGGAAAGCGGAGAAGTCATGGCGGCGGTGTGCGGACGGAGCGGAGGATGGACGGCCCCACAACCTGCCGTGCGCCCAGCCCGGCCGCCAGTGCGCACCAGCGCGTACTTTGCGACGCGGTTGCGCATTCCCGGCGCCGATCACGCCAGAAGGCGTCTACTTCGTGGACTTGCCCATAGAAACTGCCGCACCAGAGTGGTGCAGTGGGCTCAACGTGGCGGGAAATAATCGAAAAGCGGCGTGTAGCGTCCGCCGCAGCCTCGTGGCGGAGGGATAGTTTCCGCCGCAGACGCGACATCTCGCGCTCACCTCCCCAACATTACCGGGAAAGTATCCGATGAAGCTGCGCTACTTCGTGCTTGTGACCTTCGTTGCCGCTACGGTCGCGGCCTGCGCCAACACGCCCACCGCCCCGTCGAAGCCCACCCGCTCGTCCGCCGAGCTGCTGACCAGCGAGAACGACACCACCACGCGGAGCGGGGGCACCTACGGCAGCGGCCACTGAGGCTCAGGCGGCCACCCCCACCGCGCGCGGAGTCACCCGCAGCACACTCACGAACTCGTCGGCGAGCGGAACGGCAACCGCCGGTGCGGCGGCTGGTTCCGCCTTCGGCATCGCAGTCGCCCGCCTCGCGGCCTCCATCAGGGCTTCCGCCTCGAGGGCCACGCGCCCCTCCGACCGCTTTCGCGCAATCGACATCGCCTCTTCCGCGTAGCCGGCGGCCGCGCGCGTGTCGCCGATGTTGAAGGCGCCGTGGGCCACGCCCAGCAGGGTGCGCGCGGCGGTTTCCTCGGGAACCGCCGGGTCGCTCAGCAGCTCGTCCACGCGCGAGATCGCGAGCGTGTACGACGTCCAGTCGCCCAGCCCTCCAGCGGCGCGGGCGATCAGGCTCTGGACCAGCGGCGCGATGGGCAGGTTGGCGGAAACGGGTTCGAGCGCCATGGCGATCTTCAGCGCGCCGGCGTAGTTGCCCCGCAGGTTCCAATGGTGCGCAAGGTCGTGCGCCAGGAAACGGACCGCCGGGTTCTGCGGGTCGTACGCGGCGAGCGCGCGGGCGGCGAGCGTCTCGGCTTCCATCCCCGCCTGCGTTTCGACCTCCACGTCGAAGAGGTTGTGGTACGCGGCGGCCACCAGCTCCCGCACCTGGTGGCGCGTGGCCGCCTGCAGGCAGCGGAGGTGGACGCGCCGGGCCGCGGGGTAGTTGCCGCGCTGCACGTGCAGGTTGCCGATACCGGCCAGGGCCGACGCGTACGAGCGCCAGTCCTGGTTTTCGCGCGCCTGCACCACGGCGCGGGTGTACCAGCTCTCGGCGCGGTCGTGGTCGGCCAGGCGGCGGGCCAGGCGGCCCACGCCGAACGCCAGCGACGCCGCGTCGGGCGAGGCGAGCGCGGCGGCCTGCATGAACTCGAGCGCGGTGGCCAGCGCCCCGCGCTGCTCGGCCCACAGCGCGAGGCGCCGGCAGGCGTTCACCACGCGCAGCAGGGTGGCCGCGCCCGGCCGGGCCAGCAGGTCGGCCACCACCAGCAGCGGCGCGCGCAGCTCGGGCTCGGCGCTCACCTGCGCCAGCAGCTCCACGCGGCCGCGCCCGGCTTGGCCGGTGAACAGCTCGCCGCGGCTGGACGCGGGCGTTTCGGCCCAGAGCAACACGTTGCGGGCCGAGCGCCAGAGCACCAGCCCCAGGTCGCCGGGGATCTCGTCGAGAATGGAGATTGCCGCCACGCGCTCGCTGCCGCGCGTGAGGGCCGGAGGAACGCGCTGCCGCCGATCGGAGCGTGAGGGGGTGGAGCGGCTGCGTGGTCTGGTGCGCATTTCGGGGGTTCAGGCGGGTCGGCGGGGCCGAATCGATTCCCGGATAGCGTACGGCCGAAAGTAACCGGGCGCAAGCGAAAAGTTCCGGGAGATGTGCGTCACGGTCCGTTCGCCGTACAGGTGACCAATCTGGTACAAATCGTCCGCTACCGGAACCCCCTTGGCGAAACTTGTACTCCCGGGGCCATCTATCCTGCGCTCTGCCATACACCTAGGACGCGTCAACGCCGTGCGCCGTCACCCGGGTTTCCATCCGCCGCCACCCGCTCGCCGTCCAGCCGGTGTGTCGGATTCTGCGTGTACAGCTTTCATACACGGCGTCCGCCGCCGGCGCGCGGCGGGTCACCGGGGCGGGCGCGGGTGGCCGGTTCCGGCACGGCCGCCGCGTCCGCGTCACGCGATGAGCCGGGCCGCCGATCCACCGTCTCCGCGGCGCGAGCGTGCGTGAAACGGCGGGGGCGTTGCGCGCGGCAGGGTCGGCCGTGCACCTTCAGCGCGCCCGTGGCACGGGAGTTCCGGACGCGTACCCCGATGTCCGTGCCCCCGGGCACGCCCGGGCGCTTTCGCGCGCCCGCGCAAAACCAGTCACAATCCGCAAGGTACACCGGTGACGGTCACCACTGACGAGCTGGTCGAGACCAATCCGCTGCTCCGCGGCGAGCTTCCCATCCCCTTCGGGCAGATCGCGCCGGAGCACGTGGCGCCCGCCATCCGCCAGGCGCTGGCCCGGGCCGAGCGCGAGCTGGAGGAGCTGGTCGGTTTCGCCGGCGAGCGCACGTACGAGAACACGCTGGAGCGGCTGGAGGAGATCGGCGAGCGGCTGAGCCGGGTGATCCGCCCCGTGTCGCACCTGACCGGGGTGATCAACTCGCCCGCGCTGCGCGCCGCCTACGAGGAGGTGCTCCCCGAGTTCAGCGCGTTCTACGCCCGCCTGCCGCTGAACCCGGGGCTCTGGGACGCGGTGAAGGCGTACGCCGGGAGCGCCGGGGCCGCGGCGCTCACCGGGGTGCGCGCGCGGCACCTGGACAAGACGGTGCGCTCGTTCCGCCGCGCCGGCGCCGACCTGCCGCCGGAGCGCAAGGCGCGGGTGGAGGAGATCCGGATCGAGCTCTCGCGCATCCTGACCGACTTCTCGAACCACGTGCTGGACAGCACCAACGCGTGGGAGCTGGTGCTGACCGACGAGGCCGACCTGGCGGGGCTCCCCGAGAGCGCCCGCGCGCAGGCCCGGGCCGCCGCGCAGGCCCGGGGGATCGAGGGGTGGCGCTTCACGCTGCACCAGCCCAGCTGGCAGCCGTTCATGCAGTACGCCGAGCGCCGCGACCTGCGCCGCGAGATCTACCACGCCTACATGAACCGCGCCTCGGCGCCGCCGCACGACAACCGGCCGATCATCCGCCGGGTGCTGGAGCTGCGCCGCGAGCTGGCGGCGATCCTGGGCTTTCGCGACTGGGCCGACTACACGCTGGAAGACAGCATGGCGCGCAGCGGCGAGCGGGCCGTGCGCTTCGAGGAAGACCTGACCGCGCGCACCCGGCCGTACTGGGAGCGCGAGAAGGCCGAGCTGGAGGCGTTCGCGCGCGACGAGCTGGGGATCGACCCGCTCGAGCCGTGGGACACCAGCTACGCGGTGGAGAAGATGCGGCTGGCGCGCTACGACCTGGACGCCGAGGCGCTGCGCCCGTTCTTCCCCCTGGACCGGGTGCTGGACGGGATGTTCGAGATCACGCGCCGTCTCTTTGGCGTCACGGTGCGCCCGGTGCCGCCCGAGGAGGTGTGGCACCCCGAGGTGGACGTGTGGGAGATGGAGGACGAGGACGGGCAGGTGCTGGGCCGCTTCTACACGGACTGGTTCCCGCGCGAAAGCAAGCGCGCGGGGGCGTGGATGAACGGGCTGATCGTGGGCGGCCCGCGCCCGGACGGGTGGGAGCCGCACCTGGCGGTGATCGCGGCCAACGTGTCGCCCCCCGGCGACGGGCGCCCGGCGCTGCTCACCCACCGCGAGGTGGAGACGGTGTTCCACGAGTTCGGCCACATGCTGCACCACATGCTTTCGCGCGTGGAGGTGCCGAGCCTGGGGGGCACGCACGTGCCGGCCGACTGGGTGGAGCTGCCCAGCCAGATCATGGAGAACTGGACCTGGGAGCGCCCCGCGCTGGACCTGTTCGCCCGCCACTGGCAGACGGGCGAGCCGATCCCCGGCGACCTGTTCGACAAGATGCAGGCGGCGCGCACCTTCATGGCCGCGCACTTCCAGATGCGGCAGCTCTCCTTCGGCACCGTCGACCTGGACCTGCACGTGAGCTACGACCCGGCGAGCGGCGAAGACCCGGTGGAGCGCGCCAGGGCGGTGCTGGGCCGCTTCGTGCACCGCCCCGAGTTCGCCGACGACCACTTCATCACCAGCTTCTCGCACATCTTCTCGGGCGGCTACGCGGCGGGGTACTACAGCTACATGTGGAGCGAGGTGCTCGACGCCGACGCCTTCAGCCGCTTCGAGCGCGAGGGGCTGTTCAGCGCCGAGGCCGGCCGCGCGTTCGTGCGCTCCGTCCTTTCCCGCGGCGACGACACGGACCCCGACGAGCTGTTCCGCGAGTTCATGGGGCGCGACCCCGACCCCGAGGCGCTGCTGCGGCGCAACCTGGGCGCGGCGGCTTGACGCCGGCCCCCGGGGAACGGCAACGGCAACGGCGGGTCACACGGAGGAACGGAGTGCAACGGAGCAGCGGAGAACTGCC
>DASSME010000453.1:0-11735 GCA_035689035.1 Longimicrobium sp. | reverse complement strand
CCTGGCCAGCGAGGAGCCGCAGCGCCTCCCCCGCACCCAGCGCACCGAGTTCCCGGTGGACCAGCGCACCGGCCAGCCCGGGAGCTGGCCCGCCTGCCAGCCCCCCGCGCGCAACACGGCCCAGAGCACCCGTTGAGGCTCGTTCGGTAGGATGGAGAACAGCGGAGGGTGGGCGTGTCCCTCCGCTGCGCTCCGGGCCGGGCTGCGCGCGCGGTAGGCAACGATACCGCCGTTGCCAACCGCGCCGGGCCCACGCCGGGCCGCCCCGTCACCCTGGCAAGACGAGGTGACGAGCAGGCGGCCCGCCGCGTTCCCGGCCCTCCGGGCGCGCATCCCTCACGCAATCGGCCGGGAGTGACGGAGTGCGGACGGCTCCACCGGCCCCGCCCCTGGGTTGAAACCCGAGGCAACCACGGCCCAAAGTTCGCCTCCGCGGAGTCCCTCCCTCCTGGCGCTGGCGCAACAAACCATCACCCGCCCGGGACCAGGTCCAGTCCCGAGGCGCCGACGTCACGCCTACAACGCAGAGGGCGAGGAGACCTTTTGTCTCCCCGCCCTCGTTTGTTCCCGCAATTTCGCACTCAGCACTCCGCACTCAGCACTCAGTACCCACCCCCCCTCACGGCGTCGTCCCCCCGCCCGCGGCGCCGGTGTCGCGCTTCGTCGTGTCGCGCTGCTGGAACACCTGGATCAGCGAATCGACGTTGGGCTGCTGGGCCTTCGTGCTGTCCGTCTTCGCCGGCGCGGGCCCGACGGCGCGCAGCGTGATCAGCGCGATCTCGGGCGCGTGGCCGAAGCGCACCGGGACGAAGCTGTAGCCCAGCCCGCAGGTGGCGAAGAGCGTGCTCCCGCGCACCCGCCAGATCCGCGTCTTCGCTGGGTTCGCCGTGCCGGGGAGCACCTGGGTGTTGAACCAGGCCAGCCGCGGCGTCATCGGCACCTCCACGTTCCCGCAGAAGGTGTGGCCGGACAGGATCACCGGGTAGCGCCCGGTGGGCACCGTCACCGCGTTCACCGGCATGTGCGACAGCAGCACCATGGTGCCGGGCCCCTCGCCCGCGCCGTAGAAGGCGTCGGCCTTGCGCCAGTCGGCCCGGCGGGCCAGGAACGGCTCCACCCCGCCGATGTACGCCGTGTCGCCGCCACGCCCGAACGCCGCCTTGCTGTTGCGCAGCACCGACACGCCGCTGCGCAGCAGCGCCGCCACCGTCTTGATGCGCGCGCTGTCGGGGTTTCCCTGCGTCTCTTCCGTCTCGTCGCTGGTGCCCAGCACCGCCATCACCCGCCGCCCCTTCAGCGGCGCCAGCACCCGGTCAATGGCCGCGTAGTCCTCGCCGCGGGCCACGTAGTCGCCCAGCAGCACGATCAGGTCGGCGCGCAGGGTGGCGGCCTTCTGCGTGGCCGCCAGCGCCACCTTCTCGTTGTCGCCCCACAGCCCCAGCTGGAAGTCGCTGAGCGCGGCGATCTTGAGCCCGCTCCACCCCGGGGGGAGGTCGGGCACCTCGATCTCGACCGGCGTGACCACCACGTTCTGCGCCGCCGAAACGCCGTACACGTCGGCCGGGTTGGGGCCGGTGCTGTCTTCGTCGAAGGCGCTGGAGCCGGCGCGAGCGCCGCCGCGCCCGCACGCCGCAACCGCCGCCGCCAGCAGCGCCGTGGCGGCCAGCCGCCGCGGAAGTGTCCGCACTGTCGTCAAAACCGTGTCCGTCCGGGGTCCGTGCACGCGCCGCCGTCGCAGGGCGGGCACCCGCCCCGCGTGCAACGGCGGTGCCACGCGCGCCGAAGTCATGCGCTGAGCGCCAGCGCGTCCACGCGGCGGGGCGGGGCGGTGTGCTGCAGCTGGCCGGGGTTCAGGCGGAACCAGCGGCTGATCAGCAGGATCTCGTCCACCTGGTGGCGGGTGACCGAGGCGGTGGGCTCGGGGCGGCGGAAGTGCTCGTCGCACAGCTGCTCCAGCCGCCGCCGCTCGGCCGCGCCGCGGGGGCGGGGGACCACCGCGCGCACCGTGCCCCGGCGCACCAGGTACACGCGGTCGTCGCCGTCCTCGCCGGGCACGTGATAGAGGAAGGTGAGCGAGTCGAGCGCGTCGCGCAGCTCGTGGAACTCGTCGCGCAGCGCCTCCAGCCGGCGCAGCCGGTCGCGCAGCGTGGCCGCCAGCTCGAACTGCATCCGCTCGGCGGCGGCCTGCATCCGCTCTTCCAGCCGGCGCAGCGGCTCGTCGGCCTCGCCGTTCAGGAAGGCGCGCGCCGTGTCGACCCGCGCGCGGTACTGCTCCTGGGTGCAGCCGCCCGCGCAGGGGCCCAGGCACAGCCGCAGCTCCATCCGGTGGCAGCGGGGCGTGTGCTCGTACGAGAACAGGTCGGACTGGTCGGCAAAGCGGATCGGCGTGCCGGTGGGGCAGTCACGCAGCCCCAGCGCGTCGTTCAGCTCGCGCACCGCGTCCACCACGCGCTTCCCCCCGCGGAAGGGGCCGTAGTACCCCGCCACGTCGTCCGAGACCACGTGGGCCACGTACAGCCGCGGCGCGGGCCCCGGCGCCAGCTTGAGGAACGACCAGCGCCCGTCGCGCTTGTGCTGCACGTTCAGCCGCGGCCGGTGGCGCTTGATCAGCTCCAGCTCGCGCAGCAGGGCGGCGAACTCGCTGGGCTGGTACTCCCACTCCAGCCCGCTGGCCTCGCCGATGATGCGGTGCCCCTTCTCTCCCCGCTTGCAGCGGAAGTACGACAGCAGCCGGGTGCGCAGCACCTTCGACTTTCCCACGTACACGATCTCGCCGTGCCGGCCCAGCATGCGGTACACGCCCGGGCGGTTGCGCGCGTCGCCGACCGCGTCGCGCAGGGGATGAGGGGTCTTGCGTGCCACTGGGGGCGATGCTGCCGGTGATGTGAAGAGAAACCGAACAGGTGCAACCTAGCGCGCCCGGCCGCCCGGCGGAAGAGGCGCGACCGCGGCGCCGCGAAGGAAGCGCCGCCTCAGCCCGCTCATTGTTCATTTGTGGCTGATTTAGAACTCCAGATGGGGTCGGGGGTATTCTATCGAGGGCGACAGAATGCAGGAAAATTAAACGGAGAAGCCGATTTAGTGCACATCGGAAGCAGGATGCGACTTGCAGATGTCAGGTCGCAATAAGAACGAAACCAGACCGCATATGCGTGGCGCACAGCTCGGGAGAGGCTTACCATTCGAGTAACGAGCATTCCGCTCGCCCGTCTTTTTCACTCGGCCCGAGGGAGAGCCATGAACGCACCCCGCATCACCCTGGCAGCCGCGCTGGCCCTGTCGCTGGCCGCCTGCGCCGGGAGTCCCACCGCCCCCGCGCGCGACACCCCCCGCCGCCGCCTCGACGCGGCGGCGGACACCACGCGCCCGCCCGCCACCACCAGCACCCAGCCCACCGACCCGCCGCCTCCACCGGGCGACGGCAAGACGCCGATCCTGGGCTCAGGCGGCTGACGGCACGAAGAAAAGCGCCGGGCGCGGATGATTCCGCGCCCGGCGCTTCCGGCGGGTCCCTGCAGGTGCCCTTTACGACAACGACTGCACCAGGTCGCTGGAAAGCGCGTCGGTGCTCTCCCGCCAATCCGGGCGGTCGGCGACGTGGCGCTCGGCGCGCTGGTGCCGGCGAGCCGCGTCGATCAGCGCCTCGGCCGTCAGGCGCGTCTTGGCGTCGCTGCGACGCGTGGCGCCATCCAGCGCCCGCTGCGCCGCGTCTTCGGCGCGGTCCCACGCGCCCAGGCTGAGTGCCCCGTGGGCCAGGTCGAGCCAGGTGCGGGGCACCAGGTCGGAGTTCGGAGTCGCCGTCATCAGCTCCACCGCCTCGCTCCACGCGCCCTGGAAGATCTCGCGGTCGTTCGCGCCGCCCGCGGCGCGGCAGACGCCGCCGATCACCCCCAGGCGAACCGTGGGCTCGTCGAAGTGCCGCACCAGCGACCTGAGCACCGGCAGCGCGCGGTCGCAATACCCCTGCGTGATCCAGAAGTACGCGATGTCGTGTGCCAGGTGGGGCAGGCGCTGGTGGTGCGGCCCGTACGCCTCGTAGGCGCCGCGCGCCAGTTCGTGCGCCTGCGGGGTATCCTCGGTCTCCACCGCGATCCCGAACAGGTCGTGCAGCGCCATCCCCTCGATTTCGTGCAGCGAGTTGCGCCCGGCGGCCCGCAGCGCCCGCTCGAAGAAGCGCCGCGCCACCGGGAAGTTGCCCCGCTCCTTGTACAGGTTGCCCAGTCCCACGAAGGCCATCGCGTAGGTGGGCCAGTCTCCCGCCTGCCGCGCCAGCGCGATGGTGCGGCGGAACCAGGTCTCGGCGCGGGCGTGCTCGGCGCGCCGGCGGGCCAGGCGGCCCACGTTGTACGCGCCCGAGGGGTCGGCCGGGGTCACCACCGCGGCGGCCTGCGCGAACGCGAGCGCCGTGGCCAGCTGCCCGCGCGCCTCGCCCCACTGCGCGATCTGCCGGCAGGCCAGCGACACGTTCTCCTCGCGCGCGGCATCCGGCTGCCCCACCATCCCCGCCAGCACCTTGAGCGGCTCCTCGATCTCGGCCGGCGCGCCCGCCGCCAGCGTGGCCGCCATCCGGGACGTGTCTGACGCTGGCGCGAAGAGCGCGCTGCGCTGGTCAGCCGCGGCGCGGCCCCAGAGCATGGCGTCACGCAGCGACTGCCAGAGCACCAGCCCCAGCTCGTTGTTGAGCTCCTCGAGCACGCTCAGGCCTTCGAACGCGTCGCTGTCACCGTGGGTGAGTGCCGGCGGCACCCGCCAGCGGCGTAAAGTCTTGCGCGGGGGCGCCTTGAACTTGCGTTGTCTCATGGTTGGGCAGGTACGGAGCGTCAGGAGAGGGAGGAAACGTTCGCTCGCGGGAGGCTACGAGTGCAAAGATAATGCACCGATCTATTTTCGCCAGTGTCCGAGTGCCCCGAAATGGTGTAGGCGATTTACCGCTGGCAGTGTGGACAATAGAAGGTGGAGCGTCCCGCCTGGACGATCCGGTTGATCGAGCGGTGGCATCTTAGGCACGGTTCTCCTTCGCGATCGTAGACACGCAGCCGGCGCACGAACTCGCCGGGCTCGCCCTCGGCGTCACGGTAGTCCAGCAGGGTGGTGCCGCGGAACTCGATCGACTCGGTGAGTACGTCGCGCACGCCGTCGCGGATCCGTTTCGCCTGCGCCCGGGTCAGCTCGTCGGCGGGAGTGCGCGGGTCCACGCGGGCGCGGAAGAGCGCCTCGCTGGCGTAGATGTTCCCCACGCCCACGACGCGCGCCTGGTCCATCAGCCACACCTTGACCGCCACGCGCGAGCGCCGGGTCGCGTCGAAGAGCCACTTCGCGGTGAACCCGTCCGACAGCGGCTCGATGCCGAGCTTCGCCTCCCACGCCGCCCACGCCTCGGGGGTCATCCGCCAGAGGCGGCCGAAGCGGCGCACGTCGTGGTACAGGAGCGCGCGCCCGTCGCGCAGGTGAAAGCGCACGCCGGGGTGCGTGGGCTCGGGGTCGCCTTCTTTCGCCAGGAAGAGCCGGCCGGTCATCCCCAGGTTCACCAGCAGGTACTCGCCGCCGGTGTCCATCACGATGTTCTTGGCGCGGCGGGCCACGCTGCCGATCGTGCGCCCCCGGAGCTCGCGGGCGAACGACTCGGCGCTCTCGTCCTCGATCAGGTCCGGCTTCAGCACCTCCACCGTGCGGATGGTGGCGCCGGGGAGGGTGCCGGCCAGGCCGCGGACGATGGTCTCGACTTCGGGGAGCTCAGGCACGCGCGGCCTCCGTTCGCAGGATCTCGCGCCGGGCGATGTCGCGCCGGAAGTAGCGCCCGGCGTAGTGGATGCGCTCGGCCGCGGCGCGGCTGCGCTCCGCCGCGCCCGCCACGGTCGGCGCCAGGCCGGTTACGGCGAGGACGCGGCCGCCGGTGGTCACCAGCCCCGCGTCGGCGCCGCGCCGGTCTTCGCGGGTGCCGGCGTGGAAGACGATCACGTCGCCGCCGTCTTCCAGCCCGGCGGGGATGTCGATGGGGACGCCGGTCTGGTAGTCGCCGGGGTAGCCCCCGCTGGCCAGGACGGTGGTGACCGCGGCACCGTCGCTCCAGTCCAGCGTCAGCCCCTCGATGCTCCCGCCGCGGGCGATGGCGTGCACCGGCTCGAGCAGCGACGAGCGGAGGAGCGGGAGCACCACCTGCGTCTCGGGGTCGCCGAAGCGGCAGTTGAACTCGACCACGCGCGGGCCGGTTTCCGTCAGCATCAGCCCGGCGTAGAGGAGGCCGCGGAACGGATGCCCTTCCTCCGCCAGCGCGGCGACGGTGGGCTCGAGGATCTCCGCCTGCACGCGCGCCATCAGCTCGGGGGTGACGATGGAGACCGGCGCGTACGCTCCCATCCCGCCGGTGTTGGGCCCGGTGTCGCCCTCGCCGATACGCTTGTGGTCCTGCGCGGGGAGCATGGCGGCGACGTGCGTCCCGTCGGTCAGCGCGAAAACGGAGAGCTCCTCGCCGCTCATCCGCTCCTCGATCACCACCTGGCTCCCGGCCGTTCCGTAGGCGCCGCCGGACATCATCTCGCGGACGGCCTGCAGCGCCTGGCTGGCGTCGTCGGCCACCACGACGCCCTTCCCCGCGGCCAGTCCCGACGCCTTGACCACGAGCTTCGACTCCGCGGCGCGGACGTAGGCCTCGGCGGCGTCCAGGCGGTCGAAGGTGGCGAAGGCGGCTGTGGGGATGCCGTGGCGCTGCATCAGCGTCTTCGCGAAGGCCTTGCTGCTCTCGATCCGCGCGGCGTCCTTGCAGGGCCCGAAGCAGGCCAGCCCGTGCGCCGCGAAGTGGTCGGCGATCCCATCCGCCAGCGGCGCCTCGGGGCCGACGACGGTGAGGTCCACGCCGTTGGTCTCCACCCACGCGGCCAGCGCCTGGATCTCGCCGGGGCCCAGCGGGAGCGAGGTGGCGCCGGCCATCCCGCCGTTGGCGCGCGTCACGAAGAACTCGGCATCGGGCGCGTCGCGCCGCAGCTTCCACAGCAGCGCGCTCTCGCGGCCGCCGTTGCCCACGATCAGGATCTTCAACTCGCCTCGCCGGTGGTGGATTTCGGGGCGGGGATCATAGCGTTTCGCGGCGGGCGCATCAATGAGGGGACAGGGGACAGGGGACAGGGGTCAGGGGTCAGGGGACAGCCGGCACGCGGGGCGGATCGAAATCCTTGGACGAAGTGCGCCCCCTCCATGCCATGCGCGGAGGGGGCGGGGGAGGGCCGGCCGCGGGATGCGCCGGGCCGGACGTGCGATGGGGCCGAGGCTACTTCTTGCGCGCCTCGAGGATGGCCAGGATGGCGCCGCGGTCCAGCCGTGACGAGGCGCCGCGCTTCTTCCACTCGTCCACCATGCGGCGATACTGGCGCAGCATCGGGTTGCCGGTGTCCAGGTTGCGCGCGGTGTCCAGGTTCTCGAAGCGGCCCTCGCGCTCCAGGGCGAAGTGCGCGTAGCCGAGGTAGTCGGCCTCGCTCTTCCCGTCGAAGCCGGGGAACTGCAGCTGGTACGGCTCCAGCCCGTACGGGTCTTCCAGGGTGCGGAAGGCGCGCTGCAGCGCGTCGAACATCCCCAGGATCTCGTCGACCTCCTCGCTCTCCTTGTGCGTGGTGTCGTCGCGCAGGATGTGCTCGCCCATGCGGTCGATCACGTTGGCGTACCCCCGCTCCAGCGCCACCACGTAGTCGTTGTACGTCGCGGCGTGCTGCGGGTACAGCGCGGCCAGGATGCGGTACTGGTTGGCCAGCATCCAGCGTTCGGTGCGCGAGAGCTTCATCGGTGGATGGTCTCGGAAGGTGGTCGGGGGTGCGGCGGGCCGGGAGAGGGTACGCGGAAAACGCCCGGCGATCAAGTCTTCTCGGCTGGAGATCTCGGAACGATCAGGCGCCTTGCGAGCCGCGGCTCGCGAGGCGCCTTGCCAAAGGGGGCCCGCGCTGGCGCTCACAACTGCGCGAACGCCTGCTCCAGGTCGGCGATCAGGTCGTCGGCGTCCTCGATGCCGCAGCTGAGGCGGACGATGCCCTCGCTCAGGAACATGGCCTGGCGGCGCTCGACGGGGACGGAGGCGTGCGTCATGCTCGTGGGGTGGCCGATCAGGCTCTCCACGCCGCCCAGGCTCTCCGCCAGCGAGAAGATCCGCACCGCGTCCACCACCTTCTTGGCGGCCTCGAGCGAGCCCATCTCGATGGTCACCATCCCCGTGAAGCCCTTCATCTGCCGCACCGCCAGCTCGTGCTGCGGGTGCGACTCCAGGCCGGGGTAGTAGACCTTCTGCACCTTCGGCTGCTCCTCGAGCCAGCGGGCGATGCGCAGGCCGTTGGCGTTGTGCGCGGCCATGCGCAGGTGCAGCGTCTTGGTGCCTCGCAGCGCCAGCCAGCAGTCCCACGGGCCCGGCACGGCGCCCGCGGCGTTCTGCAGGAAGCGCAGCCGGTCGTGCAGCTCGTCGTCGTTCACCACCAGCACCCCGCCCACCATGTCGCTGTGGCCGTTCAGGTACTTGGTCACCGAGTGCATCACCAGGTCGGCGCCCAGCTCCAGCGGCCGCTGGTTGTAGGGCGACGAGAAGGTGTTGTCCACCGAGAGCAGCGCCCCCGCGGCGTGCGCGATCTCGGCCGCCGCCGCGATGTCGGTGAGCCGCATCATCGGGTTGGTGGGCGTCTCGACGTGCACCAGCTTCGTGTTGGGGCGGATGGCGCCGCGGATGTCGTCCAGGCTGGACGAGTCGACGAAGGTGAACTCCAGCCCCAGGCGGCTGAGCACGCGGTCGAAGAGCCGGTAGGTGCCGCCGTAGACGCCCTCGCCGCAGACGATGTGGTCGCCGGCGTTGAACAGCTTGGCCATGGTGTCGGTGGCCGCCAGCCCCGAGGCGAAGCAGATGCCGTGCTTGCCGCTCTCCAGCGCGGCGATGTTCCCCTCCAGCGCCTCGCGGGTGGGGTTGTGCGTGCGGGCGTACTCGTAGCCCAGGTGGCGGCCCAGCTCGGGCTGCACGTAGGTGCTCGTCTGGTACACCGGTGTCATGATGGCGCCGGTGGTGGGGTCGGGCCGCTGCCCCGCGTGGATGGCGCGCGTTCCGAAACCGTATTCCCGCATCAGGTCATGGGTGTGGTCGGGCAGCATCGGGCTCTTCCGAAGAGGGTTGAGGTCGAGGGCGCGGAAGATAGCCGGGCGGGTGCCGGAGTGCGAGGTGGGGCGGCCGCGGTCAGAGGATGGTGAACTCCGAGGGGTCCACCCCGAAGAGCGCCTGGAAGGGGGCCGACGCCCAGCGCCGCAGCTGCTCGCCGGTGGCGCCGGGGGAGAGCCACGCGAAGTCGAAGCGGAAGGGCCCGTCCTCCACCGTCCACTGGCGCACCAGGTCGTACGCCGCGTTCCAGCCGAAGAACGCGTCGAAGGTCTCCTGCACGTCGGCCTCGGCGCGCCCGCGCAGCAGCCGCGGCCGCACCTCGCCGTCCGGCGCGTCCACGAACAGCGGCTCGTTGCGCGTCAGGATGTCCGCCACCTCCTCATACGTCGGCCCGCCGTCGCCGCCGCGGTCGATGCTCCACGCGCCCGGCCAGGTGAAGAACTCCGGGTGCCGCGCCTTGTGGGCCTGCAGGGTCAGGAAGCGCGCGAAGAAGACACGCACCGGCAGGTTGGCCGGGTCGAAGCGGAAGCGGGCGTCCTGCTCCATCAGCGCCCGCAGCGACGGGAGGCGCGCGGGCCAGCCGCACACCTCGCGCGCGACGTCGAGCGGCGTGGGCCCGCGCATCGGCCCGCAGAGCGCGCTGGCCACCTCCTCGTACTCGGTGCGGGTGTACGCGGTGACGGCGGTGGCTAGGTCGGGCCGCAAGCGCTGCACGATCATGCACAGCAGGTGGAAGCGCGAGCCTGGGTCCACGTCGGCCAGGAACGTCTCGTAGACGCGGATCGGGAAGGGAAAGCCCTCGGGCGGGTTCAGCGCGATGTCGCAGATCAGCAGGAACAACCCCACCAGCGGGTGATCGACCGACGGCGGCATCGGGTGGCCCACCGTCGCTAGGAAGTGGGCGAACGCGGCGAGGTACACTCGGTCCAGCATCCCCGTGCGCTCGAAGTCCGCCCAGTCCAGCACGCCGCCCGAGGTGAAGTGCAGGTACTGCAGCTGGGCGAAGCGGGCCTGCCCCTCGAAGATCTCGTACGCGCCCACCGGCGGCACGGGGACCGGCGAGCCGCGGTAATGCCCCATCACACGGCGTTCCGCGAGCCTGGGGAACTCTTCGTCCCACACCCGCGCGTCGGGGAGGACGCGCAGCCCCGGGTCGAAGCAGGCGGAGATGAGCCAGATCCCCGCCTGCCAGGTGATCTTGTAGCTGTGGCCGACCGAGTGGTAGAACGGGTCCTTATCCCACGCCGGCGCGTCGTGCGGGCGCACCATGTGCGCGTAGCAGTGGGCCACGTCGTGCCAGTTGTTCAGCACGCGGTTCAGGTCGTGGCGGGTCTCGCCGCCGAGTTCCGGGCCGTGCCGCTCGTCCAGGCGCCGCAGTGATTTGCGGGGCCCCACGGCGGCCAGCAGCGTGCTTAGCGGCTTGTGGTTCAGGTGCGTCTGCGCCGGGTATGACAGGCTGAGCATGAGCCCCGCCGTGGAGCCCACGTGCTGCCACCAGTGGATGGTCTCGTGCAGGTAGGTGGAGAACGCGGCGAGCACGTCGGGGCCGGCGTGCCCCGGCTCGCGCTCGGCGGCGTGGTCGCGCAGCACCGCCTGCACGTGGGGGTGCAGGCGCACCACGTACTCCATCGGGTTGTACTGCCCGTGCACGCGCCCGTCCGCGCCGCCGGGGAGCGTCCATCCCGGCGAGTGGCTGGCGAGCAGGGTGGGGCGAAGGTCCATCGCGTGGGGGCCGGCCAGGGTGGAGGGACGGTCAGCCGCCGTGCAGCAGCGCGTCGGCGCGCAGCCCGTGGCGCACGAAGGCCTCGAACGATTCGGCCGGGATGCCGTCGCCGGTGAGGCCCAGGAAGGGAGCGCGGACGATGAGGGGGCTCTCGGCGCAGATCCCGGCCTCCACCTCGGCGCGGCCGCCGGGGACGCGCGACTCGTACACGTGCACGAGCTGCCCGCTGGGGCGCATCACGGCCACGCCGATCCCCCAGGCGCGCGCCTGCTCGAGTGCGCCGCGCTGGAAAGGGCCGCGGGACACGATGGTGCCCTTGGTGGTGTCGGCGCCGATCTGCTCCAGCCGCGCGTGGAACTCGCGCACGGCGTCGACCTTCACCGCGTAGAGCGAGCTCTTGCACTCCCAGATCCAGCGGAAGTACGGCTCCGCGGCGCCGGCGCGGAACACCTCCAGCGCCACGTCCACCTTCATCGGGCTCTTCTGCGTGGGCACCCGGTACGCCCGCTGGTGGTAGATCCGCGCGCTCTCCGGAAGGATCCCCAGCGCGCCGCTCTGCAG
The DNA here is from genome assembly GCA_035689035.1 of Longimicrobium sp. Lineage (GTDB taxonomy): Bacteria > Gemmatimonadota > Gemmatimonadetes > Longimicrobiales > Longimicrobiaceae > Longimicrobium. The sequence goes on along the minus strand of DASSME010000453.1, from coordinate 336 downwards.
CTCCATCTGCAGGCGGCTCATCACCTCGATCTCGAAATCGCTTCCCGCGCCCATCTCCTCTCCCGTCTGCACGAGGTTCGCAACGGCGGCGGTGCCCCGCCGCGGCGCCGGCCGGGCCGTCTACGGCTTCCCGGGCCTGCGCCGCCTCAGCCCCGGCCCCAGCGCGCGGAACGAGCCCGCCGCCGTGGGGGTGCCGCCGGCCAGCGTCTCGTACGGCGGCTCTTCGCCCAGCCAGAGCCGCACGCTCCCGGCGCCTGCCAGCTCGGCGATGCGTTGCAGTCCCCAGGCCTCCAGGCCGCTCAGGTCGCGGATGCCCACCGGGTGCAGCACCAGGTC
>DASSME010000452.1:0-10773 GCA_035689035.1 Longimicrobium sp. | reverse complement strand
CAGCACTCAGCACTCAGCACTCAGCACTTCCCTACTTCCCCCACACGCTCAGCAGCGACGAGAAATCGTCCGTCCACGGCGCGATGTGCTTCGGGTTGCCGACGGGGCGCCAGAACGCGTCGGCGGCGATGGTGCCCAGGTCCGCCTCGTTGCGGGTGACGATGGCCCAAACGCTGGCGGAGTGCAGGTACTCCTTCGGGGCGCTGCTCCCCACCCGCGCGGTCAGCCCGCGCTCGTTCGCCAGCGCGGCCACCACGGGCTGCAGGTCCAGGTAGCGGTTGCTCAGGTGCAGCGCCACCACGCCCCCGGGGGCGAGCTTGTCCAGGTACACGCCCATCGCCTCGCGAGTGAGCAGGTGCACGGGGATCGCGTCGGAGTTGAATGCGTCGACCAGGATCATGTCGTAACCGTGCGGCGGCGCGTGGGCGATGGAGAGCCGCGCGTCGCCCAGCACCACCCGCGTCCGCGCCGGAGACTCGCTCAGGTAGCGGAAGTACTTCGGGTTGCGCGACATGGCCAGCACGCCGGGGTCGATCTCGTAGAAGGTCCAGTCCTCGCCCGCGTTGGAGTACGCCGCCAGCGTGCCGGTGCCCAGGCCGATCACCGCCACGCGCCGGCGCCCCGCCTCGGGCGCGCGCGCGGCGAAGAGGCGGCCCAGCGGCCCGCTGCGCACGTAGTAGGTCAGCGGCTCGCGCGTGGCGCCGGGGTACATGGCCTGCGCGCCGTGCAGGGTGGAGCCGTGGTACAGCGCATGGTACAGCCCGTGGCCCACGTTCAGCACGGTGAAGCGGCCGTAGAACGAGCGGTGCGCCAGCAGGGTGTCCTCGTCGTGCAGCACCCACCAGCTGCGGATGAACAGCGACGCGCCCACGCACACCGCCAGCCACAGCGGCGTGCGGCCCAGCGACGCGGCCACCAGCGTGAGCAGCACGGTGGCCAGCAGCAGCTGCAGGCCGTGCGAGATCCCCGGCACGCCGGTGCGCGACACCAGCATCAGCGCGAACACGAAGGCGGCGGTGCGCAGCAGGTACATGGCCGTGCGGCGGCCGGTGGGGCGCCGGGTGGGCCACGGCCGCGCCAGGCACGCCAGCGTCAGCACGATCGGGTACTCCCAGGTGCGGGTGAACACCAGCGGCGCCACCAGCACGTTGAAGATCCCGCCCAGCACCCCGCCCACCGCGATCCACAGGTAGAACTCGGTCAGGTGCCGCACCGGGGGGCGGCGCCGCGCCAGCTCGCCATGGCACACCATGGCGGTCACGAACAGGCCCAGCAGGTGGAGCGGGATCACCTGCAGCGGCTTGCGCGTGTAGCCGTACATCAGCAGGAGCGAGATGGCGGCGATCACGAACGGCTGCGCCCACAGCATCCACCGGTGGCGCAGCGGCGGGCGCGCCGCGAAGGCCAGGGTGAAGGTGAGCAGGTACAGCGCGAGCGGCACCACCCACAGCAGCGGCACCGGCGACACGTCGGTGGTGATGAAGCTGGTGACGCTCAACAGGAGCGAGCTGGGGATGAACGCCAGCGCGATCCAGGTCAGCCGCTCGCGCCCCGCCACCGGCCCCTCGTCCGCCTCCCCCCGGGCCGGCTCGGCCGCGTCCGCCGCCGCGATCGCCTCGGCCGGGGCCAGGCGCCAGAGGACGAAGCCGCTGGCCACCACCAGCACCGCCAGCACGCCGTACCCGATCGCCCAGGTGCCGCTCTGCTGGGCCAGGCGCAGGCGCGGCTCCATCACGAACGGGTAGCCCAGCAGCGCCAGCATGCTCCCCAGGTTGCTGGCGGCGTACAGCCAGTACGGGTTCGCGGCCCCGGGGTGCCCCGTCCCGGCGAACCACTTCTGCAGCATGGGCCCGGTGGCCGAAAGCACCAGGAACGGGAGCCCCACCGTGGTGGCCATCAGCCACAGCAGCCAGGGGACGGGCGCCTCGCCCCCGCGCGGCGCGGCGCCGGCCACGCTCACCGGCAGCATCAGCGCGGCCAGCGCGAGCAGCACCACGTGCGCCGCCGCCTGCCGGCGGATCCCCAGGTGCTTCGCCCCCAGGTGCGCGTACAGGTAGCCGCCCAGCAGCGCCGCCTGGAAGAAGAGCATGCAGGTGTTCCACACCGCCGGCGTGCCGCCCAGCAGCGGCAGCACCATGCGGCTGAACATCGGCTGCACCAGGAAGAGGAGGAACGCGCTGGTGAAGATGGCGGCCGTGTACACCACCAGCACCGCCCGGTCGCGCCCGCTGGAGGCGGCGGTAGCGGTGACGGGCGCGGGCGGGGGCGGGGACACGGGAACGGCCTGGGTCTGCTGGCTCAAAAGGGCAGCGCTGCGCGGAGGGTGGCCGGCGGTGGGGTCGAAGGAAGACGGTAAGATGGCGGATCGCGCCGCCCCGTCAACTCTCCGCCGGCCGGCGCCGAAAGGCCGCGGCGGCGCGCGGAAGCGCCGGAAACGAAACGGGGGCGGCCCCGTGGCGGGGCCGCCCCGGCCGTCCGGCCGCGGCCGCGCGGTCAGCCGGCCAGCGACACGCGCCGCTCGTCCGCCGGCTCTTCGGCGAGCCAGGCGGCGCGCACGAAGTAGCTGACCGCCAGGAACCCGGCGCCGACCCCCATGAAGAGCAGGATGCGCCAGACCGGCTCCAGGTTGGCCAGGTCCACCAGGAACAGCTTGGCGCACACCAGCGCGAGCGTGCCGAGCGCCACGCGCACCCCACCCTGCGCGCGGCGGCGGACGGTGGCGATCAGCACCGCCAGCCCCGTGGCCGCCCACGTGCCGGTGGTGAGCGCCGCGCCCCCGGCCACCCCGCTGAACTGGTCGGCCACGGCCAGGAGCCACAGGCCGTACCCCACGCCGCCCAGCCACCCGCGCCGCCGCCCCGGGCCGGCCAGCACCGCGCCGGCGGCCAGGCTCGCGATCAGCGCCAGCTGGGCCGCCGCGCGCTCGTTGTACCATGCGACCGCGCCGTCGCCGAACACGCCGCAGAACCCCAGCGCGGTCACCAGCGCGACCCCGTGGCACGCCAGCGCCGCCACGCCGTCCACCGGGCGCCCCGCCAGCACGGCCGCGCCCTCCGGCCTCCGCTCCAGCAGGCAGAGCGCGGCGGCGAACGCCGAGAGCGACACCGCGAACCAGCCGCCGGCGTGCGGCACCGGGGCGCAGAGCGCCCACAGCAGGAGCGCCGCGAACCCGTGGCCCGCCAGCCGGTACACGTCGCGGACCGGCCGCCCCACCCCGGAGACCCGCTCGGCCGACACGGCGTACGCGCACGCCGACACGGCCAGCAGCGCCACCCGCACGGCCAGGTCACCGGGGGTGGCCAGCCCCTGCGCCAGCGCCAGCGCCGCCACCGCCATCACCCCCTGCGCGAGGAGGCGCACCGGGCGGCCCAGCGGCTCCGCCCGCTCGCACGCGTGCAGCAGCGTGCCGTAGATCACCAGCGCGATCACCGTCTCGGGCACGTTCCGGCCCACCAGGGCCAGCACGGCGGCGCCCGCGGCGGCGGCGGCGAAGGCGTGCGCCCGGGCAAGGGCGGGAAGACGCGGGCGCAGCGCGGCGAAGGCGAACCCGGCCACCCACACCACACCCGTGCCCAGGTACCCGCTGGAACGGGCGGAAAGGCTCCACGCCGCGGCCAGCGACCCCCACGCCACGAAGAACGGCACCACCACCGCGACGTATCCTTCCAGCACGCGAACGCGCTCCTCGGGCAGCGACAGGGCGCGCGCCCACCACGCGTGCGCCGCCGCTTCGCGCGCCGACGGCTGGAAGCGCGCGGGCCAGGTGCGCGGGAGCAGGAAAACGCGCCACCCCGCCACCAGCACCCCCAGGAACCCGATCGAAAGCGCGACCCGCGTGCTCACCGGGGCGCCGCCCGCCGGCAGGGCCGCGAGCGCGGCCGCCAGCGCCGTCCACGTGCCCGCCACGCCCACGGCGAAGCCGGTGCGCCAGCGCCGCGCCAGGTAGGTGCCGCTGGTGAAGCAGAGGATGGTGAGCAGGTACGCCACCAGCCCCGGGACCGACGCCCGATCGCTGGACAGCACGAAGGGCGTGCCGATCCCGCCGAGCGCGCCCACCACCGCCAGCGTCTCGATCCCCGACCACAGCGCCAGGCCGAACGCGGCGGCGGTGGTCGCCGCCATCAGCGCGAAGGCCACCGAAAAGGGGAGGAGGTGGTACAGTTCGTACGCCGCGTAGGCAGCCGTGTACCAGGCGCCGATGCCGCCGCCCAGGAAGAGCCCCGAGAACGGCCGGCTGGTGCGGTGCGTCCGCAGCCCCAGCCCGACCAGCGCGGCGCCGGCCGCCCCGCCCGCGCTCACGCGGAGCGCCGGGGTGATCCACCCCTGGTCGATGGAATACTTGCAGAGGAAAGCGATCCCGAAGAGCAGCAGCGCCATTCCCGCGCGGGCGACCCAGTCGCCGGGCGTCGCCTTCATCCGGGCGGCGATCCAGCGCTCCGCCGGCGTCGGCTCCGGCTCGAGTGCGCGGCGGCGGGGGCCCGGCACCAGGTCGTACCCCTCGTCCTCATCCTCGCCCGGCCGCCACCCCACCGTGGCGGCCAGCGGAACGGGCGCGGGCGGCCGGGCGGGCACGCGGACGGAGGGTGGCGCCGGGGGCGACGCGGGTGCGACCGCCTGCACGGGAGGCGACGCGGGCTCGCGCACCAGCCGGCCGAAGGCGATGCCGGCGTTCCGCAGCAGCTGCAGGTCCTCGTCGGTGGCGACGCCCGCCCGCTCGCGGATCAGGCCGGCGAGAAGCCTCTCGGCGGTGAACAGACGCTCTTCGAGGGAAGCCGTCATGGAGCACGAGGGGTGGCGAGGGGGCCTGTTCCAGAGGGGGGACGCGCGGAACAGGAAGCGGGGGGATAGGACCCGATGGTGACAGAACTTAGCCGTAAAAATCCGGCGGGGTCAAGGGCGTCCGCGCCGGACCCGTCACGCCGGGGCCGCGTTCCCGGGTGGTTCGGGCGAAGCCTCCGGCGGGGGCGGCTCCACACCGCTCACGGCTCGATCTCGTCGTCGTCCGCGGCGCCGGATTGGTAGGCGGCGAGGAGGCGGTCCAGCCGCGGCCGCGAGATGCCCAGGATGCGGGCGGCGCGGCTCTTGTTGCCGCGGGTGTGGGCCAGCACCCGCTCCACGTGCCTGCGCTGCGCCTCGGCAAGCGTCCCCAGCGGCTCGGGCTCGGCGGCGGCGGCCGCGTCGCCACCCGCGGCGGACGAAAGCGGCGGCGCCATCAGGTCGAAGTCCTCGGGCGAGAGCGCCTGGCCGCGGGCCAGCACGGCGGCGCGCAGGATGGCGTTCTCCATCTCCCGCACGTTCCCCGGCCAGTCGTGCTCCACGAGCATCTGCATCACCCGCGGGGGGATCGCCCGCACCTCCTTCTTCAGCTCGCGGGCGACGCGGGCCAGCAGGTGCTGAGCGAGCGCGGGGATGTCGTCGCGCCGCTCGCGCAGCGGCGGGATCTGCATCTCCACCACGCGCAGGCGGAAGTACAGGTCCTCGCGGAACCTACCCTGGCGGACCAGCTCCTCGAGGTTGCGGTGCGTGGCCGCGATCACCCGCGCCTGGGTGGTGCGCGCCTTCTCGCCGCCCACGGGGTGGAACTCCTTCTGCTGGATCACCCGCAGCAGCTTGGCCTGGAAGGCGGGGCTGGTGTCGCCGATCTCGTCCAGGAAGATGGTGCCGCTCCCGGCGAGCTCGAACTTTCCCTTGCGGTCGCGGTCCGCGCCGGTGAAGGCGCCCTTCACGTGGCCGAAGAGCTCGCTCTCCAGCAGCGACTCGGCCATGGCGGTGCAGTTGATGGCCACGAACGGCTCGGCCGCCCACGGCCCGTACTCGTGGATGGCGCCCGCCACCAGCTCCTTCCCCGTCCCCGTCTCGCCGCGGATAAGCACCGGGGCGCGGGTCCCCGCCACCATCCCGATCAGCTTGTAGATCTCGATCATCCGCGGGGTGCGGCCCACCGCGTACGCCAGCCGCTCGTCCACGTCGTTCTCCGCGCCGGCGCGGGCGCGGGCGGCGCGGTCGCGCAGGCAGCGCGCGACCAGCAGGTCCAGCTGCTCCAGGTCCAGCGGCTTGGCCAGGAAGTCGTAGGCGCCGCCGCGCATGGCCTGGATGGTGGTGCCCATGTCGTCGTAGCCGGTCATCACGACCACGTCCACGCCGGGCATGGCCGCGTTCAGGCGCTGCAGCAGCTCCAGCCCCGTCATCCCGCCCATGTGCACGTCGGTCAGCACCAGGTCGGGGCGGAACTCGTGCACGCTCCCCAGCGCCTGCTCGGCGCTGCCGGCGGCGCGCACCTCCCACCCCTCGCGGCGGAAGTGGAACTCCAGCGCCGTCCGCGCGCCGGCGTCGTCGTCAACGATCAGGATCCTGCGGCTCACGGTCCGGTCCGGGATGGAAGGGTCAGAAATCGTGCGCATCCAGCCACTCTGCGCGCCCCGCGTTCCTCGCCAGGGGCAAAGACGAGCGCCCCCGCGTCCACGTTCATTCCAGCGACGCACTCACGCACTCACGCACTCACGCACTCGTTTTTTCAGGACGTGTCCCTCCGCTGCGCTCCGGGCCGGGCTGCGCGCGCGGTAGGGCACGATACCGCCGTGCCCAACCGCGCCGCAGTCCGTGCGCGAAAGCAGGGCGTACGCGCTATTCTCGCCGCTCGGGGTGCCCGTGGTGGTGGGGCGGCGGCGGGGGCGGGCCGTGCGGGCCGGGGCTCCCGTCGGGCGGCGAGCCGTGGAACTGGCAGCAGCCGGCGGCGCACGTCATCCAGACGTACGCGGGGTCCACCATCTGAAAGCCGCCGCCGCCGTCGTCGTCCACGAAGGCGCTGGGGCCGCCGCGCCACTCGGCCGGGCGCGCGTGCATCGCCACCAGGCCGGTGGTGGCCGACGAGTCGGCCCGCCAGAGAGCGTGCGAATCGGGCCAGGTGTGCGCTTCCCTGTGGAAGCGGAAGAACCAGCTGTTGGCGGCCTGGGGGATCACGTGCACCTTGCCGGCCCAGTTGGCCACGGCCACGCTCTTCCCGCCCTGCGCCAGCAGGTACACCAGGCCGTGGGTGTTCAGGCGGCCGAACCCCAGGTTGGCCGGGTTCCACCCCGAATCACGCTGCACCGTCCCCACCACGCGGGCGTCGGGCAGCATGACGGCCGCCGAGTCCAGGCAGTTGGCCCGCCGCTCGGCCGTCACCGTGCCGCGCATGGCCTTGCACGTCGAGTCACGGCCGGGACAGGGGATCACCGTCTTGGTGTCCGGGCCCACGAACGACAGGCTGTCGGAGACGAATTTCTGGAAGGGCCCGAAGTCGGAGCCCTGCTGCAGCAGCGAGGGGGGAACCACGGGCGGCGGGGTGCAGGCCTGCGCCACGGCGGCGGCCGGCAGCCCGGCCGCCAGGCATGCGGCGAGGGCGCGCACCGCCGCGCGCCTTCCGCGGGGGCCGCGGCGGCTTTGCGGCCGGGCCGGGGTCCTCGGGCCCGCCAGGCGGTACCAGGGTACGGGGCTCATCGTTTCCTCCACATCAAGGGGATGGGAAAGGATCCGGCACGTGTCCGGAAGGAAGCACCCGCCGCGCGCCAGGGTTGGCGCGGGGGTGCCGGCGACGGCGTGATCGGCTCGCGGGAGAGGGCCCGGGCGCGGGGCCCGCGGGCAAACTACATCGGTTTCGGCCGGGAACAAGGAAGCCGCCCGCATCTGCACCTTCTTTCCGTAACAATACCGGTCGCGCACGCCCGCATACGGCCACGGGAGGAGTAGTTTCGCCATTTCTGCGACCCCAAGCGGGTGCAGCCCCACTCGTCTCCGGCAGTCGCGGGGCTTGCGTGTGTCCGCCGCCTGCCCCACTATGCGTTTCCGCGGTCAACCTGGTTTCTCCGCGCTATCACCCCCGCGCAAACTCGTGTTTTTTCTCAAGCTCCTGGGCTGCGCCGCGCTGGAGCGAGACGGCGTTCCCGTCTCGGGGCGTGCCGTGCACCGGCGGCGCATGGCGCTGCTGGCCGTGCTGGCCGCCGCCCGGGGACGCATGGTCGGGCGCGAACGGCTGATCGGCTACCTGTGGCCCGACCACCCGGGCGACGCCGCGCGCCACCTGCTCAGCGAGTCGCTCTACATCCTGCGCAAGGCCCTGGGCGACGACGCCTTCGTGGCCGCCGGCGACGAGATCGCGCTGGACCCGGCGGTCGTGGGCAGCGACCTGCAGGGCTTCCTCTCCGCCCTGGACGCCGACCAGCCCGAGCAGGCGGTGGCGCTCTACGCCGGGCCGTTCCTGGACGGCTTCTACGTGAGCGAGGCCCCCGATTTCGAGCGCTGGGCCGAGCAGGAGCGCGACCGCCTTTCCCGCGCCCACGCCCGCGCCCTCGAGGCGCTGGCCGAGGCGGCCGAAGCCGTGGGCCAGCCGCTGCGCGCCGCCGAGTGGTGGAAGCGCCTCGCCCGCGAGGACCCGTTCAGCTCCCGCGTGGCCCTGCGGGCGATGCAGGCGCTGGAAGCCGGCGGCGAGCGCGCGGCGGCCGTCCGCCACGCCTCGGTGCACGCCGCGCTGGTGCGCGAGGAGCTGGGCGCCGAGCCGGATGCCGAGATCGAGTCGCTCGCCCGCCGGCTGCGCGAGGCGCCCCGCGCCGCGCCGGCCGAGCGGCCCGCCGAGGCGCCGGTGCTGGCTTCCGCCGCCTCGGCCCCGTCGCCGCGCGCCGCGGTGGCCGCCGCGCCGGTGGAGAGCGCGGGCGGCGCCGCGGTGGCCGAGGCGCCGCGGCCGGCGACGGTGGAGGTGTTCACCACCGCGCCCGCCCGCCCCGTCCCCACCCCCGCGCCCCGCCGCCGCTGGACGCCGGGGCGCGTTCGCGTGGCGGGCACGCTGGCGGCGGTCGCGCTCGCCGCCGTCCTCTTCTTCGTCTTCCGGCGCCCCGGGGCGGCCGGGCTCGACGCGTCCACCTACATCGTCCTCCCCCTGGCGCAGCGCAGCGGCCCGGGCGCCAACGTGCTTTCCCCCGACCAGGCCGAGCTGCTGCTGCACGACGCACTGTCGCGCTGGACCGACGTGCGGCTGGTGGACGCGCAGCGCGCCCGCGACCTGATGACCCGCCACGGCCCCCCCGGCACCCTCTCCGAGGCGCGCCGGATCGCCGAGGACGCGGGCGCGGGGCGGCTGGTGTGGGGCGAGATCACCCCGCTGGGCGACAGCGTGGCCGTGCGCGCCGCGCTGTACGACACCAACGGCGGCCGCTCGCTGGCCGAGCGCACCGTGCGCATCGGGCGCGACCTGGGCGGGGTCACGCAGCGCATTGGCGCGCTGGCGGCGGCGCTGCTGGGGCGCGCCGGCTCGGTGGACGGCGACCCGGGGACCACGTCGCTGGCGGCGTGGCAGGCGTACCAGGCCGGGCGCCTGGCGATGGGGCGGTGGGACCTTTCCCTGGCGCGCGACGAGCTGGCGCGGGCGGTCTCGCTCGACCCCTCGTACGCGAGCGCCCACCTGTGGCTGGCGCAGGCGATGGCGTGGAGCGGCGACCCCGTCCCCCAGGAGTGGAAGGAAGACGCCGCCCGCGCGGCCGCCGACTCGGCCCACCTTTCCCCGCGCGAGCGCGCGCTGGCCCGGGGGCTGGTGGCGCTGGCCGACAGCCGTTTTCCCGACGCCTGCCGCCACTACCAGGCGATGGTGGCGCAGGACAGCACCGACTTCGCCGCCTGGTACGGCGTGGGCGAGTGCCAGTCGCTGGACCGCACGGTGCTGAAGGACCCCACCAGCCCCTCGGGGTGGCGCTTCCGCAGCAGCTACCACCAGGCGATCGACGCGCTGAGCCGGGCGCTGCGCACGGTGCCCTCGGCGCTGCAGGCGTTCCGCGGCGCGGGCTTCGTGCGCCTGCAGCGGCTGCTGCAGACCGACGACCGCTGGCTGCGCTGGGGCTACTCGGTGCAGGCGCCGGGCGACACCACCTGGTTCGCCGGCTACATCGCGCTGCAGGCCGACACGGTGGCGTACGTGCCGTGGACGGTCGAAGACGTGGCTGCGCTCAAGAAGGAAACGATCCCCGCCACGCGCGCCGCGGCCGGGGCGCGCAACCGGAGGGTGCTGGCCGACGTGCTGCGCGAATGGGTGCGCGCCTTCCCGCAGAGCCCCGACGCGCACGAGGCGCTGGCTCTGGGGCTCGAAGGGATGGGCCGCATCCGCGAGGTGCAGCAGGGGCAGCCCAGCGCCTTCAGCGAGCTGGCCCGCGCCCGCGAGCTGGCCCCCGACCCGCGGGTGGAGCTGCGGCTGGCGGTGGCCCAGGTGCGGCTGCACCTGCGCGTGGGCGACTTCGCCCGCGCCCGCGCCGTCGCCGACTCGATGCTGCGCCAGTGGAGCCGCCCCGGGCCCCGTGACGCGCGCGACCTGGCCCCGCTGGCCGTGCTCACCGGCCGCGCCGGGCAGGCGCTGGCCACGCTGCGCGCCTCGGCGCCCGAGCGCCCCTTCTCCACCCCGCGCGGCCGGGTCGTCGACGTCCCCGTCCCCATCATCGAGGCGCAGGGCGACCTCGCCATCTACGCGGCGCTGGGGATGACCGCCCAGTACCAGCAGGCCGAGGCGCGGCTGGAGCGGCTGGTGACCGCGTGGATCGGCGACCCGGCGCGGCGCGAGGTGGCGCGCACGGCGCTGCTCAACTCGCCGCGGCGCCTTTCAGGCGCGTACGGCGCCCGCGGCGGCGCGCCGATCGCCGAGCCCGACCCCGAGGTGGAGATGCAGCAGATGCTGGCGCGCGGCGACGCGGCCGGCGTCCGCGCGCGGCTGGCGGCCATGACCGAGGCGCTGGGCACCCGCCGCCCGGGCGACCGCGA
>DASSME010000451.1:0-8158 GCA_035689035.1 Longimicrobium sp. | reverse complement strand
GCGTTGCGGGTGATGCCGTCGACCTCGAACGCGGTTTCGGCGCGCGAGGCGATGCCGCAGGTGGGCTGCATGCTGCAGCTCCCCTCGTTGGCACGCACCGTTCCGCGCAGCGAGCCGTCCTTGCCCACGTCGAAGCTCTCCACCCGCAGCGCCTCGATCTCCAGCCGCAGCTTGTCCATCGAATCCTCCCTAATCACGCGGTTTCCGCCCCGCGGCGGGTGCGGCATGCGCCCGCCGCGCCTATTCATCTACGGCCGTTCAGTGCGTGCGTCAACCCGGCGAGGTGAGCCGGGAGTGATGATTGATGCGTGCGGCTGGTGTGGCGCACCCGTACCTCCTATGCCATCAATCGAAGGGCTTGACCGCTGGGGTCACGCTTTGTACATTTGGAACCAATCATAGCCCCCACGCCTCTTTGCTTCGGCGAACGCGCACCAGGGGGCTTATTACTTCCCCTCTCTACCTCCGCCTTGCGTGGGCCCGTACCGGAAGCCCGCCCTCTCACCCACCGATCTCCTAGCGCACCTAACACGCCGTGGTCTGTTTGTTTCGGATACTCTGAGAGCGTTGCACGTACTGGAATACGTTGGATACTACCGGTTGCTCATCTACATGCGGCCGTTTCAGCGACCTGGGCCTCCCAAGACGTTCCTGCCGGGGACCACGTTCGAAGACGTCGTGTCGCTGTACGAGTTCGACCGGGAGCTGCGCCTGCTGTGCATGGATGGAATCGAGCGGATCGAAGTGGCGCTCCGTGCCGCCATCCTGAGCCAGGTGGCGGTACCGCACGGCCCTCATTTCTACCTGGACCACCGCTACTTCGAGAAGGCGGAGTATTTCGTCGAGTTCTTCCAGGCGGCGGCGAAGGCCCGCTATGTCGGGATTCAGCATTACCGCACGCACTACGACGACCCGCCGCTCGCGCCGATCTGGGCGATCATGGAAGCGCTCACGTACGGCCAGCTGTCTCACCTCTTCTCCTGGCTGGCCCTTCCGCACCGCAAGCAGATCGCCGTGCGGTTCGGCTTCGACGAGACGATCCTGGTCTCGTGGTTCCGCTCGCTGAACGGGTTGCGGAACATGTGCGCGCATCACAACCGCCTCTGGAACTTCCACATGGTGGTCGATCAGCCCAGGGCGGCCAAACGGCTCAAGGCTGAGTTCACGAGCACCGATCGATTCTACGCCAGGGCCGTAGTGCTCTCCGTCCTCCTGGAGGCGGCAGGGCACGGCGCCGCCTGGCGACAGCGGCTGGTCGCCCTGCTCGGCCGTTTTCCGCTCGTCCAACCCGCGAGCATGGGTTTTCCAGCGGACTGGCAGTCACGCAGTCTATGGACATAGGGGGAGACCCGGCGGCGCGGGTGCTTGCCGGGAACCCACCGCGGTCGTACGCTGTTCTTCCATCCCCCGTCGTCTTGCCTCCTCTGCCCACCCGCGCACCACCGGAGCCGCGCATGCCCCGTCCCACGCCGCCGCCCCCACCGCCACCCGCCGCCGCGCCGCAGGCCGCGTGGAGCGTGGTGGAGGCCGAGCCGCAGTTCCGCGAGCTGGTGGCGGCCAGGCGCCGCTTCATCGTACCCGCCACGGTGTTCTTCATCGTCTACTACTTCGCGCTCCCCATCCTGGTGGGCTACTTCCCCGGCGTGATGGACCGTGACGTGATCGGCAACATCAACCTGGCGTACCTGTTCGCGCTGTCGCAGTTCGTGATGGCGTGGGTGGTGATGTGGCTGTACGTGCGGCGGGCACGGCACTTCGACGCGCTGGAGCACGCGGTGGTGCAGCGGCACGCGGGGAGGTCGATGTGAACGTCGCGCTGATCATGTTCATCGGCTTCATCGCCGTCACCCTGGTGATCACCGGGTGGGCGGCGCGCAGGACCCGAACCACCAGCGAGTTCTACAGCGCCGGGCGCAGCATCACCGGCTTCCAGAACGGCTGGGCGGTGGCCGGCGACTACATGTCGGCCGCCTCGTTCCTGGGGATCGCGGGGCTGATCGCCTTCTACGGCTACGACGGGTTCATGTACTCGGTCGGCTGGCTGGTTGCCTACCTGACCGTCCTTCTCCTGGTGGCCGAGCCGCTGCGCAACACCGGGCGCTACACCATGGCCGACGTGCTGGCCATGCGCTTCCGCCAGCCCTCCGTCCGCACCGTCGCCGCGATCAGCACGCTCACGGTGAGCCTGTTCTACATGATCGCGCAGATGGTGGGCGCCGGCTCCATCGTGTCGCTGCTGATCCCGCAGATCGGGTTCGCCACGGCGATCGTGATGGTGGGGCTGCTGATGCTGGTGTACGTGATCTTCGGCGGGATGCTGGCCACCACCTGGGTGCAGATCGTGAAGGCGGTGCTGCTGATGAGCGGCACCATCCTCCTGTCGATCCTCGTCCTTGCGAAGTTCGGCTTTTCGCTGACCGAGTTCTTCGCCGCGGTGGCGAAGGTGACGGGGAAGTACTGCGAGGTGGGGACGCTGAAGGACGGCGCCTGCCCCGGCGGTGCCGCGCCGGTGACCAGGGACTTCACCCAGCCGGGGCTGTACTACCACGGCAAGTGGGGCGCGCTCAGCCTGATGTCGCTCGGCGTGGCGCTGATCTTCGGCACGGCGGGGCTGCCGCACATCCTGGTGCGCTTCTACACGGTGAAGGACAGCAAGGCGGCGCGAACCAGCGTGGTGTGGGCGATGATCCTGATCGGCTCGTTCTACATCATGACCACCTTCCTGGGCTTCGGCGCGGCCACGCTGGTCGGCAAGCAGAACATCGGGGTGATGAAGAACGGCGCGCTGGTGCCCAACCAGAACCTGGCCGCGCCGCTGCTGGCCGAAAAGCTGGGGGGCGAGGTCTTCCTCTCCTTCGTGGCCGCCATCGCCTTCGCCACCATCCTGGCCGTGGTCGCCGGGCTGACCATCGCCAGCTCGTCGGCGTTCGCGCACGACATCTGGTTCAACGTGGTGAAGCGCGGCAAGCACCACCCCGAGCGCGAGCAGGTGTTCGTGGCCCGCGTGGCCGCGACGGGGATCGGGATCCTCTCCATCATCCTGGCCATCTCGCTCAGGACGCTGAACGTGGCCTTCCTGGTGGGGCTGGCCTTCGCGGTGGCGGCGAGCGCGAACGTGCCGGCGATCCTGCTCACGCTCTACTGGCGGCGCTTCACCACGCAGGGGATGGTGACGGGGATGGTCGTCGGCCTGCTGGCGTCGGTGATCCTGATCGTCCTGAGCCCCGCGGTGATGGGGATCGACGCGCCCACCGCCGCCACGCGCCACCTGATCCAGGCCGACCCGCTGTTCCCGCTCGACAACCCGGCCGTGGTCTCGGTCCCCCTCGGCTTCCTGGCCGCCGTCCTGGGCTCGCTGATGGCGGGGAAGCAGCAGGACCCCGAGCTCTACAGCGAGCTGAACGTGCGCGCGAGCACCGGGCTGGGCGCGGTCTGACCGGCGTTCCCGAGGGGCCGTCGCTGGCCGGACCTTGCTGGAGGGTCTCGCGGTCCAGGAAAATCGCCCCCGCCGAGAGACTCGGCGGGGGCGATTCGATTCGGTCGGGCGTGCGCGAAGGCTTACAGGTCCAGCCCCAGCATCTTGTTCACGCGGGCCTCGAGCGAGGGGAGCGTGGCACCGCTGATGGCGCTCTCCAGCAGGTCCACCAGTTCCTCGCCGAAGTCGTCGGGGCGGCGGCGGCTGATGCGGATCAGCGGGGCGAAGGCGAGCAGCACGGTGCGGTCGCCGTCTTCGTCGTCGTCGTCACCGCCGCCGCGCCAGCCGTCGTAGTTGGCGCTGGTCTTCCACGGCTCGTCGTCGTCCTCCTCCTCCATCTCCTCGGGCACCATCCCGTCGGGGAGCGAGTGCACGGGGATGGAGATCCCCACCATCGCCTTCACCTCGGCCGAGGGGTCTTCGGGCTCCTCGGCCAGCAGGCCCAGCTGCACCGGGTCCTTCAGCGTGCGGCGCAGCAGGTTCAGGGTCTCGGAGGGGAGCATGGCGCGGAACGAGGGCCGCTGGTTGCCGTCGACGTAGAACGCCATGGGCACCAGCTCCGCGTCCGTGGGCACCAGTCCCTCGGCGTCCACCTCGCGCATCACGAGCTCGACGGGCTCTTCGCGGATGTAGACGTGCATGGGCGTGGATCTCCTTTGGATGGAACGACTTGTGGACGGAGCTGCGGAATCTCGCGGCCCTGCATCCCCTTCTAAACCCCGCCCGCCGGGCAGGTTCCCGCCACGGCGGCAAAAGGCGCGGGAATTGCCGCCGGCCGGGGCACTCGTATGTTGACGCGTCCCCACCCTGGCCGGTCACGAGCGGTGGGGCGGAGCCGACCTGACCGAATGTAGCCCCGCCGCCCCCGGAACGCACGAACTTTCTGGGCGGCCGCCACCCGCGCGCCGGAACGCATGCTTCCCGTCGTCCAGCCCGACCCCCGCGCCGCCCGCCTGGAGCGCGCCCTGCGCCAGAAGGTGCGCGGCGAGGTGCGCTTCGACGCGCACTCGCGGCTCCTCTACAGTACGGACGCCTCGCTCTACCAGTTTCTCCCGGTGGGGGTGGTGGTGCCCGTGGACGCGGACGACGTGGTGGCGGCGGTCACCCTGGCGGCGGAGCACGGCGTCCCCGTCCTTCCCCGCGGCGGGGGGACGGCGCTGGCCGGGCAGACGGTGGGCACCGCGCTGGTGCTGGACTTCACCAAGCGGATGAACCGCGTCCTCTCCATCGACCCCGACGCCCGGCGGGCGAAGGTGCAGCCCGGCCTGCGGCTGGACCGGCTGCAGCGCGCGGCGACGCCGTACGGCCTGCAGTTCGGGCCCGACCCGGCCACCATCCGCCAATGCGCGCTGGGCGGGATGATCGGCAACAACTCGTGCGGCGCGCGCTCGCTGGTCTACGGCAAGACCGGCGACCACGTGCACTCGCTGGACTGTGTGTTGTCCGACGGACGCTGCGCGCACTTTTCCTCGCTGCGGCGCGATGCGCTGGCCGGCGCTCCCGGCGCGGAGGGCGAGCTGGCGAGGGCGGTGATGGCGCTGCTGGAGCCGAAGCGCGCCGAGATCCTGCGGCGCTACCCGAAGATCCCGCGACGGGTGAGCGGCTACAACTTCGACGCGATGCTCGAGGACGAGGAGCTGAACCTGGCGCGGCTGATCGTCGGCTCCGAGGGGACGCTGGCCACCGTGGTGGAGGCGGAAGTCGGCCTGGTCCCCGTGCCGCCGGCGCGCGCGCTGGTCCTCCTCTCCTTCCGCGAGCGCTTCACCAGCTTCGACGCGGTGCCGTCCATCCTGGGCGAGCCGGGGCTGACCGCGCTGGAGATCGTGGACAGCCGGGTGCTGCGGGGCGCGCGCGAGATCTTCTCCTTCCGTCCCACCGCGGCGATGGCGGCGCCGGACGCGCTGGGCGTGCTCTTCTGCGAGTTCTCGGGCGATTCCGCGGACGAGGTCCGTGGCCTGGCCGAGGATTTCGCCGCGCGGGCGCCCCGCCTCCCCGGCAACCCGGCCGCGGGCGTGTACCTCACCGAGCGCGAGCAGAACGCGGCGTGGGCGCTGCGGCAGGCGGCCACCGGGCTGCTGTACCTGACCACGCCGTCCAAGGACATCAAGCCGCAGGAGTTCGTCGAAGACACCGGGTGCCCGCCCGAGAAGCTGGGGGCGTACATGCGCAGCTTCGAGGAGATCGTGCAGCGGCACGGCACCACCACCGGGTTCTTCGGCCACGCGGGCCAGGGGTGCCTGCACATCCGCGTGGACCTGAACCTGAAGCAGGGCGACGACCGGGAGCGGATGCAGCGCATCGCCCACGACATCGCCGACCTGGTGGTGGAGTTCGGCGGCTCGCTCAGCGGCGAGCACGGCGACGGGCTGGCCCGCTCCGAGTTCCTGCCGAAGATGTTCGGCCCGGAGCTGATCGAGCTGCACCGGCGGGTGAAGGCGGTGTTCGACCCGGACGGGCGGATGAACCCCGGGGGCAAGATCGCGCCGCCGTACCAGCGGATGAGCGAGAACCTGCGCTTCGGCGAGGATTACGCGGTCCACCCGCCGGCCGAGACCTTCTTCCGCTACGAAGAGGGCGGGTGGGACGTGGCGGTGGAGAAGTGCAACGGGATGGCCGTCTGCCGCAAGCTGGACGCGGGGACCATGTGCCCGTCGTACATGGTGACGCAGGAGGAGATGCACAGCACCCGCGGCCGCGCCAACTCGCTGCGCGAGGCCATGCGCGGTGCCCTGCCGGGGATGAAGAGCTACGAGGTGCTCGAGGCGCTCGACCTCTGTCTCGCGTGCAAGGCGTGCAAGACGGAGTGCCCCGTGGGCGTGGACATGGCGCGCTACAAGGCCGAGTTCCTGGCCCAGCACCACCGCGCGCACGGCATCGACCGCAAGGCGCTCTTCTTCGGCCGCGTGCACGACCTGGCCCGCATGGGGAGTCTGGCACCGCGCGCCGCCAACCTGGGCCAGCGGGTGATGGGCCGCGTGATGCAGGCCGCCACCGGGATGGACCCGCGCCGCCAGATGCCGTCGCTCGCGAAGGAGCCGTTCCGCCGCGTCTTCTCGAAGCGGAAGCGGTCCGTCGTCGGCGGCAAGGCGACGGTGATCCTGTTCGACGACACCTTCCACAACTACTTCGAGCCCGGCCCGCTGCACGCCGCCGCGAAGGTGCTGGCGGACGCCGGCTACGAGGTGCGGCTGCCGAAGACGCAGGTGTGCTGCGGCCGCGCCGCGGTGTCCAAGGGCCTGCTGGAGCACGCGCGCGACCTGCAGAAGGAGCTGCTCGAAACGCTCCTCCCCGACGTGGAGCGCGGCGCCTGGATCGTGGGCGTGGAACCCAGCTGCATCCTCACCCTGCGCGACGAGCTGCCGGACCTGGTGCGGGACGAGCGCGCGAAGAAGCTGGCAACTGCGGCGGTGACCTTCGAGGAGTTCCTGGCGAGTCTCCCCGACTGGAGTCCCGGACGACTGGAGCGCAAGGCGATCATCCACGGTCATTGCCACCAGAAGGCGCTGGTGGGGATGGGGCCGACGACGGAGGTGCTGTCGCGCGTGGAGGGGCTGGAGTTCACCGTGCTGGACAGCGGGTGCTGCGGGATGGCCGGCAGCTTCGGCTACGAGAAGGGGCACTACGAGGTGAGCCAGGCGTGCGGCGAGCGCGTCCTCTTCCCGGCTGTCCGCCAGACCGCCGCGGACGACCTGGTTGTCGCCCCCGGCTTCAGCTGCCGCCACCAGATCGCGGACTTCTGCGGCGGAAGGAAGGCGCTGCACACGGCGGAGCTGCTGGCGATGGCGGAGTAAGTCAGTCGTGCCGCTTCAGAACGGACGAGGAAGCAAGCTGCAGCGCCAGGAGCTTCTGCTCGTCCTTCGCGCTGTCGGGAGGCCAACCAGTGATGTTCGCGTGGAACTCGGGTGTGTTGTCAGGATCGAGTTGGAGACCCGTGGCGTAGACACGCTCGGCGACGATCTCGGCGCGTGCCTTGGGCGGCTTCACCGTCAGCACGGCGTTGCCAATCCCACGGATTTGCGTCTCGTCCATTCCCGTGATTCGGAAAACCGACGTGGTACCTCGGCGCGGCATGAAGGCGGTGGATCGAACACCGTTGCTGCTGAACATCTTCGAGTCTGGAAGAAACCGGGCGAGCCACTCGGTTTCTTCCACCATCCCCGGGAGTTCAGCCACGGGAGCGTCAGCGCGCTGCGGAGGCGCGCTGAATCTTCGCCACCAGTTCCCGAGGAAGCCCATAGCTAATGTATTCGACTCCGTGAGTGGTACTCGGACCGAACAAGCCTGCGTACGTCAGCTTGCCTCCAGCGCCGAACGAAATCGAGAACGCATGCTGCGGCCCGCTGGTCCACTCGAAAACCATTTCTCCGTCCGGGTCCACTGACACCTCAGGGCTTTGCATGCCGGGAGGCAGTGCTTCCAAGAACCGCTTCGCGCTCAGGAACGACGCTGTCGAGACTGCCTTCGCACCATCGCCATCCCAGTTGTCGCTCGTGCAATCGAGGGCGATCTCGATCATCCGCCGCATCGTGTCGCGTTCGCCCGTGTCCAGCGTAACCGTCCGGCTGCGAGCCTCTCTTACGCCGTCAATCTGTTCACGGATGATCGCGGCTTCGGCGCTGAAACCCTTCGACCCGGCGGCAGTCTCATACCCGTTGCCCGGATACGGCAGAAGCGCAGTGATCA
>DASSME010000450.1:0-2801 GCA_035689035.1 Longimicrobium sp. | reverse complement strand
GGCGTTGTCGCCGGTGAACGAGCCGGAGATCACCAGCACCTTGTTGGCGGGGCACCGCTTGTAGCGCGCGGCCACGAACAGCGCGAAGCTGAACAGCAGCCCCAGGATGGCGGCGGCGATCAGCAGGGCGGGAGAGGCGCTAGACAGGTCCATCGGGGGCTCCGTCGAAGGGTGAGGGGATGACTTCCACCAGGTCGGGGCCGACCACGTCGACCACCAGGACGGACGTACCGGAAGGGAGGGGGTGCTCGGAGACGGCCTGGCACTCCACCGTGCGGCCCTGCACGGTCACGTGCACCTTGCCGGGCGTCTCGCGTCCGCCCGGGATGCGGAGGTAGACCTCTCCGGTTGCGCCCACCGCGCGGCTCATCCGCACGGTGCCGTCGCTCTCCATCCGCATCAGCGCGCGCGTGGCGGCGGCGACCGAGACGGTGGCGACGATGCCGGCGGCGAGCGCCGCGGGAAGGGCGAACCAGGCGCGGCCGGCCAGCATCCCGGCCAGGCCGAAGAAGAGCGCGCCGGCGGCCAGGGCGCGCAGGCTGAGCAGGTTCAGCGCGTCGCCGGCCACCTCGGCGTCGTGCAGCGCGGGGAAGTGGACCTGGTGCTGCAGCCCCGCCAGCCCCAGCAGCGTCTGGAGCGCCAGGAAGCCCCCGCCCACGATCGCGCACACCAGGAATAGGGTTTCCACGGCGGTCCCGGTTCGGGATGGGGAAGATCGGACGGCGGGGCAGGGGGAGCGGAACGACAAACGTTCCGGCGCCGAAGTCTACCCGCGTCCGTGCCCGCTGTCAACGAAATAGGTTACGAAACAAGCGCTTACGCGGTTTCAGCAGAGTCGCTACGATCCATGCAGCGGGCCGGCGGGGCGGGGTTGGAGGATGCGACTGAAGTCGCGGCTACAACGGCACGAAGTCCGCCTGCGCGGACTGCATGCGAAGATCGGGGTGAGCGGCCGGCATCGTGCTTCGCCGGTGGCTCGCCGCACGGTGGCTCGAGGGCCGGAGGGCGGGAGCGGTTCGTACTGGGAGCACCAGGACATCCCCGGCATCGCCAACCAGATCCTGGGGAACGACACCACCGCGCCGCAGCAGTGGCCCGGCAGCCGCTTCGACGTGGTGTGGGTGTTCGACCTGGACGCCGGCTCGGGGACGTACGCCTTCTCGCAGGTGCCGCAGCTGCTCCTGGCCGGCGATTCGCCCGACCCGATCGAGGGGTGAGTCGCGGTGACGGCAAGCCCGCGGCTGGCCCCTCTCCGGCGGCTGAAGCCGCAGCAACAACCACGAGAAGCCTCGCAAACCGCGCGAGGCTAACCTGCTCGATCCCGGCTTCCGGCTGCGAATGCGAAGCGCCCGCCCGGCTCCCCGGGCGGGCGCTTCGTCTGGAGGACGATTCCCGCTCTACGCCGCGGCGGCCACGGGCTGCAACGCCGTCAGCGCGCGCTCCAAGCGCTGCAGCATGGGGCCGATCTCGGCGCGGCTCACGGCGCCCACGCTCAGGCGGAACCAGCCGGTCTCCTCTTCCAGGCCGAACGCCTGGAAGGGGACCACGGCCATCCCCGCCGCCTCCAGCAGGTACAGGCGGATGTCGCTGTTGGTGTTCAGCGTCTTGCCGTCGGGGGTGACGGTGCCGTGCAACTCGAAGCGGGCGCTCAGGTAGATGGCGCCCATCGGCATCACCGCCTCGACGGGGAAGCCGCGGTCGCGCAGCGCCAGCACGCCCTCGTACAGCGCCTCGAGCCGGTCGTACACCTCGCGCAGCATGGTGTCGTGATACGCCTCGATCGCCGCGCGGTCGCCCAGCAGCTTCGCGACGGCGATCTGCTCGGCGCGCGGGGCCCAGGCGCCCACGTGGCCCACGATGCTGGCCATCCGCCTGGTGATGTCGGCCGGGGCGACGGTCCACCCCACGCGCACGCCGGTGCTGGCGAAGCTCTTGGAGATGCCGTCCACGAACACGGTGTAGTCCCTCATCTCCGGCCGCAGCGACACGGGGTTCACGTGCCGGGTGCCGCCGAAGGTGAGCATCCAGTAGACCGAGTCGTACAGCACGTACAGCGGGCGCTCGCCGGGGCCGCGGCGGGCGTTCTCCTCCAGCACCAGGTCGCAGATCCCGGCCAGCGCGTCGGCGGTGAACGCCGTCCCCGACGGGTTGAGCGGCGAGTTGAGCACCAGCAGCCGGGCGCCGCGCACCGCCTCTTCCAGCGCCGCGCGCGTGGGCATGAAGGCGTCGGCCGCGTGCGTCTGGATCGGCACGCCGCGGGCGCCGGTCAGGTGCACGTAGTGGTTGTTGTTCCAGCTCGGCACCGGGTAGACCACCGCGTCGCCGGGGTCGACCAGCGCCGAGTAGGTGGCGAAGAGCCCGGGGCGGCTGCCGCCCGTCACCAGGATCGACTCGACGCCGTATTCCAGCCCCAGCCACTCGCGGTAGAAGGAACTCACCGCCTTGCGCAGCTCCAGCACGCCATCGCTGGGCGGGTAGTTGGTCTCGCCCGCGCGCAGCGCGTCGACGATGCCGTCCACCAGCGCCTGCGGGGCGGGGAACTCGGCCGGCGCGAAGTCGCCGACGGTGAGGTTGCACACCTCGGCGCCCTGGGCCAGCATGGCGCGCACGTCGGCGGCGATGCGCAGGATCTCCGAGCCGATCAGCCCGTCGGCCATCGTTGAAACACGCGGGTCCGGCATCCAGCCTCCAGAACGTACGATTGTGAGCGGCGGTCGAGTTGCGACGCCCCGAAGATACCGGCGAGCGGAGTTCCGGCAAGGCGAGGGCCGTGACGACAGGGGACAGGGGACAGGGGACAG
>DASSME010000449.1:0-5253 GCA_035689035.1 Longimicrobium sp. | reverse complement strand
TCTCGCGCGTGCGGCGGGCGACGCCGTACGCCACCACGCTGTACACGGCGCCCACGCAGAGCAGCAGCGCCGCCGCCGCCACCGCGCACAGCACCACGCCGAACCAGCCCAGCGGCGCCCGGTAGCGCGCCAGGCGCGTTTCCATCGTCACCGCGTCCGCGACGCGCGCGCCGGGGATGGCGGCGCGGAGCGCGGCGGTGACGGCGGGCGCCAGGCGCATCGGGTCGCCGCGGGTGCGGACGGCCACGGCGGCGGTGGTGGGCGCGTGCTCCTGCGTGGACAGGTACAGCGCGGCTGCGCGGGCCTGCGGCGTGCCGGGGCCGCTGGGCGCCACGTCGTCCACCACGCCCACCACGGTGTAGGTCTGGCCGAAGAAGCCGGTGGGCGCCAGCGCCTTGCCGATCGGCTCGCCGCGCGGGTACAGCAGCCCCGCGAACGCCTGGTTGATCACCGCCACGCGCCGGCCCCGGTCCGCCGCGGTGATCTCGCGGCCCTTGATCACGCGCACGCCCAGCGTGCCGAACCAGCCGGGGCTGACCGCCAGGTTGCGCGCCGGACCGACCAGGATCGGCGTCCACACGTTGGCCAGGCTGCACTCGCGGCAGAAGGTGGTGACTTTGTCCTGCGCGCCCAGCCCCAGCCAGGCGTCGGGCGAGCCGAGCGCGGCGGCGCGCACGCCGGGGAGGGCGCGCACCCGGTCCAGCGCGTTCTGCAGCGCCGCCGCCCGCCGCGCGGGGTCGGCCGCGAGGGTGGCGGGGGTGTCGAGCCGCAGGGTGAGCGTGTCGCGCGGGTCGAAGCCGGGGCCCGCGGCCGCCGTGCCCGGCAGCGAGCCGCGGATCAGCAGCCCGGCGCCCACCAGCAGCCCCATCGAGGTGGCGAGCTGGGCGATGGTGATGGTGCGCCGCAGCCACCCCTCGTAGCGGTCGGGGGTGGCGCGGCTCCCGGTGGTGAGCTGCGCGTGCAGGTTGCCGCGCCCGGCCCCCAGCGCCGGCGCCACCCCGAAGAGGAGCACCGCGCCGGCGGGCACCGCGAGCGCCAGCAGCAGCGGCACCATCCCCGGCTCTCCCGCGATCTGCCCACCCGCCGCCGGCCACGAGGCGCGCAGCAGCGCCCGCAGCCCCGTGCCCAGCGCCGCCCCGCCCACGGCGCCGATGAGGGCGAGCACGCCGTTCTCGGCCAGCGACTGCGCCAGCAGGCGCCAGGGCGACGCGCCCAGCGCCGCGCGCATGGCCCGCTCGTGGCGCCGGCTGCTGGCGCGGATCACCACGTGGGCGGCGGCGTTCACGGCCGTCACCAGCGCCACCGCGATCGCCGCGGCGAGGAGCACGGCGAAGATGGCGCGGAACCCGTCGCGCTGCAGCTCGGCGGCGGTGCGGATCTCGTCCGTCCACCCGCCGGGACCGCCGCCGGGCGCGCGGCCGAAGCGCGGCGGGTCCGCGGGTGCCTGCCAGCCGAGGCCGGCCCACGCCACCCCCGCCATGGCCAGCGCCACGCCGCCGCCGAACGCCAGCGTGAGCACCGTGCCGAAGGAGTGGCGCCGCGCGCGCCAGAGCGAGCGGAGCGCGTGCGCGGCATCGGCCAGGAGCGGCGTGAAGTCGGCCATGGGCGGAAGGGGGTGGGATGAAATCGGGAGCTGCGCCGGCGCGGACGGGCGAGATACAACGTCCGCCCCGGCGCAAGATGACAGCCGGTGTGACCCGCTTGCAAGCGAAATCGTTGCCGGCGCGGGGTCGCACCCGCGGCGGCGAAGTGTAGATTGCCGCGGCGGCCCCCGCCCCGCGCTCCGCGGAGGAGGGGAAGAGGCTCGCGGGAGGCGTGCATCCGCACGGGTCCATGGGTGGGAGTCCGCGGAGGCGGACTTGGGGCCGTGGTTGCCTCGGGTTTCAACCCGGGGTGCGGGGCGGGAGCACGGACGGGCCCAGAGCCCCCACGCGGTTCGGCCGCTTCACTTTCGTTCACCCCCGGGTGTGGAACCGGCGGCACGGGCTTCGCAGGCGGACGCGGGGTTCCGCGACGAACGTGAAGCTCACTCAAACGCTGTATCATCGCGCGGCGGCCCGGCCGGCCGCGCCCCGATCCGGAACGTGATGGCCCTGGCAACTCTCCTGACCGACGTCCAGCAGGTGGTGCGCGGCGAGCACCGCGACGTGTTCCGCGTGCTGGGCATGCACCGCGTTTCCATCGCCGGCGAGCTGCGGCTGGTGGTGCGCGCCTTCCACCCCGGCGCCGAGTCGGCCGCCGTGGTCGACGCCCGGACCGGCGAGGCCGCCGAGATGGAGCGCGCGCACCCCGACGGCTTCTTCGAGCTGGTGCTCCCCCCCGGCTCGCACCCCTTCGCCTACCGCCTGCGCGTCCGCACCCCCGATGGCGAGACCGCCGAGGAGGCCGACGCGTACGCCTTCCCCAGCACCGTCAGCGACTTCGACCTGTACCTGATCGGCGAGGGGACGCACCTGCGGCTGTGGGAGACGCTGGGCGCGCACCCCGACGAGATCGAGGGGGTGGCGGGGACGCGCTTCGCCGTGTGGGCGCCGGGGGCGCAGCGGGTCAGCGTGGTGGGCCCCTTCAACGGGTGGGACGGGCGGCGCCACGTGATGCGCTTCCACCCCGGCGCCGGCGTGTGGGAGATGTTCATCCCCGGCGTGGGCGAGGGCGCCATCTACAAGTACGAGATCCACTCCGCGCACGCCGGCGTGTTCCTGAAGGCCGACCCCGTCGCCTTCGGGAGCGAGAACCGCCCGGCCACCGCCTCGGTCGTCCGCGACCTGCGCGGGTTCGAGTGGAGCGACGCGGAGTGGATGGAGGAGCGGCGCACCGGCGACTGCTACACCCGCCCGATGACCATCTACGAGGTGCACGCCCCCAGCTGGCGGCGCATCCCCGACGACGGCGACCGGCCGCTGAGCTGGCGCGAGCTGGGCGAGCAGCTGGGCGAATACCTCTGCGACCTGGGCTTCACCCACGTGGAGCTCCTCCCCGTGGCCGAGCACCCGTACGACCCCAGCTGGGGCTACCAGGTGACCGGCTACTTCGCCCCCACCGCGCGGCTGGGGACGGCCGACGACTTCCGCTGGTTCGTGAACCACATGCACGAACGCGGGATCGGCGTGATCCTGGACTGGGTGCCCGCGCACTTCCCCAAGGACGCCCACGGCCTGCGCCGCTTCGACGGCAGCGCGCTGTACGAGCACGAGGACCCGCGCCAGGGCGAGCACCCCGACTGGGGGACGCTGATCTTCAACTTCGGGCGCAACGAGGTGCGCAACTTCCTGGTGTCCAACGCGCTCTACTGGCTCGAGGAGTTCCACGTGGACGGGCTGCGGGTGGACGCCGTGGCCTCGATGCTCTACCTGGACTACAGCCGCCAGCCGGGGGAGTGGATCCCCAACGCCTTCGGCGGGCGCGAGAACCTGGACGCCATCCACTTCCTGCAGCAGGTCAACTCCGTGGTGCGCGACCGGCACCGCGGCGCGCTGATGATCGCCGAGGAGTCGACCGCGTGGCCGGGGGTGACGCAGGCGCCGCACCTGGGCGGGCTGGGCTTCCACCTCAAGTGGAACATGGGGTGGATGAACGACTTCCTGAAGTTCGCCGAGGAAGACCCGGTCTACCGCAAGTACCACTTCAACCTGATCACCTTCTCGCTGATGTACGCCTTCAGCGAGCACTTCGTGCTCCCCTTCAGCCACGACGAGGTGGTGCACCTGAAGGGCTCGCTCCTCGAGAAGATGCCGGGCGACACCTGGCAGAAGTTCGCCAACCTGCGCTGCGCGCTGGGGTTCATGTGGGGCCACCCCGGCAAGAAGCTGATCTTCATGGGCGGCGAGTTCGGCCAGTGGCGCGAGTGGAGCGAAAGCCGCTCGCTCGACTGGCACCTGCTCGGCGACCCGATGCACGCCGGGCTGCAGCGCTTCATGCGCGACCTGAACGCGCTCTACCGCCGCGAGCGTGCCTTCTGGGAGACCGACTTCAGCTACGAGGGGTTCAGCTGGATCGACTTCCGCGACGTGGAGCAGAGCGTGCTCAGCTTCATCCGCCGCGGCGCGGAGAGCGGCGAGGAGCTGCTGCTGGCCTTCAACTTCACCCCCATCCCGCGGCACGGGTACCGGCTGGGCGTGCCCCGCGAGGGCGGGTGGACCGAGGTGCTGAACAGCGACGCCGAGACGTACGGCGGGAGCAACCTGGGGAACCTGGGGCGGGTGGAGACCGAGCCGGTGCCCGCGCACGGCCACCCCCAGTCGCTGCGCCTGACCCTGCCGCCGCTCGGGATGGTGGTGATCAAGCCCGAGCGGCCCTGACTTTCGACCAAGCAAGCGATCCGAAGGAGATCGATCCCGATGGCCAAGACCACGGCGGGCCCCGCGCGGGCCCGCGCCAGCAGCACCCCGGCGGCCGGCGTGGCCCCCGACGCCCGCACCGCCGCCCCCGCCCCGGCCGACCCGCCCGAGGTGAAGGCGCAGAGCCTCTCGCCGCGCGCGCGGAAGGCGGTGGCGGAGAAGAAAGCCGCCGCCAGGCAGCCGGCGAAGGGCGCGGCGGCGAAGGAACGGGGCGGGAAGAAGGAGACCGGCCGTTTCGTCCACCAGCCCAAGGGCCCCGACCTGCGCGAGGACCTGCGCGCCTTCGTGCAGGCGCAGCCCGCCGGGTGGGGACACGACGACTGGCTGGCCTTCCTGGACCACCTGCGCGGGCGCGGCCACGACACCTCGGACCCCGACGCGGTGGGGCTGCTGCTGGAGCGCGAGCGGCTGTGGGCGGTGCTGGCGCGCGTGCAGGGGATGGGCCCGCGGCGCATCCAGGCCGTGGTCGACCGCTACGACACCATCTGGAGCGCCCACCAGGCGAACGTGGACGAGATCGCCACGCTGCCGGGGATGAACCGCTCGCTCGCCGAGAAGGTGCGGCAGGCGCTGCAGGGGTAGCCGGCTTCCAGACCACTGCCCGAGCCCTCCCGCGGATTTTCCGCGGGAGGGCTCGCGTTCTCACCCCCCTGAAGGCGTCACACGGAGGAGCGGGAAGAACGGACACGCCGGATTCGCGTGCAGTTCTCCGCTGCTCCGTGTGGCGGATACCGGCTTGTAGGATCGACTGCGCATTCGAGCCCGTCCCCCATGGCTCGTCATCCTGAGTCACCCACCGCGCTGCGCGCGACCACGAAGGAATGAAACGACCGGCTGTTCAGGCCTGCGTCGTTCGGTAGATACCACCCGTTGCCACACTGGAACCAACTTTCTATTCAGCGCCTGTAGACGCGGG
>DASSME010000448.1:0-12466 GCA_035689035.1 Longimicrobium sp. | reverse complement strand
GCTGGCGGCGGCGGCCAGCGTCACGTTGAACTGGTAGTGCCCGATGCGGAGCGCGCGCAGGATCAGGCCGTTTCCGGGAAGGTCCAGGCTGTCGTTGAGCGCGGCGAAGCCCAGCACGTCACCCTTGGCGTGGATGCTGTCGGCCCCGGCGAACAGCCCCAGCGCGAACCCCGAGTTCCGCTGCACCTCGGCGATCACCACCTCCACCAGCACCTGCAGCGGGCGGATGTCGATCTCCTGCACCGCCGCCTGGATCAGCTCGAAGTCGGCCGGGGTGGCGCGCACCAGCAGGCTGTTGGTGCGCGAATCGGGGACGATGGTGATGTCGCCCGAAAGGGTGGCGTCGCGCCCGGTGACCACGGCGGTGGCGCCCGGCTGCGTGGGCTGGTTGGGGTTGTACGGCGGGAGCTGGTTGCGCGTCAGGTCGCTGCCCAGCGTGGGGGGGCGGCCGCCGCCCAGCTCGCCCAGGGCGCTGGCGCGGCCGTACAGCGCGTTGACCACCGCGGCCACGTCGGCGGCCTTGGCGTGGCGCAGGCGGATCACGAAGAGCTGCACCCCGCCCTGCGCGCGCGCGCCCGCCACCGGCTGCGGCTGCACCGGCTGCTGCGGGAAGCCGCCGGGCGGGCCCTGCTGGGCGCGGGGCCGCACCACGTAGGTGCCGCCGTCTTCGGCCAGCTCGTAGTTGTTGGCCGTGAGCGTGGCGCGCAGCAGGCCGGCCACCTGCGCGCGGGGCACCGGGCCGGGCGTCTGCAGCGTGACCCGCACCGGGTTCACGCCGCTGAACAGCACCGGCCGGTCCAGGTACGGGCTCAGCGTCTGGATCACCCCGCGCAGGTCGGCGTCGATGAAGTTGATCATCACGTCGCTGCCCCGCTGGGTGACGGGCGCGTTGCCCTGCGCGCGGGCCGCGGGTGCGAGCGCGCCCAGGAGCGCCGCCAGGAGTACCACCGTGCGAGGGGTCACTGCCATGTCCGTTTGAGAGAAAGCCGCCAGGTGGTGTCCATTCCCACCACCACCACGCCGTCGGGGCCCACGCGGCGCACGGTGAGCTCGCCCACCCGCTCGCCGGCGCGCACCATCACCGATCCGTCCCGCCCGGGGACGCCGTCCAGCAGCGCCGCCCAGGGCGGGCCCACGATGCCGCTGACCGAGAGCTGCGGCCTGGGCGGGGGCGGGGGCGCGGGCGGCATCCCCATCCCCCCCTCCACCCCGTTGGGAAGGGCGTTGAAGGCGACGGGCGAGGGCCGCCGGTCCAGCCGGAAGGGGTCGCCCCGGGCGATGGAGCCCGCCGCCTGGGCCATCTGCCCCGCCGAGAAGCGGAGCGGCTCGGGCGGGGCCGCGGGGCGGGCCGCGGGCTGCGCCGCCTCGGGCGGCACCACGGCGCGCGCCTGCCGCCACGCCGCCACGCCGATCGCCAGCGCCAGCGCCCAGAGCAGCGCCTCCACGTGCGTCCGCTTCATGGCGCCGCCTCCACCCGTCCGCCCACGGCCGGCGCGGGAGCCGGGGTCCCCTCGTCCGGGACCACCTCCCCCCCGCCCTCCCCCATCTCGGCGGACGAGTCCGCCGGCGCGCCGGGAAGGGCGCCCCTGGCCAGTGCCAGCCCCTCGACGGTGAGCTCCGCGTGCAGCTGCTCGGGGCCCTGCCCCGCGGGGTCGGGCTGGGTGATCACCAGGTCGCGCACGGCCAGCAGCTCGGGGCCGGCTTCGAGCAGCGCCAGCATCCGGGTCACGCCGGCCACGTCGCCCGTGGCGTCGGCGTGCAGGGCCACGCGCAGGAAGGTGCGCCCCTCGCGGACCGAGTCCGGCACCACCTGCACGGAGTTGAGGCGCACGCCGGCGCGCGCCGCGGCGCCGGAGAGGATGGCCGAGAGCGACGCGCCCGAGGCGGCCGGCGTGGTGCCGTCCAGCAGCGCGGGCGCCAGCTCGCCCAGCCGCCGCTGCCGCGCCTCCACCGTGTCGATGCGCGCGCGCAGCCCGCGGACGGACGCTTCCGCGTCGGCGGCGCGGCCGGTCTGCAGGGTGGCGCGGGCGATGGCGGCGCTCTTCCAGGCGCGCCACGCGGGAAGGCCGCGGCCCAGCCCCAGCATCAGCACCACCGCCACCCCGCCCAGGGCCAGGGTGCGCCGCTCGCGCTCGCCGATCATCGCGCGCCTCCCTCGGCCGCCCGGTCGCGCTCGCGGCGGGCAGCGGACAGGACCGAGAAGCGGACGTTGACGCGCTCCAGCTCGCGCCCGGCGACCACCTCGTGCGTGACCGTGCCCACGATCTCGGCGCCGCTCACGCCGGGGACGCGCTCCAGCGGCGCGAGGACGGCGGCGGCGCGCGGGGTGAGCGCCACGATGCTCCCGCCGGCCGAATCGACGCGGAAGGTGGCCAGCGCGCTCCCCACGGGGAGGGCGCGGGTCAGGTCGCCCAGCAGCCGGGTGTGCGCGTAGCGGGCGCTGTCGAAGGCGGCCACCTCGGCGAGCGCGGCGGTCACCCGGCCCTCGCCCTCGTCCGCCTGCCGCGCGGCGGTGCTGGCGGCGTTCACGCGGGCCAGCCGCGCCAGCGCCGCCGCCTCGGCCCGGTGCGCCGCGCGGACGGGGAGGATGGCGTAGGCGACCAGCGACGCGCAGACCGCCGCGGCGGCCAGCGGGAGGCGCCAGGGCGGCGGGGCGGCGTCGTCGCGGCGCGGCTCCAGCGCCAGCGGCTCGCCGCGGCGCAGCAGCGCCGCCCCGTAGGCGTCCGCGAACGCCGGCGCCGTGGCGCCGATCCGGGCCAGCGCGGGGACGGGCGCGGCGTCCGGCGTGGGGTCGGCCGCGCCGGCCGCGCGGGTGCGGCGGACGGCGGCCAGGGTGCCGTCGCCCGCCAGCTCCACCTCCACCCGCACCTCGCCGTCGCGCCAGGTGAGACGGTCGCCTTCGAGCGCGCGGGGGAGCACGGCCACGGCGGGGACGATGCCGCGCACCGAGAGCCCGCTTTCGCGGCAGGCGGCGACCAGCGCATCCACCAGCCCCTGCTCGAAGGCGGCGCACCACACCTCGCCGGGGGCGATCACCCGCACGCGCGTGGTGGCGACGGGCTTGCCGTTGCGCAGGAAGAACTTCCCCGCGCTCTGGCGCACCACCTGGGTCAGCGTCCGCTCGTCCGCCACCTGGGGGAGCCCGGTGATGCGGCGCAGCTGCGCCAGCGCGGGGCTCACGGCGAGCGCCACCGACGGGCGCGGCCAGCGCGGCAGCGGCGCGGAGGCCAGCAGCTCGCGCAGGGCGGCGCCGGGGCCGGCGGCGTCGTCGAGCTCGGCCTCGCCGGCCCACGCCACGGCCCCGCCGCGCACCGCCACGGCGCGGATGCGGTCCGCGCCCACGCCCACTCCCAGGGAAAGCGTCATTCGCTCCAGGTCTTCCTTCGCACCACGGCCACCCGCGTGGACGCGCGCACCAGCGTCAATTCCACCACCGCGCCCACCGCGGGCTCTCCGTCGGCCGCGCGGCTGGTCACCACCCACGCGTCGGGCTCCAGCGCCACCCGGGGCGCCAGCGAGGCGTAGGCATGCTCGAACGCCTGGCGGCCGCCCTCGGAAAGGAGCCCGGTGACCGCCGCCAGGTCCGTCACCCGGTCGCCGCGGGCGCGCAGCTCCAGCAGCCGCGACACCGCCTCGGGGCCGAAGCCCGGGAGCGAGGCCAGCACCGCGGGCGCAGCGGCGTTGAGGGCGATCCGCGCCGAGTCGACGTCCACCAGCGTGTCGAGCCCTTCCACCCAGCCGCGGACGCGGTGCAGCTCGCGCACGTCCTGGAACGGCGCGTTGCGGGGGAGGAAGCGCTCCCGCGCGCCGTACCAGGGCCGCTCGGCGCCCAGCGGGCGCGGCAGGTCGTCGTCGTCGCGCCAGTCGGCCACGGCGTCGGCGAGCGAATCGGCCGAGAAGGCGGGGACGCCGGCGGCGCGGAAGAGGCGCGAGAGCATCTCCACGTCGGCGGTGTTCACGTCCACCCGCGTCCCCGCCGCGCGCACCGTCACGCCGCACTCGCGGGGGACCAGGAGCGATTCGCGGACGGCCCGGTCCGCCGCCGCCCACCCGGCGGGCGGCGCCGACGACTCGCGCAGCTCGGGCGGGGCGATCGCGTCGGCGATCACGGCGCGGGCGCGCTCGGCGCAGTCCACGGCCCGCCAGCGCGCGCGGGCCAGCGCCACCCGGTTGCGCGCGGCGTGCGTGGCGTCGCGCCCGGCCAGCGCCAGGG
Source organism: Longimicrobium sp. (assembly GCA_035689035.1). GTDB lineage: Bacteria > Gemmatimonadota > Gemmatimonadetes > Longimicrobiales > Longimicrobiaceae > Longimicrobium. Next base: position 8,253 of record DASSME010000448.1, on the reverse strand, counting down.
TGAGCGCCAGCGCCGACACCCCCACCAGGATCCAGAGCGCCGCCAGCAGGGCGAACCCCTCGCGGCCGCGGAGGCGCGCGCTCATCCCCGCTCCCCGATCGGGAGGATGGTGAGCTCGCCGTCCACCTCCACTCCCACCGCCCAGGGGAGCGAGACGGCGGAGCTCCAGCGGTTCACCCACACGCCGCCGTTGGCGGGGTCGTACAGGTAGCGCAGCACCGCGCGGCCGAAGCCCCTGCGCAGCACCACCGCCTCGCCGGTGGAGAGGGTGAGCCCCACCGTGGGGACGCCGTTCACCTCCACCACCCCGAGCTCGGCGGTGCAGCGCTCCTGCCACCCGGCGGGGACGTCGCAGCGGGTGTCGAAGCGCACCACGCGCGGGTCGCCGGCAAAGCGCCCGGCCTGGCCCAGCGGCGCCTCGGCGCGGCCCAGCAGGTCGCGCAGCAGGCGGTCGGCGTTGGCCTCGCGGTCGTCGTCGGCCGCGGTGGCGGCCAGGTGGTGCGCGTCGTCGCCGAGGCGCGCCAGCACGGCGCGGGCGCCCAGGACGACGAGCCCGGTGATGGCCAGCGCCACCACCACCTCGAGCAGGGTGAACCCCGCCGGGCCGCGGTCAGGGCGCCGCATGCGTGGTGTCGGCGCGGAAGAGCGAGGTGCGCAGCAGCTCCGTCCCCGCGCTGTCGGTGAGCACCACGGTGTACAGGGTGCGGGTGGGGCGGTCGATCCGCATCCGCCAGGGCCCCTGCTCGCGCTGGCCCAGGCGGCGGTCCAGGTCGTCGCGCGTCCACAGGCTGGCGGCGTCGAGGAGCGCGCTCGCCTTGCGGACGGACGCGTCCAGCTCGCGGGCCTTCGCCACGGTGCGCGAGAAGGTCGCGGCCATGGCCGTGGCCGAGACGCAGGCGGTGCCCAGGATCAGGAGCGCCACCACCGCCTCGAGGAGCGCGGCGCCCGCCCTACCGCGCGGCACGCGGCCTCCCGTTCAGCGGGTCCAGCGCCAGCCCGCTGTCGGCCACCACGCGCCCGTCGGGGAAGGCGGTGAGCAGGTGCGCGCCGGTGCTGTCGCGCAGCTGCACCGTCACCGCGCGTCCGTGCTCCAGGGCGTCGCGCCGGGCGGCGGCCACGCGGTCGTTCAGCGTGGGCGGCGCGTCGGCCGCGTGGCGCAGCGCGGGGACGACCACGGCCGCCGCCACGCCCAGGATCACCAGGGTGACCACCAGCTCCAGCAGGGTGGCGCCGGCGGCGGAGCGCGCGCCCCTCATGGGCCGGGGCGCACGCTGTAGACGGCCTGCAGCAGCGCGCCGGCCACCAGCGCCACCACCCCGCCGAAGACGATGATCAGCGACGGTTCGAGCAGCCGCACCGCCGCGCGCACCTGGTCGGTGGCGCGCTCGCTCTCGATGCGCGAGGCGTGGGTGAGCATCGCCCCCAGCTGCCCCGTTTCTTCCCCGGCGCGGACCAGGCGGAGCGCGGTGGGGGTGAGCGCGTGCGCCGCCTCGAGCGCGCGGCCCACGCCCTCTCCGGCCACCACGGCCTCGCGGGCGCGCAGCACGCGCTCGGCCACCGCCGCGTCGCCGCTGGCGCGGGCGGCGCTGGCCATGGCGGGGGCGATGGGGACGCCGCTCTCCAGCAGCGCCGCCAGGCTGGCGGTGAAGCGCGCCGTCGCCGAGGCCAGACGGATGGGCCCGGCCGCCGGGAGCGCGAGGAGGAAGGCCGCCCAGCTCCGCGCCCCCGCCTCGGTCGCCACCCACAGCCGCCCGGCCGCGAACACCCCGGCCAGCAGCACCAGCGCGGGGAGCCACCAGGCGCGGGCGGCGGCGCTCACGGCCAGCACCGCGCGCGCCATCGGCGGCAGCTCCTGCCCCAGGTCGGCCAGGATCACCGCGAAGCGGGGGAGGACCACGCCCACCAGCAGGACCAGCGACAGCCCGCCCGCGCCGGACAGCACCAGCGGATACGCCAGCGCGCCGCGGATCGCCCGGCGGGTCTCGGCGGCGCGCTCCATCAGCTCGGCGGCGCGGCGGACGGCGCCCGCCAGCCCGCTCCCCGCCTCGCCCGCGGCCACCATCCCGACGACCACTGGGGGGAAGCCGAGCGGCGACGAGGCCAGCGCCGACCCCAGGCTGCCGCCCTGCCGCACCGCCTCGCGGATGGCGGGGAGGCCGGCCTTCCAGCTGGCGGGCGCCAGGTCGTCCATCGCCGCCAGCGCGCGGGCGATCGGGAGCCCGGCCTCGGTCAGGCTGGCCAGCACGCGCAGGCCCAGGGCGAGGTCGTTCGCGGGAAGCGTCCTGCGCGCCCGCTGGCCGCCCTGCTCGGCGCCGACCTCGAGCGGAAAGAGGCCGCGGGCGTGCAGCAGCTCGCCGGCCTCCTCGCGGCTGGCGGCGCGCACCACGCCGGTCTCCACCGTGCCGCTCCGGTGCATGGCGCGGTAGGTGTACGCCGTGCTCATCCCCGCCGCGGCCGAGACGGCGGCCGGGGGGCGCGCGGCGGGGGCGGCGTCACTCCTGGGTGACACGCAGCACCTCTTCCACCGTGGTCAGCCCGGCCCGGGCCTTCTCCCACCCGTCGGCCCGCATCGGCCGCAGCCCCCCGGCCTCGGCCAGCGCGCGGATGCGGCTGCGCGGCTCGCGCCGGGCCACCGCGTCGCGCAGGTCGTCGTCCATCACCAGCAGCTCGAACACGCCCAGCCGGCCGCGGAACCCCGTCCCCCGGCACGCCGCGCACCCCGCGCCGCGCAGCAGGCGCGCGCCCTCCGCGCGGTGGCCCGCGACCTGTTCCACGTGGTCGGCGCGCGGCTGGTACTCGGCCAGGCAGCGCGGGCAGTTGCGGCGCACCAGCCGCTGCGCCAGGACGCCCTCGAGGGTGGCGCTCACCAGGTACTCGGGGATCCCCAGGTCGAGCAGGCGCGGGAGCGCGCCGACCGCGTCGTTGGTGTGCAGGGTGGAGAAGACCAGGTGGCCGGTCATCGCCGCCTGCACCGCGATCTCGGCGGTCTCGGCGTCGCGCATCTCGCCCACCATGATCACGTCGGGGTCCTGCCGCAGGATCGAGCGCAGCGCCCCGCCGAACGTCACCCCCGCCTGCCGGTGCACCGGGACCTGCGCGATCCCGGCGAGCTGGTATTCCACCGGGTCTTCCACGGTGACGATCTTCTCCGCCCCCGCCTCGCGCAGCGCCAGCGCGGCGTAGAGCGTGGTGGTCTTCCCGCTCCCGGTGGGGCCCGTGCACAGGATCATCCCGTGGGGCTTGCGGGCCAGCCGCTCCATCGCGGCGAGCACGTCGGCCGGCATCCCCAGCTCGCCCAGGCTCACGGGGCGGCCGCCGCGGTCCAGCAGGCGCAGGACGACGGACTCGCCGAAGAGCGTGGGGACGGTGGACACGCGCAGGTCGAGCTCGCGCTGCTCCAGCCGCACCCGGATGCGCCCGTCCTGCGGGCGCCGCCGCTCGGCGATGTCGAGCTCGGCCAGCAGCTTGATGCGCGAGACCACGGCGGCGTGCAGCCCCGGCGGCGGCTCGGGGGCGGGGACGAGGACGCCGTCCAGCCGGAAGCGCGCCGTCACCCCGCCGCGCTCGGCCTCCACGTGGATGTCGCTGGCGCCCGCGTCGTACGCGTCGCGCACCAGCAGGTTCACGTAGCGGATCACCGGCGGCTGGTTGGCCAGGTCCCTCACGTCGGCAGCCAGGTCGTCGTCGGCGCCGTGCACGCGCTGCAGCTCGATGGCGCGCTCGCCGCGGGTGCTGATGCGCTCGATCAGCCGCTCCAGCTCGTCGCCCGTGGTGAGCTGGACGGCCACCGGGCGCGCGTAGGCGAAGCCCAGGTCGTCGGCGCCCTCCAGGCGCGAGCCTTCCTCGGCGGCCACCACCAGCGTGCCCTCGGGCGTCACGTGCCAGGGGCAGAGGCGGTGGTGGAGCAGGAACTCGCGAGAGAGCCCCTCGGCCAGCGGAAGCTGGTCCTGCGGGATCGACTGCACGGCTGGACGCCTGGGATTTCTGCGGACTTGGGGGATACGCGGGCGGCTACTGCCAGCTGGTGACGTCGGCGTTGTCGCCGTCGCCGCCGGGCTGGCCGTCGGCGCCGTAGCTGAGCAGGTCGTACCCCGTGGGGTTCGCCCGGCCGGGGCTGGCGTACTGGTACGCGTGGCGCCACGGGTCCTGCGGGATCGCCGACTTGCGCAGGTACGGCCCCTTCCAGCGCCCCGCCTCGGCGCCCGCGGGCGCCTTCAGCAGTGCGTCGAGCCCTTCCTGGGTGGTGGGGTAGCGCCCCATGTCCAGGCGGTAGGCGTCGAGCGCGGCGCCCAGCATCTCCACCTGCGCGCGGGCCGAGGTGTCGCGCGCGGTGTCCACGTGGCGGAAGACGTTGGGCGCCACCAGGCTGGCCAGCACGGCGATCACCACGATCACCACGATGATCTCGATCAGGGTGAAGCCGGCGTTGGGCGCGGGGCGAGGCGCGCCGCCGCGGTGCGCTGCGGTCATCCGTCAGGGGTGCGGAGCGGGTGGGCCTGATTGCGTTGTGAGACGATAACTTAGCTTCAAACGAGCGCTTTGTGAAGCGCGCCACCCACCCTTTGGACAGATGCGTACGATGGGCGCGGCGGCCCATCCCCGGCCTTTGCCGGACGGCGATCGGGGAGCGAAAACCAAACGGAACAGAGACGACGGAGACTCGCGCGGGTACCCGCGTCTCCTCGGAACCACTGGGGACGACGCGCCTGCGCCGGGCACCCCATCGAACGCATCCGGCAGGAGAGCCCGGGCAGCGCGCCCGGGCTCTCCTGTATTGGGGGGGATCCCCCCCGGCGAATCCGTACGCGTTCACCCCGCCCGCGAGCCCGCTCGGATCCTCCTGCGTGAAGCGTCCGGACGCCGGTCGTAGTACCGGTTGCGGCGGAACATCAGGCCGCTGGCGTCCTGGGCGTCCTGCATCAGGCTGCCCATCCAGGCAATGGGGCCGGCGACGGTCTGGCGGCGCAGCAGGCGCGCCATCCCCTGGTACTTGCCGGGGAAGTCGATCTCCACGCAGCGCGACTGCGATACGTCGGGGCCGGAGGCGGGGTACGCCATGTGGCCTGTGCTGTCCTGGTACACCGCCTCGGTGCTGGGGAGGAGCACCGTGGTGCAGTTGGCGGCGATGAACGACGCCGTCTCGTAGGTGCCGCGCCAGCTGGCGTGGGGACGATGGTCCTCCCGGGCAACGAACCAAGCAGAGAGCCCGGGCAACGCCCGGACTCTCTGCTTTGTGTATTGGACGACGATCCACCGTTACCTGAACTTCAGGCGGACATTTGCACCCATCCAAGCCCTCTAAGAGCATCCCGTAGCGGTGTGCACAACCACTTCATCTGGTCGTAAGCGCAGTTCGTCTTCGAAGCTCAGCGATCAGGCGCGGAATGTCTTCTCTCGAATGGGCGATGAATTCTCGGTCCGCGGCCGTCGCTCCCAATACTTCGATTTCAGCAACTCCGGCCGCGGCTGGCCCGAGCCTTTCGAAGAATCTGACTACGGAAGGATCACCCATTTCAACGATGGTCCATGGCCCGGGTGGAATCCCAAGGATCTCGTCCTCCATCGTCCGTAGCTCCTGTTCCGAAATGCCATCCTCATCGCGAGGAGCTTCGCGGTGAGCGCCGGGGATGAGCGACCGGAGCCTCGTGATCTCCGCCAGCAGTCGTGGTATGTCCTGCCGGGCACGGGCGATGAAATCCTGTTCATCCGCGGTGGCCCCGATGAACTCGATGTCCTCTCCTGCCGCCCCTGAGCTGGCGACCATGATGAAGCTGCTACCGCTCAGCTGGTCACGACCTTCCACGATAGAGGTCCACGGCCCCGGTGAGGCCAGGTCGCACCGCGCTTCGATCTCCCTCAGCTCCTGATCCGTCATCGCTCGCTCATGGCTTGTTGGGGTTCCGGACCGTCGGGGTCAACAATCCTTCCAGGGCGCCACGAACCAGCGCGGCAGCGCGTGTACGCCGGGCGAATGGCGGGAAGCGCCGCAACGCTAGCGGCTCCCCCGCACGACACGCAAGCCGACAGATTGCGTGCTTCTGAAACGACTTACCTCGTAACGAGTTATTCGGATCGATTGCGCTCTCGCGGCCCTCATGCGGCGTCGCTGCTTCGTACAGGTCCGGGCAACGGCCGTACATCCTGGACGCGGCGCGGAACAGTCGTACAAGACGCGGGCGGGGTGAGGCACACGCATGCGGACGTCATTTCACCCACTCGAGGAACACCCGGATGATGTCGGCCAGGTTCCGGCTCCCTCCATGTCCGACAAACGTATCGTCTTTCACACGGCACAAGATCCAGTCATCCGCCCCCCGCTGCCACTTCGTTTCTTCGAACGGGCACCCTTCCCGAGCCGTTCCGGCAAGCGGGATGGAGACGCTCCACCCAGGGTTGTCGATGTTGGTGATTCGGATCGCGTACTCATGTTCCCAATCACCGTCACAGTTCGAGGAGTACCAATTCTGCAGCGCTTCGAGCAGCATTTCGCTCACTTCGGTACCTCCTCGCGTCCAGGCGGACGAGCCGTGCCATCCGGCTCGTTGATGTGTGGCGTGATGGTGTCGTCGATATCCCCGGTCGTCAGAGATCGGACCGGTCACAACGAGAGAGCCCGGGGGGCAGCCCGGGCTCTCCTGGTTTTCGGGATTCGGCAGGGTCACTCCGATAGCGGACACGCTGGTCCGATCGTTTCATCGCACCCGCGTTGGATCACCGAAGCCTGACCCACACCCCGCCAGCCAGCCGTTCGTCATCGGGGTCCCACCACTTGCAAAGATGCAGTTCGTACCCGTCGGCGTGATACCGCTCACACTCGCCCTCGAACTCCCGCTCGGTAACCTCCCACGGCTCGTGACCGCGCCGGAACAGGCAAACCACGGGTGTCACCGCTGTTCGCCTCTCGACGATCCGTCGCAGAGCAGGCGCCCCCAGCTCGGCCGTCGTTACGGGAGGGGATACAGGGATGCCGACCGCCACCTCATACGGAATTTCGTGGCGAAGGCGAACCGCGTCGGCGATCGGCAAACAATCCGTGATCGCCTGCTCCCACGTCGCGGGGTCGGCGAGTTTCCGATCCAGCTCGTCCAGGTGGATGCTTGCGACCGCGTTGGTGGACGCACTGCCCGCGCCCGTCACCTTCAGCATCCACGCGGTGAGCTCCGAGTCCATCGTCATCTTATTTCTGGTCCGGTTCGGTTTTCCACCCGTGCGACTTGACCCATCGTTTCTCTTCTCGGGTCAGCGTGGGCGGATTGTTGGGATCGGCTCCATGTCCCCACGTCCCGTCCTTGTTCAGCGTTTCGCGCATTCGGTGGAAGTGAATGTGCGGCTGTGCATCTTCGGTTCCCGGATACGCGGGATGAACGTGGTCAACCGTTCGGGGTTTCCTGGGGTCATTTTCCATCTGATTGGGACCAGACGCATTGCGTACCGCGTCCCGGCCCATCTCCCAGCCCGTCCGAAGGACATGCAACGTCTTCTGGTGGGTCTCCGTAGTCCAGAGAGCGGCAAAGTGTCCCGCGACTACGGAACCGGCTCTGGCCGCACCACTGCTGCTTTGCGCTCGATCAGCCCAGAAATCGACCGCCTCGTCTCCAAACTTGGCTGTGTAGGCAAGGACTGCTGCTGGGCAGTCCCACGGCGGAATCGGGCAGAGCCCATAGGGATCGCTGAAGCTGACCGGATCCCCGCCCGCGAACCCGTACGCGTTCACCCCGCCCGCCAGCCCGATCGGATCCTCCTGCGTGAACCGCCCCGATGACGGGTCGTAGTACCGGTTGCGGCGGAACATCAGGCCGCTGGCGTCCTGCGCGTCCTGCATCAGGCTCCCCATCCAGGCGATGGGGCCCGCCACCGTCTGCCGGCGCAGGAGGCGCGTCATCCCCTGGTACTTGCCGGGGAAGTCGATCTCCACGCAGCGCGACTGCGACACGTCGGGGCCGCTGGCGGGGTACGCCATTTGGCCCGTGCTGTCCTGGTACACCGCCTCGCTGCTGGGGAGGAGCACCGTGGTGCAGTTGGCCGCGATGAACGAAGCCATCTCGTAGGTGCCGCGCCAGCTGGCGTGCGGCACGATCGTCCACAGGCCGGGCAGGTCGTAGCTGTAGTCCCTGCGCACCAGCCCCAGCGGCGAGTCCATCCCGGCCGCCGTACACCACAGTCCCATCGCTTGAAGCTTAGAGAGCCCCGGGAGTGCGCCGGGGCTCTCTTGCATCTAGCTTGATCTGGCTTCTTTTACTCACTCACGACCCG
>DASSME010000447.1:0-12353 GCA_035689035.1 Longimicrobium sp. | reverse complement strand
GACGCCGTGCACGGCCCGGTGGTGCTGGTGGCGCCCCTGCGCGCCTACGGGGCCCCGATTCCGTACTGACCACGGCCGGCGGCGAGCGCGGGTGTTGCCGAGCCGGTGCCGCTCCACGCCGCGGCCGCGGGTGACTTTCCCGGCCGGGGCCGTTTTTCTTTGCATCCACGGACCATGATCGACCCGGAACACTGCCTCGCGGCCGCCGCCGACGTGCTGGAGGCCGGCGACCTGGAGACGCAGCTGCACTACGCCCACGCGCACCTGCAGCACGCGCTGCGCACGCTGTACCGCCGCGCGTGCGGGACGGCGGCGCCGCTGAACGGCAGTTGTGTTGACCTGGCCCGCTTCGAATCGGATCTCGCGGCGCACGGCGTGGCGGTCGATCCGATCGCGATCGAGCAGCTGCGGGCGGTCGAGCGGTTGTGGGAATCGTACCTGGAGCACCTCGACCTGCGCGATTACGACCGGACCGCCGGCGAGATGCCGTTCGCGGACCGCTTCGATCTTGCGCGGCGCCTGCATGCCGGCGCGGAGGTGCGGGATGCGATGCTGGCGGTGCCGGCGACGCGGTTCCGCGAGGTGTTCAAGGAGCTGTACCTGTACCTCCGCGCCGCCGTGGAGGGAACCACCGGACGAGTGGATCGGGATGAATGACGGCGTACGCAGCCCCGCGGCAACGCTCCACCTGCTCACCGGAGCGTGGGCGTCGGGTAAGAGCACGCTGGTTCCGCACCTGGCCCGGCTCCTTCCCGAGGTCGTCGTCTTCGACTGGGACATTCTGCTGCCGGGGCTCTCGGCCGCCGCCGGCCGCGACGCGCACACCGATCCGTCCACCTGGGCCGGGCTGGGGGAGATGTGGGCCGCGGTGATCCATTCGGTGCTCGCCGGGGGGCGCGACGCGCTGCTCTGCGGCCCCGCCCGGCGGGAGGATTTCGAGCGCGCCGATCTCGCTCGTAACCCCGTCCGGTGCGCCTACCTCGATTGCGCCGACGAGGTCCTGGCCGCGCGCCTCCGGGCCCGCGGTGTGAGCGCGGCGGAGGTCGCGGACGAGCTCGCGTTCGCCGCCTCGCTCCGGCAGTCCCCGCACGCGCCCGTGCGGATGGACGGCCGCACCCCCGAACACGTTGCCGGGGACGTCGTATCCTGGGTTCGTGCGGCTCGCTCGCCGGAGCCGGGCGCATGACGAATGACGCCGGTGATGGGCGCGGAGCGCCGGGTCCGGCCCGGCGTGGTCAATCCGCCGGGGCGGTCACGTTCAGCGGCGCCAGCGGCGTGGGCGCGCCTTCCAGCGTCCAGGTGCCGTCCGCGGCGCGGTACAGCGTGCCGGTGAAGGGGCCGATCTCGCGGCGGCGCCACCACATCCCCGTCCTCCGCTTCGTCCGCAGGTCGGTGAACCAGTACCGGTAGATGACGGTGCGCACCATCGCCGGCGGCTTGCCGTGGAACGGGTCGCTCCGGAACAGCCCGGCCACGCTGGGGCTCCCCTCGACCAGCCGCTGCTGCGCGGCCACCACCCAGTTGGACTGCTGCCACGGGCCCAGCGACGCGAACCACAGGTTCCACTCGAACCGGGGCTGGTACGGCGCGTAGATCCCCGGCGGCCTGCGCGGGTCCTGCGGCTTGTAGCGGAACGGGTAGGCGGTCCACGTCCGGCCGTCGCGGCTCCCCTGGAACTCGATCTCGTAGCGCGCCGTGGTCATCACCGCGAACAGGCCGTACGAGTTGGCGATGCGCAGCGGCGCCAGCAGCCGCACCGGCGCCTCCAGCAGCGCGGGGCTGCCGATGAACGGCAGCAGGAACGAGGCGGCGGTGACGTACAACGCCACCCCCAGCACCACCGCCTCCGTCCGCCGCCACCACGCCGGACGAGGCCGCGGAGCGACGTCCGGCGGGGCAGGGCGAAGCCGCAGCCGGGCGAACACCCCGTCGTCCAGCAGCAGCACGCCCAGGCAGAGCACCAGGTAGTTGAGGAACGCGTAGTTGGCCGTGGCGATGATGCCGGCCTGCAGCGCCGTCACCACCACGAAGCAGGCGATCCGGAAGCGCCGCGGCAGGAACACCGCCCACACCAGGAACCACTCCACCACCAGGGTGAAGATCACCGTGGCCGCGTGGTACCAGTGCGGAAAGTGCTGCACGTACCACCCGGGCCAGGCGGGGAGCGGGCCGTTCTGGTAGTACTCGTCCATCGCGGTCAGGCCGCGCCAGTGCGGGTCGCCGCTGGCGATCTTCACCACGCCGCTCTCGAAGTAGATGCGGAACCACTCCCAGCGCAGCATGAACAGGCTGAGCGCGCTCGGCGGGTCCGCCGCACCCAGCCGTGGGCGGAGGCCGCGCGGCGCCAGGAAGAAGGAGATGAACCCCGCCTCCAGCAGCATCCCGTCGGACTGGTACATCGAGAAGTCCTGCAGCGCCGCCACGCACGACATGAACAGCAGCGTGCAGAGCGCCACCGCCCCCCGCGGCCACACGTTGCCCACCAGCAGCAGCGACGACACCATCCCAAGCGCCACCACGATCGTCATCGCCGCGCTCCCCGAACCGAGCCAGAAGAGCGTGGGCGCGTACCAGAGCCTCTCCACCGGCCCCAGCACGCCGGCCACCGTGCGCAGGTACTCGCCGGCCGGGAGGATGCCGCGCGGGCCGATCAGCCCGTGGATCTGGAAGGCGAGGGAATAGAAGGCGGAGAAGAAGATCACCCCCAGCGCCCGCAGCCAGAGCCAGCGGGGCCAGAGGTACCCCGGCGCGGGCGCCGGGTCGGGCGGGATCAGGCGGCCGAATCGCATCGGCGGCGCGAGCGGCAAACGGCGTGCGCGGTTGTGGTCAGGCTTTCGCCCGCTACCTTAGCCCGTGGCCGCACCCACCGCGAGATCCGGCACCCCCGATCGAGCCGCACCTCCGGCACCGACGTTGTCCGACTCGACGAACCGCGATTCGCTCGCTCTCCGGTCGCTGGCCGATCTCCCGGACGACGAGGCGGCGGCGCACGTGGCGCTGCTCGCCCTGCGTACCGGGCTGCCGCTGGGGATGGGCCCGCACGACGACTTCCTGGTGCCGCCGGACCGGCGGCTCTTCTCCGCGGCCCAGTCGGTGGAGCGGCTCCATGCGCTGCCGAAGCCGGTGGCGTGCGGGGCCGAGCCGCGCGGCGACGTGCTCGTTCTCCACTGCGAGGTCTGGCGAGCGACGATCCGGCGCCGCGGGTGAACTGGGCCGGCAGCATGGACGCGATGCACCAGGAGCTCAACGTGCGCCGGGTGCTGTTCGTGGGCATCGACCAGGCGCTCCTCCCCACCGTGGCGGCGGCGCTGCGCCTGCACGCCGACTACTACCTTTCCGTGAGCTCCGCCGGCGACGCGCCCGACACCGAATGGGGCGAACACCAGGGCGTGGTCGCGCTGGGAGCCCGGGCGGGCGCCGACTTCGTGCACCTCTTCTTCGAGACGGACCTGAATCCCGAGTACCGCCCTCCGCGCAGGTAGGCCGGCGGGGCCGGCGACCTCGCGGCCATTCCACGGGGCGAACGGGGACCCGCGCAACATATGTTTCCTTGCGATGCAGCCGCGGTGCTCTCATTGGTTGACCGGGGCGGCGGTGGGGCGGGGACTTGAAGACCACGCGACCCGTTGAATGGAGGGCCGGTGCATGAGCAAGGACATCATGGTGCCCGTCGTCGCGGGGCTCTTCGGCGCCGTGATCACGCCGCTGGTCGCGCAGGTGATGGTCCCGTGGCTCCGGAGAATGCTCGGCATCGACCGGGAACCGGCCGCGGCGGGAGCGGCCAAGCGCAGGCGCCGGAAATCGAAGTCGCCGCTGTGGCCGGTGGCCGGCGGCGTGGCGGGCGTGCTGCTCGGCGTGCTCGTGGTCAGTCCGATGATGAGTTCCGCGTGCCCGCCGTTCGCGCCCACCGGCGTGCGGATCACCTCGCCCGCCGAGGCAAGCACCGTGTCGCGGCTGGTGACGGTGCAGGGAACCAGCTGCCACGTCCCGCGCGGCCAGCAGCTGTGGGTGATCGTGCTTCCCCAGGGTGTTTCGGCGTTCTATCCGCAGACCGGCCCGGTGGTGGTTTCGGGCGGCCGGTGGAGCGCCAGCGCGTACGTGGGGCTCGACAGCGTGGACGCCGGCCGCGGCTTCCAGATCATCGCCGCCCTGGCCGACCGGCAGGCCCACGGCGTCATCCAGGGCTACTTCACGCAGGCGCGGGGCAACTTCGGCGGCCTGCCTTCCCTGCCCAGCGGGACGCAGGTGATGTCGCAGGTGCAGGTGGTGCGCAGGTGAAACCGGCGATGAGCATCGAGATCCACTACACCTCGAGGCCGTGCGAGGCTGCTCGCGCGGCGGCGTAGGCGGGCGACGGGCATTCTGCCGGACGCGGCCTGAGATCGTTTGGGGGCTCTGCCAGGCGGCTGAAGCCGCGGCCTACGACTACAGGAAGCCTCGCAAACTGCGCGAGGCTGATCCGCTCGCTGCGCGGCATCGGCGCCGAAGACCGGGTTCTTACATCCTTCGTGGTCCCGGTGGTACGGACCTGCAGCGCGCACGCTTCGGCCCAAACTCGTTGACCCGCCCGCATCCGGCGGCTACGTTCGGCGCATCCATCCCACACCGCGGATCCCGAACGACATCGTCCATGCGCCATCCATCCCACACCGCCGGCCGCACGCTCGCGCTCGCCGCGGCATCCGCCGTGATCGCGACGGCGGCGCGCGCGCAGGCGCCGGCCAGCACCGTCACCCTGCCGCCGCTGAAGGTGGTCGATCCGGCGATGATCGACAGCACCACGCGGGCGTGCACCAACTTCTTCCAGTACGCCACCGGCGCGTGGCTGAAGCACGACACCATCCCCGCCGCCTACGCCAGCTCGGGCGTGGGGCGTGACATGGGCGACCGCAACGAGCTGGTCGTCCGCTCGGTGCTCGAGGACGCGGCCCGGCGGCGCGCGCAGCTCCCGGCCACCAGCACCGAGCGCAAGCTGGGGACGTACTACGCCACCTGCATGGACTCCGCCGCCGCCGAGCGGCAGGGGCTGGACCCGCTGCGCCCGGCGCTCGCCCGCATCGCCGCCGTGAGCACCCGCGCCGCGCTGCTGGACGAGGTGGCGCGGCTGCACGGGCAGTACGTGAACGTCCTCTTCCGCTACCGCCCCGACGTGGCGCTGCACGACGCGGCGCACTACCAGGCCCAGTTCTTCGCCGGCGGGCTGGGGCTCCCCGACCGCGACTACTACACCCGCGAGGGCGCCGCCGCCGACTCGGTCCGCCGCGCCTACGTGGACCACGTCGCCCGCTTCCTCTCCCTTTCCGGCCAGCCCCAGGCCGCCGCGCGCGCCGACGCCGAGCGGGTGCTGGCGCTGGAGACCGAGCTGGCCAGGGCGTCGCTCACCCGCGTGCAGCGCCGCGAGCCCTCGGCCACCGACCACCCGATGTCCGTCGCCGAGCTCCGCGCGCTCACCCCGAACGTGGACTGGGCGCAGTACTTCCGCGCGATCGGGCTGGCCAGCCCGGGCGAGCGGGTGAACGTGGCCGAGCCCGCGTTCATGCGCCGCGTGAGCGAGCTGCTGGGCACGGTGCCGCTGGACCAGTGGCGCGCCTACCTTCGCTATCACCTGCTGGAGAGCGGCGGCCGCTGGCTCAGCACGCCCTTCGTGCAGGAAGATTTCGCCTTCAACTCGCGCTTCAGCGGCGCGCGCCAGCTGCTGCCCCGCTGGAAGCGCTGCCTGCGCGCCACCGACGGGCAGATCGGCGAGGCGCTGGGCGAGGCGTACGTGCGGCAGACCTTTCCGCCCGAGGCGCGCGCCCGGGCCAAGCAGGTGATCGACGACATCCGCGCCGCCTTCGCTGAGCGGGTGCGGCACCTGGCCTGGATGAGCGAGGCCACGCGGGCGCAGGCGCTGGCCAAGCTGGGGCAGATGGGCGAGAAGGTGGGCTACCCCGAGCAGTGGCGCGACTACTCGCGGCTGCAGGTGGCCGAGGGGCCGTTCGTGCTGAACACGCTGGGCGCCAACCGCTTCGAGTGGGAGCGCCGGGTGAACCGCCCGGGGATGCCGGTGGACACCACCGAGTGGGACATGACGGTGCCCACCGTCAACGCGTACTACGATCCCACCAAGAACGAGATGGTCTTCCCCGCCGGCGCGCTGGTGCCGCAGACCTTCGACCCCCACGCCGACGACGGCGCCAACTACGGCTCGCTGGGCGCCAGCTGGGCCGGGCACGAGCTGACCCACGGCTTCGACGACGAGGGCCGCCACTACGACGCGCGCGGCAACCTGCGCGACTGGTGGACCAGCGCCGACAGCGCCACCTTCGCGCGCCAGGCCGACCTGGTGGTGCAGCAGTACAACGGCTACGTGCAGGTCGACACCTTCCACGTGAACGGCAGCCTCACGCTGGGCGAGAACATCGCCGACTACGGCGGCGCGCTGGTGGGGTACGACGCGCTGCAGCGGGCGCTGGAGCGGCGCGGCCGGCCGGGGCCGATCGACGGCTTCACCCCCGAGCAGCGCTTCTTCCTGGCGTTCGCGCAGAGCTTCCGGCAGCACAACCGCCCCGAGCAGCTGCGCACCCGCGTCACCGTCGACCCGCACTCGCCCGAGGAGTGGCGCGTGAACGGCCCGCTCAGCAACATGCCGCAGTTCGCCCAGGCGTTCGGCTGCAAGGCCGGCGACCCCATGGTGCGCGACCCGGCCGTGGTGCCGAAGATCTGGTAACCTCGGCAACCATGATGCATCATGAATCCGCCGCCGGTCATCCAGCGACCGGCGGCGGTTTCCACATCCCTGCCACCAGGGCCGCGGCGGTGGTGGCGATCGACAGGACGGCGACGAACCGCCTGCCGCACGCCGCCTCGCGCCCCTTCCGGCAGGCCCGGCCACCCGCCGGCCACGTCCAACCGCGAAGGTGCCGGTGGGGATCATGATCGGCCTGGGCGTGGCCTTCATCGCCTTCGGCGTGCTGGCGATGGGTGCCGCCGCCGCCGCGGTGCTCCGGGCGCGGCGTGACGCGGCGGCGCGGATCGCCGCGTGGGGCGTGGTGGTGGCGCTGCGGCCGGTGGCGGGGCTCCGCGGCCCCATCCACTGCCCGGTGGTCCGCTTCCACGCCCGCTCCGGCGAGATGGTGACCTTCGAATCCACCATCGGCGGCCAGCCGCCGCTGCACGCGGTGGGGCAGCAGGTGACCGTGTTCTATCGCCCCGACCAGCCGCGCGAGGCGGAACTCGAGGTGCCGCCCGTGCTCTGGATAGTCCCGGCGGGGATCTTCGCCGTGGGGCTCGTCTTTGCCGCGCTGGGCGGCGTGCTGGTGCTGGCGGGCGTGATCGCGGCCGCTTCACCCCCGGCGGCAGGAGGGTGAAGCGGGGTGCTCGTCCGCGGGCGGATCGTTCCACCCGCGCACAGCCCGCCGCGCGCGACGTTGCCCGGGCACGGTTCGTGGAGTGGACGGAATCGTCCCCGCGCGCCGGGTACGCGCCGTCCCCACCCCCCACGAGCAGCGCCGCACACATGGACGAAGACGCCGTCGCGGAGTTCCTGGGCCGCTGTCCGGGTCACGTGCTCAGCCAGCTCCTGCACCGGGCGCTGGCGGCCCGGCCCGAGAACGGGTATGCGGGATCGGGCGATTCGGTGGAGCTGCGGATGGTGCTGGTGCAGGCCAGCCGTGTCCGCAACGGACCCGCGTCCGAGTGGGAGCCTTGGGAGCTGGCCGTGGTCGCCGACGCCGGCGGGGACGCGGGCGGGATGATCGACCGGCCGGGAGAGCCGTGCCTGGAAGAGGGCACCTGCCCGCGGTGCGAGGTGGTGGTGGTGTCGCACGCGAAGGAGGCGCGCTGCCCGCTGTGCCGCCGGTCCGTGAGCCTGGCCTAGGGGCCGGCGCGCGCCGCTCCGAATCAGGCGGGCGAGCCCGTCTCCGGCGGCGGGCGGCGCTCACCTCCGCACCTCTTCCTCCACCCTCCTTCCCACCTGAATCGCGCCGCGCCCATGCTCTACATGGTGATCGAACACTTCCGCGACGGCGATGCGCGACCCGTCTACCGCCGTTTCGCGGAGCAGGGGAGGATGGCGCCCGAAGGGCTGGCGTACCTCTCCAGCTGGGTGACCGGCGACCTGCGGCGCTGCTACCAGGTGATGGAGTGCGACGACCCCGCGCTGCTGGAGGAGTGGATGGCCCACTGGCGCGACATCGTGGACTTCGAGGTGGTGCCGGTGATCACCTCGGCCCA
Organism: Longimicrobium sp.; assembly: GCA_035689035.1. Lineage (GTDB taxonomy): Bacteria > Gemmatimonadota > Gemmatimonadetes > Longimicrobiales > Longimicrobiaceae > Longimicrobium. The sequence continues at coordinate 4,139 of DASSME010000447.1, read as the reverse complement.
GGCGGCGCAACGGGTGAGCGCGGGGTGAGGGGCTCGTCTCGAAACTCTTGCGCACCGCATCCGTACGCCTGACCGTTCGTCCAGTCCCGCGGCCGCCCCGGATCGATTTCACGGCGGTGGGAGTGGAGGATGGAGCCCGTCCCGCCCGCTTCCGCCCCACCAGACCCGGCCTCTCGCGTCGGGCGCCTTTTCTCTGCCGAGGCATCCAATGAGCCATCGCATTCCCGCGGCCCGCGCGGCGCGCATCGCCCTGGCGGCGCTCGCCGTCGTCCTTGCTCCGCGCGCCGCGCACGCGCAGGCGGCGCCGCAGCCGCGCTCCGGCGTCACGCGCGCGTACATGGACACCACCTGCGCGCCGTGCCGCAACTTCTTCCGCTACGCCAACGGGGCGTGGATCGACCGCGCGGTGATCCCGCCCGACCGGTCCGCGTTCGGGGCGGGCGTCGAGCTGCGCGACCGCAACCTGGACGTGATCCACCGGCTGCTGGACCAGGCCGCCGCCTCGGCCGCGTCCCCCGGCACCGAGGCGGCCGCGCGGGTGGGCACCTTCTACCGCGCCTGCACCGACTCGGCCGCGGTGGAGGCGGCCGGGCTGCACCCGATCGACGCCGAGCTGGCCGCCATCGACGCCATCCGCGCCCCGGCCGAGGTGCAGGCGGTGCTCGCGCGGCTGCACGCGCTGGGGGTGGGCGCCGGCTTCGGGCTGAGCATCGACTCGGACCTGGAAGAGAGCGGGCGCTACCTGATCTACGTGTCGCAGGGCGGCCTGGGGCTGCCGGACCGCGACTACTACACGCGCACCGACAGCGCGTCCGAGGCGCTGCGGCGCGAGTACCGGGCGCACGTGGCCCGCACCCTGGCGCTGGCCGGGATGGCGCCCGCGCAGGCCGAGGGCGCCGCGGGGCGCGTGCTGGCGTTCGAAACCGCGCTGGCGCGGGCGTCGCTCACCAGCACCGAGATGCGTGACCCGCACGCCATCTACCGCAAGCACACCATCGCGCGGCTGGCGGCGGTGGCGCCGCACCTGGAGTGGAGCCGTTACTTCCGCGACCTGGGCGTGCCCCAGCTGGCGGCGCCGGGCGCCACGGTGAGCGCGGCGCCCGAGGCGTTCCTGCGCACCCTGGACAGCACCCTGGTGGCCACGCCCGCGGCCGATTGGCGCGCCTACCTGCGCTGGCGCGTGGTGGACCAGATGGCGCCCGCGCTCTCCAGCTCGTTCGCGGCCGAGAGCTTCCGCTTCGGCCAGCGGCTTACCGGGCAGCAGGCGATGCTCCCGCGCTGGCGCCGCTGCGCGATGGCCGCCGACCAGTGGATGGGCGAGGCGCTGGGGCAGGCGTACGTGGCCCAGGTGTTCCCGCCCGAGTCCAAGGCCCGCGTGCAGGCACTGGTCGAGAACCTGCGCGTGGTGCTGCGCGAGCGCATCCGGCAGGCGGCGTGGATGAGCGACGCCACCCGCGCCGAGGCGCTGCGCAAGATCGACGGGGTGACGGTGAAGATCGGCTACCCCGACCGCTGGCGTGACTACTCCGGCCTCCAGCTCCCCGCCGGCGCCCCGTACGCGGGGGTGCAGCTGGCGGCGCGGCGCTTCGAGGTGCACCGCCAGCTCTCTCGCGCGGCAAACCCGGTGGACCGCGCCGAGTGGTGGATGACACCGCCCACCGTCGACGCCTACAGCAACCCGCTGAACCTGGAGATCGTCTTCCCCGCCGGCATCCTCCAGCCCCCGTTCTTCGACCCCACGGCCGACGAGGCGGCCAACTACGGGGCGATCGGGATGGTGATCGGGCACGAGCTGGTGCACCTGTTCGACGACCAGGGGCGCCAGTTCGACGCACGCGGCAACCTGCACGACTGGTGGACCCCCGCGGACGCGGCGCGCTTCACCGAGCGGGCCGGCCGGGTGGTGCGCCAGTTCGACGAGCTGGTGGCGATCGACACGCTGCACGTGAACGGGCGCCACACGCTGGGCGAGAACATCGCGGACCTGGGCGGCATCTCGCTGGCGCTGGAGGCGTACCACCGCTCCCTGGGCGGCAGGGAAGCGCCGGTGCTGGAGGGCCTGACCGGCGACCAGCGTTTCTTCCTGGGCGCGGCGCAGGCGTGGCGAAGCGTCTGGCGGCCGGATTACCTGCGCAACTTCGTGCTCACCAACGAGCACTCGCCGCCGGTGTTCCGCGTGAACGCGCCGCTCTCCAACCTTCCCGAGTTCGCGCGCGCCTTCGGCTGCAAGGAGGGAGACCCGATGGTGCGGCCCGAGGCGGTACGTGCGTCGATCTGGTGAGCACGGACCAGGCGTTGCGGCAGTCGCCGCGGCATTCCTCCCGTTGTGCGCCGGCGGTCTTCTGCGGATAATTCGGCGGCCCGGCGCCGCCGGTTCTGCCGCCACGGCTGAACTCCGGCGTTGCACGGCCACAACCTCAAATGGCGTTCGATGCCGCTTCTCCGAGCGTGCTGGAATGGTTCGAGCGCGTCACCGACCTGATCTAATGATGACGGAGCGCCGGTTCAGCGACGCCGAGGTCGCGCAGATCTTCGAGCGTGCCACGTCGGGGCATGCACTCCAGGCGGCTCATGCCGCCGAGGGCCTGACCCTCGCCGACCTACAGGGCATCGGCAAGGAAGTGGGGATTCCGGCCGAGCAGATCACGCGCGCGGCGTTGTCGTTGAATCTGAGTGAAGCGAGGCCTGCGCAGCGCTTCCTCGGGATGACGACGGGTGTCGAGCATACCGTGCATCTCGCCCGCAAGCTCACTGACGACGAGTGGGAGCGCTTCATCGTGGAGGTGCGGGAGACGTTCGACGCCCGTGGGACGATGACGGCTCAGGGGTCGCTCAAGCAGTGGAGCAACGGGAATCTCCAGGTGTTGCTCGAGCCGACGGAGGCGGGCCATCGGGTGCGGTTCAAGACCGTCAAGGGCAATGCGCCCGCGACGGTTGGCGGTGGGCTCGTATTCACCGCCGCGGCGGCGATCGGCGAGATCACGGCCGTGCTCACGGGAGTGGCGCACGATCTCGGCCTGGTCGGGTCGTTTGGAGTTCTCGGTGCGATCGGGATCGGCGCGGTGGCGACGGCTGCTCTCAGGCTTCCGCGTTGGGCGAGAGCGCGGAAAGCTCAGATGGAGGAGCTCGGTGCGCGGGTGAGTGCGATGGCGGACAAGCCGCCCCCTGCTTCGGATTGAGGGGCGGGCGACCCCCATGGTGCGGCCCGAGGCGGTGCGTGCTTCGATCGGGTGAGATGGATCGTCGGCCCCCTCAGTCGAAGTAGTGCCGGGAGAAGGCGTTCCCCTCGTCGCTCAGCATGTCGTCCACCAGCGCGCCATCCCACAGCTCGTAGACCCCGGGGCCGTGAGCGCGGGCGCTATCTGAAGGATTACGAGGAGCTGCTGCTGAACGGCCGGCCCACGCTCTACCACGTCGAGGACAGCTGGGCCAACTACGACCGCCTGAAGGAGCGGATCGACCAGCGTTACGAGGCGTGGAAGCGCCGCTCGGACCGCCCGTGGTGGCGCTTCTGGCGCCGCTGAGGCGCCCCAACGCACCCTCACGACAGACCGCCGCCGGCCCACGTGGACCGGCGGCGGTTTTCGTTGGCCGGCGCCCGCGGACAGGACGGCCGTGAACTGCGCCGCGCGCGTCCTTCCAACCATGAGGCAGGCGCCTCGATCGTCGGGCGCCGCGGATCGTTCACGCTCGCGCGGGAGGGAGCCATGTTGCGCCGATGGTTCTGCATCGTCCCCGTCGCCCTGCTGGTCGCCGCCTGCGGCACCGAGGCCGACGGGAGTTACAGCCCGCCCACGCCCACGTATGGAAGCGACCTCTCGAAGGTAAGCTGCGAGGGGCTCACCGTGATCGCGCAGCGGTACACCAGCATCGGAGACGGCGCGGCGCGCATGGCGAACAGCGCTTCGTCCGCGGCGGGCTACGCCATCGCGCTGCAGGCGACGCAGGCGTACAGCGAGGCGAGCCGCTACCAGGACGAGTACCTCCGGCGCTGCTAGTCGGAAGTTCCGCAGCCGGAATCGCGGCAACCTCATGTAGTGCATGAGGTTGCCGCCCTTTTCGATCCCTCGTGTACCCATGTAAATACACACCAAACCACTTGCGTTGTTTACTTCTAATGCTTACTCTGTGCGCATGTA
>DASSME010000446.1:0-4013 GCA_035689035.1 Longimicrobium sp. | reverse complement strand
GTCGCGCAGCATCGCGTACACCCACGGGCCCTTGGTGCGCGAGGGCCAGGTCGCGTAATCCTCCATCAGCCGCTGGTCGCCGCCGGTGCGCCAGAGGTGGAAGTAGCCGCGCGCGCTGAACTGCGCGGCACCCTGCCGCATCCATTCGCGCGCGGCGGCGGCGCCGTGCAGCGATTCGACGAAGAGCGCGGCACCGTGGTCGGCGATCGCCTCGTCCACCATGTCGTCGCCGGGCGGGCGCGAGTCGACCAGGTTGGGGAACCACATGTGCGCCAGCTCGTGCGCGAAGGTGCCGGCGGCGACGTCGGGCGAATCGAGCGCGTGCGTGTGGACGGTGAAGTAGCCCGGCTCGGAGCGCCCCACGTTGCCGGGCGGGGGGAGGTCGGCGGGCATCTCGGCGACGCCGAAGGTCTCGAACGGATACGGCCCGTACGCGCGCTGCAGCACCTCCACCGCCCTCGCGATGGTGGCCGCCAGCTCGCGCGAGCGCCCGGCGTGCCCGGGGAGGAGGTACACGCCCACGTCGATCGCGCCCACCCGCTGCCGCTCTCCGCGGAACGGCGCCGCAACCCAGCTGCGGGCGATCTCGCGCCGCGAGAGCCACGTCTCGGTGCGCGCCCCGCCGGCCGCCGCGCTGTCCGCCAGCCGCCCGACCGATAGCGTCCGCCATTCGGAGGGGACGGTGAGCCGCACCCGGCCGGATGCGGCCACGTCTGGATCTGCGCCGGGCCTGGCGGCGGGCCACGGGTACCAGTTGCCCCCGTACGCCGCGAACGCGCCGTCCGGCACCACCGCGAAGCCGCGCCCTCCCCGCGCCACCAGCGACCGGGCGCGGTACCGCACCGTCACCTCCGCCCCCGCCGCGACCGGGGACGCCAGGACGATCCGCGCCGTGTCGCGCGCGTCGTTCACCGTCACGCCCGCGCCGCCGGCCGACACGTCCACGAACCCGACCGCGCCGTGCGCGAGCACCAGCACGGGCCCGGCGTTCGGACCGGTGCGGGCACGCAGCACCATCGTCCCCGTCTGCTCGAAGCGGAGGCCGTCCCGCCGCACCGTCACGTCCACGTCGAGCCGGACCATCTCCCACCCCGTGCCGTCCGTGGCCGGCCGCGGCGGCTCGCGGCCGGCCGCGGGGTGCGCGGCGGCGATCAGGACGGCGGCCAGCGGCGGCGCGGCGGATCTCGTCACCCGCATCGGGAGGGCTCGCGGCGGGGGTTGGATGGCGGGGCGGGGCGGCGTCAGGGGCGCGCGGCTGGCCGCGGCTCGGTCTGCCAGAGCACGTTCACGATCTTCCAGGCGCCGTTCCACCGGGCCAGGTGCATGTAGTCGATCCACCCGGTGGCGGTCACGCGGACGCTGGCGGTGCCGTTGTAGATGTCGAGGATCCGCACCTCGTCCAGGCGCGAGGCGGGCGGGATGTCGCGTCCTCCGCCGGCGGCGGTCTGCGCCACCAGCATCGACGAGCCCATCTGCCCCAGGCGGCTGCGCCCGGTCTGCGGGTCGGTGGCCACGATGCGCTTGGCGAGCTCGGGGTGGAGCGCGCGCTCCATCCGCGCGGCGTCGGCGGCGTACCAGCCGTCGATGTAGTCCAGCGCGGCGGCGCGGATGGCGGCCGAGTCGGCGGCGGTCTGCGCGCGCAGCGGGGCGGCGAAGGTGGCGGCGGTGAGGAGGGCGAGGGCGGCGAGGGTGCCGCGGACGGTGCGGTTCATCGGATACGAGCTCCCGGGTGGGGCCGGACAGGTGCGCGAGTGCGTACACGGCACCGCGCGTGGTTCGGCATCAAGGCTAAACCACGGCGGGGGAGCTTCCGACGGTGCGGGGACGAGGCGGCCGGGCGGGGGGACGACGCGGCCCGGCGCGGTGAGGATCAGCCGGCCAGGCGGCGGAGGGCTGCGCTGAAGGTGCGGCTGGAGGCCAGCCGCGTGCCGTCGTCCATGATCACCACGAACTCGCCGTGGAACCACGGCTCCAGGCGGGCGATGCGGTCCACGTTCACCAGCGCCGAGCGGTGCACCTGCACGAAGCGGCGCGGGTCCAGCTGCCCGGCGAACGCCTTCAGGGTGCGGCGCAGCAGGAAGGCGCCGCCGGTGGTGTGCAGCTTCACGTAGTTCCCCTCGGCCTCCACCCACGCCACCTCGCCCACCTTCACGAACTCCACCCCGCGCGTGGTCCGCACCGCCACGCGCTCCGGCCGCTCCTCGCCCAACGACCTGACCAGCCCGGCCACGCCCGGCGGGGACCCGGAGGCGCGCTGGGCCAGCCGCGCCAGCACGTGCTCCATCGCCTCGCCGAAGCGGCGGCGGGTGAAGGGCTTGAGCAGGTAGTCCAGCGCGTGCACCTCGAACGCCTGCAGCGCGTAGCGGTCGTACGCGGTAACGAAGACGGTCTCGGGGAGCGGCTCGTGCCCGTCCAGCGCGCGCAGCACGCCGAAGCCGTCCAGCTCCGGCATCTGCACGTCCAGGAAGAGCAGGTCGGGGGAGAGGCCGGTGACCGCGTCCACCGCCTCCACGCCGTCGCGGCACTCGGCGGCCAGCTCCACGGCGGGCCACTCCGCCAGCAGGGTGCGCAGGCGCTCGCGGGCCAGCGCCTCGTCGTCCACCACCACGGCGCGCCAGCTCATTCGCCCGGCCCCGCCGCGCGGAAGGGGAGGCGGAGGGTGACGTCGGTTCCCCGCTCGCCGGCCGTCGCGAGCGTCACGGTGGCCGCGTCGCCGTACAGCTGCCGCAGGCGCCGCCGCGTGTTCGACAACCCCACGCCCTCGCGCACCGCGGCGTCGCTGCCGCCCACCAGCCCCGGCCCGTCGTCGGCCACGGTGATGGTGCAGTGGCCGTTCTCGGCGTGCGCGCGGATCCAGATGCGCCCGGCGCGGCGGTCCCGCGCGATGCCGTGCTCCACCGCGTTCTCCACCAGCGGCTGCAGCATCAGCGGCGGCACCAGCGCGCCGCGGGCGCGGGGCTCGATCTCTTCCGTCACCGTCAGCCGGTCGCCGAAGCGCACGCGCATGATCTGCACGTAGTGGCGGACGGTGGCCAGCTCCTCGTCCAGCGGCACCTCGTGCACGCCGTCGCGCTCGATGGTCTTGCGCAGCAGCGCCGAAAGCTCGGAGAGCATCTCGTCGGCCGCGTCCACGTCGCGGTGCATCAGCGTGCTCACGCCGTGCAGCGCGTTGAACAGGAAGTGCGGGCGGAGCTGGCCGGTGAGGGCGTGGAGCTGGGCCCGCGCCAGCAGCGTCTCGAGCTCGGCGGCCTGGCGCTCGCGCGCGCGCACCGAGCGGTAGTAGTGCAGCGCCAGCGCCATCCCCAGGACCGACGCCAGCGCCAGGTACTCGAAGAAGAAGCCGTTCACCAGCTGCGCGCGCAGCGTGCGGGCCCCGCCGCCCCAGATCATCCGCCGCAGCGGGAGGTAGACGGCGTACTTCGCCACCACCATCGCCGCCAGGGGGATGGAGTAGGCGGCCGCGCTGCGCCACCATCCCAGCTTCTCGGGCGGCCAGCGGCGCACCATCCAGACGATCGCCGGGGTGAAGACGGCGCAGGTGTACCAGTCGGCCAGCGTGCCCACGATCAGCCGCGGCCAGTTCGCCGGCTGGCCGTCGTACACCCGCCCCAGCCCGATCTGGCACGCCGCCAGCAGCCCCACCATCGTCCACGCCACCGCCACCGCGGCCACCACGCGCGCGCGTCCAGCCGCCGGCTCGCGCTGCGCGGCGGCGGATGGGTCGATCGATGCGGAGGTGGAGAGCGCGGCGTCCATCGGGGGTGCGTCGGGGGGGATCGCTGGGTGGGCCGGGCGAATGAATTCGTTCTCATCCGGAAATCCTTGATTCCGACCAATCGGGCGGGGCAAGCAGGCCCTTGTTCCGGTACGAACGATCTTCGCCGGCACCGCTTCTCGCACTTCGTCGATCCTATTCAGCCACCGGGAGCACAATCTGCTCTGCCGGCGCCGGGTACGGGCACACTCCGCCTGAAGGGTGTCGTTTCGCACTGAGATTCAGCCCTTCAGAGCAG
>DASSME010000445.1:0-5870 GCA_035689035.1 Longimicrobium sp. | reverse complement strand
CACCGGGAGCGGCCGCGGCGAGTATTCGCGCTGGGCGTACTGGTGGTTGCGCAGGCGGTCGCGTATCCGCCGCGCCTGCTCCACGGTGACGTGGCCGGGGAGCAGCCCGTTCTCGTGGCACCGGGTGACGAAGGTCTCCAGGTCCGCGTCGGCCGTGCCGACGCTCCCCTCGCCGGGCTCCACGCGCCCGCTGGTGTCCGCGGGTCCGGTCATCCGCAACACGTGCAGGAGCATCGCGTGCTCCTGCGCCACGTCGTATGCCCCGGCGCCGGTGCGCGTGGGGTGGTAGCTGTCGAACATCCCCACGAACTCGACGATCTCGTCCTCGCCGATCAGCTGTGAGGCGACCTCGTAGGCCAGCACCCCGCCGAACGACCACCCCGCCACCCGGTACGGCCCCGCGGGCTGCACCTCGCGGATCATCCGCACCAGGCGTGTCGCCATCGCTTCCACGGTACGCAGGGGCGCGTCCGCGGGGGGCGCCGGCAGCGCGTACACCGGGATGTCGCCGTCGACGTGGGGATGGAGCACCTGCGCGTATGCGATGGACCCGGCTCCCTCGTACACCAGGAAGAGCGGGGGCTGCGAACCGGACGAACGGATGGCGATCGCCCGGTCCTCCGGGACCCGGGGTTCCGGACCGGAAACATGCGCGGCGAGCGATTCCACCGTCGGATGCGAGAACAGGTGCGTCAGCGGAGCCTCCACACCCATCACCTGCCGCATCCGCGACATCAAGCGCACGGCCAGGAGCGAGTGCCCGCCCAGCTCGAAGAAGTTGTCGTGGCGGCCCACCCGCTCCACGCCGAGGACCTCGGCCCAGATCCCGGCCAGCGCCTCCTCGGTCTCGCCCACCGGCGCTGCGTACTCGCCGGCCGCGTACGCCTCCCCCTCGGGGGCGGGGAGCGCCCTGCGGTCCACCTTCCCGTTCGGGGTGAGCGGATACGCCTCCATCCGTACGTACGCCGCGGGCACCATGTATTCCGGCAGGCGATCGGCGAGATGCGCCTTCAGCGCGTCCACGGCGACCGGCTGGTCCGCCAGGTAGTACGCGACCAGCCGCCGGTCGCCCGGCGCGTCCTCGCGGACGACGACGACGGGTGCGCGCACGCCCGGGTGCTCCGCGAGCCGCGCCTCGATCTCGCCCAGCTCGATGCGGAAGCCGCGCACCTTCACCTGGAAGTCAGTGCGACCCAGGTACTCCAGCTCCCCGTCCGCGCGGCGGCGCACGCGGTCCATCACCCGGTACATCCGCGCGCCCGGCGCGCCGAACGGGCAGGGGACGAAGCGCTCCGCGGTCATCGCGGGACGGTTCGCGTACCCGCGCGACAGGCCGTCGCCCGCGAGGTAGAGCTCGCCGACCACACCGACCGGCACGGGCTGGAGAAGCCGATCCAGCACGTACGCCCGCGTGTTCGCCACCGGCGTGCCCACCAGCACCTGGTCCGCGCCGCGCGGGACGAGAGAGTAGGTGGAGTAGGTGGTGTCTTCCGTCGGCCCGTAGAGGTTGCCGACCTTCTCCACCGTCTCCAGTCCGTACAGCCCCTGCGCGAGCGCGTTCGGCAGTGGCTCGCCACCCAGGTTCAGCGTCTTCACGCTCGCCGGGATGCCGCCGCTCTCCAGCAGCTCCGCCGCCGCGCTGGGAACCATGCTGGCGTAGACTACCTCTTCCTCCAGCTCCGCCAGCTCCAGCGCGTTCTCCACCAGCACCAGCTTCCCGCCCCACGCGAGCGTCCCGAAGACCTCCGCGATGCTGACGTCGAAGTTGATCGAGGTGGAGAAGAGCACCGACGAGCGCTCCTCGTCCGTCACGTTCTCGCGCAGCCAGTGCAGGAGGACGACGACGGAGGAGTGGCGGATCATCACCCCCTTGGGCCGGCCCGTGGACCCGGAGGTGAAGATGACGTGGGAGAGATTCTCGGGCGCGACTCCGCTCTCCGGCGCATCGGCCGATTCCGCCGCGATGGCGTCGCGCTCGCGGTCGAGCAGGAGGAGCGCGGCCGCGCCGTGCGGCAGGCGATCCGCGAGGGCCGAGTCGGTGAGGACGAGGGTGACCCGCGCGTCTTCGAGCATGTAGCCCAGCCGCTCGCGCGGGTACGCCGGGTCCAGCGGCACGTACGCGCCGCCCGCGCCGAGCACGCCCAGCATCGCGGCCACCAGCTCCGGCGTGCGCGGGAGGCAGATGCCCACGCGCACCTCGGGCCCCACGCCGCGCCGCCGCAGGGCGTTGGCGATCTGGTTCGCGCGCGCCTCCAGCTCCGCGTACGTCACCCGCTCGCCGCGCCAGGAGAGCGCGACGGCGCGCGGCGTCCGCGCCGCCTGCGCGCGGAACAGGTCATGGACGCGCAGGCCGCCGGCGGGGTAGGGCCGGGCAGTCGCGTTCCAATCCTCCAGCACCAGCCGGCGCTCCACCTCGGGAAGCAGCGGCAGCCGGGCCACGGGCTGGCTCTCGTCCGCCACCATCGCCTCCAGCGCGCGGCGGAGATAGCCGAGCCAGCGCTCGACCGTGGCGCGCTCGAAGAGCGCGGCGGCGTACTCCGCCGCGCCCACGATCCGCTCGTCCCGTTCGGCCAGGGTGAGCGAGAGATCGAACTTCGCGGTCGTCTGCGCGGCCGCCCCGGGCTGCGCGGCCGGCCCGGGCCGTGGCGGCGACCCCGCCGCCCCCAGCGCCACCCCGGGAAGCTCCAGCTCGCGCTCGGGCGCGCTCTGCCAGGCGAACATCACCTGGAAGAGCGGGGTGTGCGACAGGGAGCGCGCCGGCTGCAGCAGCTCCACCACCTGCTCGAAGGGGATGTCCTGGTTGGCTTGCGCCTCCAGCGCCCGCGCCTTCACCCGCGCCAGCACGTCGGCGACGGAGGACTCGCCGGAGAGTTCCACGCGGAGTGCCAGCGTGTTGACGAAGAAGCCGATCAGCCCCTCGATCTCGCTCCTCCCCCGGTTGGCCGTCGGAGTGCCCACCACCACGTCGTCCTGACCGGAGAGGCGGCTCAGCACCGCCGCCCAGCCGGCGAGCAGCGTCATGAAGAGCGTGGCCCCGTGCCGCTGCGAGAGCGCCTTCAGCCCCGCGGTCAGCTCCGGGTCCAGCTCGATGCCGGCCACGCCGCCCGCGAAGTCCTGCCGCGCGGGGCGCACGTGGTCGGTCGGCAGCTCCAGCAGCTCCGGCGCGCCGCCCAGCGTCTCGGTCCAGTACTGTGCCTGCGCCCGCAGCACCTCGCCGCCTACCCACTTCCGCTGCCATACCGCGTAGTCGGCGTACTGGATCGGCAGCGCGGGAAGGGGATCGGGCTCGCCGTTGCGGAAAGCGGCGTAGAGCTCGCCCAGCTCGCGGGTGAACACGCCCATGCTCCACCCGTCCGAGACGATGTGGTGCATGGTGATGAGCAGCAGGTGGTCGTCGTCGGCGAGGTGGATCAAACGTCCGCGGATCAGCGGCCCGCGCGCCAGGTCGAACGGCGCCTCCGCCTCTTCCGTCATCACCCGCCGCAGCTCGGCCCCGGCCCGCGGGTGGCCGCGGAGGTCGTGCTCGGCGAGGTGGAAGGAGCTCTCCTCGGCCGGCGCGATCCGCTGCACCGCCTCGCCGTCCACCTCCGCGAAGGTGGTGCGCAGCGCGTCGTGCCGCGCCAGGATGCGGTCCAGCGCGCGGCGAAGGGCACCGCGGTCCAGCTCGCCGCGCAGCCGCTGGCGAGTGGGGATGTGGTACGCCGCGCTCGCGCCCTCCAGCCGGTCGATGAACCACAGCCGCTGCTGTGCGAACGAGAGCGGAAGATCGGTCCCCCGCTCCACCCGCTGCATCGCGGGGAGCTCGGCGCGAGCGGCCGTCTCCAGCCCCCGCGCGAAATCCGCCAGCACCGGGCGGACGAAGAGGTCGCCGATCGCCGCCTCCACGCCCAGCGCCTGCCGGACCCGCGAGATCACCCGCACCGCCAGGAGCGAGTGCCCGCCCATCTCGAAGAAGCTGTCCCCGCGGCCCACGCGCTCCGCGCCCAGCACCTCGGCCCAGATCTCGGCCAGCGCCTGCTCGGTCTCGCCCACCGGCGCCTCGTACTCCCGCGCCGCGTAGGCGCCGCCCTCCGGAGCGGGAAGGGCCTTGCGGTCCACCTTGCCGTTCGGGGTGAGGGGGTAGGTTTCCATCCACACGTACGCCGCCGGCACCATGTACGCCGGCATCCGCTCGGCGAGATGCGCCTTCAGCGCGTCCACCTCGACCGGCCCGTCCGCCATGTAGTACGCCACCAGCCGCGGCTCGCCGGGGACGTCCTCGCGCACCAGCACCACGGGAGCGCGCACGGCCGGGTGTTCCGCCAGCCGCGCCTCGATCTCGCCCAGCTCGATGCGGTAGCCGCGCACCTTCACCTGCCGGTCGGTGCGCCCCAGGAACTCCAGCTCGCCCGCGGGCAGCCAGCGCACCCGGTCACCCGTGCGGTAGAGCCGCGCCCCGGGGCTGGCCGAGAAGGGGTCGGGGACGAAGCGCTCCGCCGTCAGCCGCGGCCGCCCCAGGTAGTCGCGCGCCACGCTGGCTCCGCCCAGGCAGAGCTCGCCGGCGACACCGATCGGCGCCACCCGCCCCGCGGCGTCCAGCACGTACAGCGTGGCGTTCCCCAGCGGCCGCCCCAGCATCTGCCGCGCGGCCGGCTCGCTTCCCAGCCGGTACGAGGTGCAGAGGATGGTGGCCTCGGTGGGGCCGTACAGCACGGAGATCTCCGCGGCCGGGAAGGCGGCCCGCATCTCTTCCAGCAGGTCCGGCGCGACCGCCTCGCCGCCCACGAACACGCGCCGCGCCCCTCCCAGGGCGCCCCCGCGCGTGGCGCGGACCTCCTCCACGATGCGGCGCATCAGCGCCGGCACGGCGTGGAAGTGCGTGCAGGCGGAGAGCTCGCCGACCAGCCGCGGCACGTCGGGCACCCGCTCGCGCGGAACCAGGAGCACGGTGCCGCCGTCCAGGAGCGGGAGGATCGTTTCCACCAGCCAGATGTCGAACGCGAAGGAGGAGAGCGAGGCGGCGCGGCTCCCCGCCTCGATCCCGAACAACCGGCGCGCGGCGGAGACGGTGGCGGCCAGGGCGCGGTGCTCCACGCGCACCCCCTTGGGCCGCCCGGTCGACCCGGAGGTGTAGATGACGTACGCCAGGTGCGCGGGCGACAGCGCGACCCGCTCGGGGTCGCCGTCCGGCTCGTCCGCCCACGCCGGCCGCGGCGCCTCCAGGTCCAGCACGGGAACGCGAACGTCCTCGAAGAGGCCGAGGGGCGCGGAACCGGCGAGGAGCGCCACGGGGGCGCCGTCCTCCAGGGTGTAGCGCAGCCGCTCGTGGGGGTACTCGGGGTCGAGCGGGAGGTACGCGCCGCCCGCCTTGAGCACGGCCAGCGCGCCCACCACCATCGCGGGGCCGCGCTCCACGCAGATCGCCACGCGCGCGTCGGGCCCCACCCCCAGGGCACGGAGGTGGTGCGCCAGGCGGTTGGCGCGGGCGTTCAGCTCGCCGTAGCTCAGCGTTTCGCCCTCGAACACGAGCGCCGCCGCGCCGGGGGTGCGCCGGGCCTGCGCCTCGAACCGCGCGTGGACGAAGGGCTCGCCCGCGTCCGCGACGGCGGCCGTGGCGTTCCACGTCTCCACCACCACCCGGCGCTCCGCCTCGCCCACCAGCGGCAGCCCCTCCACCGGCTGGCCGTCGTCCCGCACCATCGCCTCGAGCACGCGGCGGAAGTAGCCGAGCCAGCGCTCCACCGTCTCGCGCCGGTAGACGGCGGTGGCGTACTCCGCCGTCCCCATCACCCCCCCGCCCCACTCGGAGAGGGAGAGCGAAAGGTCGAACTTCGCGGCCACCTGCGCGGGCGGGCCCGCCGAGGCCGCCGGGCCGGGCGCGCCGGCCGGGT
>DASSME010000444.1:0-3633 GCA_035689035.1 Longimicrobium sp. | reverse complement strand
ACAGGGGACAGGGGACAGGGGACAGGGGACAGGGGACAGGGGACAGGGGACAGGGGACAGGGGACAGCCCGCGGATGCTGGCTGTCCCCTGTCGCTTCTGCGCGCGACGGTGACGCGGCGGGCGATCTCGTTACCGCGACGGCGATGCGGCGCGGAGCGGGGGGACGTAGAAGCTGAGCGTGTGCAGCGGCTCGCCCCCGGTGTTGCGCAGCTCGTGCGCCTCGCCGCGGTCGATGCGGAGCAGGGTGCCAGGCGTGAGCGCCTGCTCGGCGCCGTCCACGATGGCCACGCCGGTGCCCGAATGCACCAGGAGCCACTGGTCGTTGCCCGGATGGCGGTTGTTCGGGCCGCCCTCCGTCTCCCCCGGCTGCAGCGTCATGGTGGCGGCCAGCGCGCCGTCGTTCATCGACAGCGCCGTCCACTCGCCGCCGTAAGCGATCTCTTTGCGTTCCATGGGATTTGCGTTCGGTTCGAGGCGCTCGCGGGGGTCCTCACCCTGGCGCTCGGGGTCGCCTGTCCTGTCGAAACAACGGGCTCCCTTTCCTCGCGGCTACTTCGATGGTTCACCAGGCCACGTGTCGCGCACCGGAACCACGCCCGCACCGTGACCGGTAGTCCGCGAAGGCGCCGCGAAGGCGGACTTCGTGCGGTTGTTGCAGCGAATTCGTTCGCCCTGCCCTGGGAGTACTGCCCGGCGGGTCTACCAGAATTCCACCGCCCTGACCGGGTCACCCTCGTCGAACCGCGACGGGCGGAGCGCGTGCACGTCGAGCGTGTCGGCGGCGCCGTCCAGGATGATCTCGGCGAGTAGATGGCCGAGCGCGGGGGAGTGCATCACCCCGTGGCCCGACGAACCGTTGGCCAGGTACAGGTTCTCGATGCCCGCCGCGACGCCCAGCAGCACGTGGTCGTCGGGGCTCATCTCGTACAGCCCGCACCAGCTGGCGCCGCGGTCCACGGGCACGTCGCGCAGGCAGGGGAGGTGGCGGTGCGCGCTGGCCGTCACCCCGGCGAGCCACTCGTCGCGAAACGACAGGCTTTCGGGGTCGGCGGGCTGGTCGGGAAGGAGCAGGAGCACGCGGCCGTCGCGCACGCGGGTGTGGAAGCCGTCGCCCAGGAAGACGGTGAGCGGCATGGTCTCGGGGAGCACGTCCGTGGGCTCGGTACAGGCCACCTGCCGGCGCAGCGGGCGCACCGGGATCTCCACGCCCGCGAGCCGCGCCACCTCCGCCGCCCACGCGCCCGCCGCGTTCACCACCGCGCCGCAGGCGATCTCACCCTCGTCCGTCCGTACGGCGGTGATGCGGCCGCCATCGGTGCGGAATCCGCCCGCCGCAACGCCGTAGTCGAAGCGGACGCCCAGACGGCCCGCCCCCTCGGTGTAGCCGCGCAACATCTGGAGCGGGCGGATGAACCCGTCGATCGGGCACCACGCGCCGCCGATCACGCCGTCGGTGTCGAGGGCGGGGTTGATCTCTCGCGCTTCGGACGGGGTGACGGGGCGCGGCTGGGTGGCGCCGGCGGCGTGCTGCACCGCCCGCGCGGCGGCCAGGCCGTCCATCGACGCGGCGTCTTCGGCAAGGAAGAGGTAGCCGTGCGGCCGATAGCCGCTGTCCACGCCGGTCTCGT
Source organism: Longimicrobium sp. (assembly GCA_035689035.1). GTDB lineage: Bacteria > Gemmatimonadota > Gemmatimonadetes > Longimicrobiales > Longimicrobiaceae > Longimicrobium. The sequence goes on along the minus strand of DASSME010000444.1, from coordinate 2,004 downwards.
CCTGGAAGCGGAGCAGCTTCTCACGCGCCAGCAGCGACAGCCGCACGTTCACCTCCGAGCCGAACTGCACCCGGAATCCTCCCGTCGCCCGGCCGGTGCTGCCACCCCCCGGGCCGGCGTCGCGCTCCAGCACGCGCACATCCGTGCATCCGCGCGACGCCAGGTGATAGGCCACGCTCGCCCCGATCACCCCGCCACCGATGACGACGACGTCCGCCGTGTCACGCATACGCAATCATAAGCCAGGTCACGGGGCTGCTTATCATAAGCAGTCAGGCGATGATGAAGGGATTGGATCGACGCCTCGGCCCGGCCGCCGTGCACCTCCGCGAAGGGGCGGGCGAGGGGCGGACCGTGTGCCGTGATAGCCTTCAGCTCACTCGCAAATCGGGGGTACGAGCGCCGGCGGGGAAACCGCGGCGCCTACTCGCCCAGGAACTCGCCGAGAGCGTTCAGCCCGGGGATGCGGTCGGCGATCACCTTGCCGGTGGCGACGATCGGCACGGCCAGGAAGGCGCCTGGAACGCCCCACATCGCGTACCATACCATCACGCCCACCAGCACCGCCACGGGGTTCAGCTTCAGGCGGTTTCCGTACAGGAAGGGGCTGGCCAGGTTGTTCTGGATGGTCGACACGGCCAGGTACGCGCCCGGCGTGACCAGCGCCATCCCCGCCGAGTCGAGCGTGGCCAGCCCAACCAGCGTGAGCATGGCGATCATCAGCGCGCCGCCCAGGTAGGGGATGAACTCGAGCACCACCGTCAGCGCGCCCCACAGCACCGGAGTAGGGAGGCCCACCAGCCAGGCGGTGAGCGCCACGAGCGCCCCCTGCACGATGTACATCAGCAGCGACACCAGCATGTAGTGCGCGACCACCGACTCGGCCTCGTGCACCACCTCCACCGCGCGCTTCTTCTCGGACAGCAGCGGCAGCACGTGCACCAGCTTGCGCACGAACAGGTCGCCGGAGGCCAGCAGGAACCACACGAGCAGCAGCACCTCCAGCATCCCGGTGAGCAGGCCCGTGGTCATCCCGAACACCTTCCCCGCCACGCCGCCCGGGACGGATCCGCCGGACTCCGCGCCGCCCTTCTCGCCGCCGCCGCTGGAGGGCTTCCCCGCCTGTCCCGCGCCGCTGATCGACCGCGGGAGGGGGATCAGCTTGCCGAGATGCTGCTTCGCCTTCTGCAACTCCTGCGGCGCGTCGTGCACCCAGGTCTGCACCGGTGACGCCACGCCCACCCCGGCGCCGGCCAGCAGCGCGAGGGCGGCGAGCATCACCACCGTCGCCGCGAGCCAGGTGGGGATCCGCGCCTCCATCCACCGCACCACCGGCCGCAGCAGCGCGGTGAAGACCACCGCCAGCCCCAGCGGCACGAACACCCCGCGCCCGAAGTACAGCGCCGCGAACACCACGCCCAGCGCCACCGTCACCATCGCGACGGTGCGCACCTGCCCGGCGCGGTCCGGCGCCGCCGCGGCGGACGTGGAGGGGGGCGTCGCCGGTCCCTGGGGCTCGATTTCGGTCACGGATCTCCGCCGTACGCGGGAAGGCTCAGGACATCATCGGCCGTCCGGAGTGCAAGCCCGGGACCCGGCTACACGCGGCCGGGTACCAGGAACACCGCGAGCGCCACCACCAGCCACGCCGCGAGGGCCGCCAGCAGCGCCAGCCGGAAGTCCGTCCGCGGCGCCAGCCACCAGCAGACCGCCAGGTACACCAGGTAGGCGGGGATCGTCTTGGCCCCGGCTACGCACGCCTGCCGGAGCCCCGCCGCGTCGCCGCGCGCGCCCACCAGCCACAGCGAGATCAGCCCCAGGCTGGGGAAGAGCGGTAGGATGCCGGGAAGGACCGTGCCGCGCTTGGCCGCCCACGCGATCACCGCCGTCATCGCCCCGCCCACGAGCGCCTTCCAGAGGATGTCCATGCGGGGATGCTACGGCGTCGGCGGCGGGATGGCGAGGGGTGGGGAATAGGGAGTGCTGAGTGCTGAGTGCTGAGTG
>DASSME010000443.1:0-19273 GCA_035689035.1 Longimicrobium sp. | reverse complement strand
CCGCGAGCTGACACTGTTTCTGGAGGATTTGAACGAGAGGCGGAACGGGGCCCGCCACTTCGCCCGCATCGATTCGATGGAGTTGAAGTGGCTGGCAACTGTCGGTCTGGCCGGTTCGCCACCCATGCTCCCCGAAGCGCTGCGGGCCTCCTACCGCTTCGTACGCGAGACGGAGAACCTTCAGCGCGTTGCGTGGACCTGGTGCGAGGTAAACGGGGGGGCACTCCTCCAACTCGCCGGGAACCCGTACACGATCATACGCATCCCCCCAGGTATCAGCGGACGCTCGCGCGCCCGAGTCGTTGATCCGGTAGACCCACGTTTGCTTCTCGAACCCTCCCGGCCCGACGTTTATCCGGTCAGCCAGCCTCATTGAATGCAGACGCGGAAGCTGGCCGCCGAGCCGCATTCGTGCGGCCACTTCCACGTCGTGGAGCTGACGCCCCGCAGCGTGTAGCCGCCACCCATGGCCGCCAACCGCGCCAGATATCGCGCGGTAGTTGCCAGCAAATGATCCGCGAGAATTCGTTCGCAAGTGACCATGCTTTCTCCGCACTGTCCGGGCAGCGAGCAAATCAACACCACGCTTCCGGCCCGAATATGCAGGGTATAAATCGCCTAGTACAGGCCACACCATAACACGGACACCAGGAGCCGGGTCGTGACCGGAGCGATGGAAAATGTCTTGGATTTCTAGAACAGAGGGCGCGCCGATCAGGTCAGAGGCGGCCGAAGTGCGGGAGGAACGCGCTAGGCAGGGAAGTCGTCAGGACGACATTGGCGCCCTCAGACTCATTCGGAGCGGACAGAACTCCCCGTGAGGATTATCTTGGCTGTGCGGGACCCTCTCCCGCGCAACCAAATCACCCTCACGGGGACGGTGCAAAATGAAGGTACGGTCTATCGCTGCGGTGGCCTTGCTCGTGCTCGTCGCGGCCTGCTCAACGAAGAGCCCTACCGCAGCGGAGCCGCACGGCCCGTCTCATGATGAAGCGGTGGTCACTTCCGGTGGGATGGGAAGCGGGCACTGAGGCGCCCTTTGACGCCTGCGGAGCGGCGGGGTTCTATGCCGCGGCCCTCGCCGCCCGCAGCCTCGCAACGAATCCGTCAACGAGCGAGTCCGAATCCTTCTTCGGAGCCCTGACGAGCACGGGTGCAGAGGCGTGTGCAAGCGAATCAAGGATGGATTCGGCGGAGAGCATCAGCGTACTCTCCTTCCGTTCACGCGCGATCTCGATCGCCTTCGTGGCGGCCCAGGCGGCGCGACTCCGTTCGCCAAGGGATGCGGCAGCATGTGCGAGATTGACGAGGATGTCGGCGGGCCAAGGGTCCATTGGATGTTGGGAGAACAGCACGCGCGTTTGAGCCCAGGCATCTTCGAATCGGTCTAGTGCACCGGCGCCCGCTGCTGCGCGTGCGACATCGGACCAGAGCAGTGCCCGATCGGCAGGAACGGTGAAGTGCGCCAGTGCCTCCTGGGCGAGAGGCAATGCACGATCGAAATGGCCTCGCAGCATCCAGCGCCACGCCAAGTCTCGCGCCAGCCGCGGAAGCGACGGCGACGATAACGGGTAGGAACGCAATGCCCGCTGCGCGTAGACCTCACCCCGTTCGATCTCACCAACCTCCATTTCCACGACGAACAGGTTGTGGTACGCGGAGGCGACCATGTCTGGAAGGTGATTTCGTTGCGCCGCCCGTAGTACAAGCCTGTGAGCGATTCGCGCGCGGGGGTAGTTCCCGACCTGCACGTGAAGGTTGCCGATTCCTGCGTATGCCTCGCAGTAGGCCTGCCAGTCGCTCTCCCGCCTCGCGATCACGACCCCGTAGTCAAACCAACTCCACGCACGCGCATACTCGGCTCGCATGCGGAGCCATCGCGCGGCTCGTACAGCGTAGATCGCGCTTCGTGGATCTGCGAGGCTGGCGACCATCTGATACTCGACGGCTGTTCCGAGCCGTCCCAGGTCGTGCGACCACCGAGCGATGTTGTCGCACCCGTCGCCAACAGCGGGCGCGTCCGAATCGCGCTGATGCCGCAGGAGGGAGAGCAATACCAGGGTAGGCTTAATCGGCGCGTACGGGTCGTGCGGAAGCTCCGCGACGGCTGGAGCGCGAGAGGTGCCCGAGCGCGAAAAGAGGCCGCGCCGCGCCTCGGCGGTCGCCCAGAGCTCGGCGTCCCGAAAAGACTCCCACAACAGTAATCCGGGCGCGCCGTCGTATTCCTCCAAGATGACAAGACCACTGAACTTCGGCGGCCCCGCCGAATGGAGCAGTGGACGGGGCGATCTACGCGGCTTGAACGCACGCCGGCGGGGATGGAGCGGCTTTGTCATCCGAACGGGTATTCATGATTTGGGCAGGCGGGCGCAGATCTGTTACGGAATATACGTCGCGGTGAGTGGCTGGAAAGGCGTTCTGTCACCGAAGCCCGTCACAACATCTTCGTCGCCACGTCGCCACATCTCCATCTCGCCCCGTCTCCTTGTTCCTCTGTCTCCACGTCTCCCTGTCGCCTCCTCGCCCAATCTCCTCGTCTCCACCTCCCTTCGTTTCCACATCCCCATTTCTTCGCCCCACGCCCTGTTCGCCGCGCTCCTGACTCCCTTCCCCTCGGCCAATTCCCCCGCGCGATAGGGTGGTCGGAGAGGGCGGCCCGCCCCTCTCCGACGTTCTGACCTTCCCCATAGTTCCCATCGCACCTCCCTCCCCCGGTATCACAGCGCCAACGGCCCGCCTCTCCCGCGGCCGTTTCTCTTTTCCGCGCCGCTGGTGTAAGGCCACTTGGAACCCCGCTTTCTGCTGGGTAAGGACTTCCAGAGGGACCAATGGGGAGAAAGGGGCCTATTTGCTCGCTTCGCTCGCGGCCCCTTCTCCCCCGGTCCCCTTTTCGCTTCGCTCAAAGGAAAACAGCAACGGATGCCCCGCCCGAACCGAACCGTCCGCAAGCCGACCCGATGGACACCCGAAGAGTGGCGCAGCGTCGAAGACGCGGCGCGAGCTCGTGGTATCCCCCCGCTGCGCTTTGTTCGCGAAGCAGCACTCGAGAGGGCGCGGCCCGGCTCCGCGCCCACGCGCTTACCCACTCGCCGCGCTGGTGATGAGCTCGCGCATCAGTTCGCCGACGTGCTCAACAACCTCCGGCAACTGCAGCGCGTTGCGGAGGATGATGGAAACGACGAAGCCGCAGCGCGGATCGGGGAAGTGATCGACATGACGGAGATGGCGCTTGCAACAGCGCCTGAGCGCGCCCGCGAGGCAGAACCGATGATCGCCGCGGTCATCCAGGCAGGCATCGCGCTGAACGAGGTCGCGCATCGGGCGAACGCGGCCAAGTGTCTTCCTCCGCTGCGCGAAGTGATGGAAGCACTCGCGTCGGTAGAAACCCTCGTGACCTCGCCCGCGTCGTGATCGTGCACGTGAACAAGACCGGCACCGGCTTCAAGGGCACCGTTCTCTATCTGCTGTACGGCCGCCTGGACGCGCTGAATCTGGACCGGGTGGAGTGGATCGAATCTCGAAACCTGCCGACGCGCAATGCGATGGCGGCGGTCCGCATCATGGCGGCCACCGCACGCGATTCAGGGAGCAGGCAGGCGCCGGTCTATCACATCAGCATCAGCTTCGATCCCGACGACCCGGTGGACCGCGCGATCATGATCCAGGTCGCCGACCGGCTACTGCGCGACCTGGACCTCGAGGAGCACCAGGCGCTGATCGTCTCGCACAAGGACCGCCTGCACCCGCACCTCCACCTGGTGGTCAACCGCGTCCACCCGGAGCGGCTTACCGTCTGGTCCAACTGGTACGATTTCCCGCGCATCGAGCGCAGCCTGCGCGCTCAAGAGGTCGAACTCGGGTTGCGCGTGGTGCCAGGACATCTCGCACTCGTGCCGCACTCGGCGGAACTGCGGCCGCAGCCGCGCCTCAAGCGCGGAGACGCGGCGTTCCTGCGCGAGGTACAGGAACGCGCCGGACCGGTGCTGCAGCGGGCGCAGTCGTGGGCCGAGGTCGAGCGAGACCTCGCCGCGTTCGGACTGCGTGTGCGGGTGAACGGGCGGGGGATGTCCGTTACGGACGGGCAGCAGGAAGTGAAGGCATCGGAGGTGGATCGGGCGTTCTCGCGCAGCAAGATGGAGAAGCGCCTGGGTAGCTTCGGTGAGTACCGTGCACTCCACACGTTGAGGGAGGGCGTCGCCCCGCCTCCCCCGGCCGAGCCTGCCTTCCAGATGGACGAGGCCGGTGATGATGCCCCTCGGCCGACCGTTCCAGATTCTTCCCCGCCGCCGGCGCCTGTCGAGCCGCAAGCTTGGGCGCAGCTGTCGCTGGCTTTCCCCGAGCCGGCGCGTGCGGTCGCATCGCAGCCCAGCGTGATCGAACCCCCAGCGATCGAACCGGTTGGATCGACTCAACTCACGCTCGCTCTTGAGGAGTCGTTGCGGCCCGTCTCGTCTCCGCGTCACCGAGCGGAGCCAACTTCTCTCACACTACCGGAGGTGACGCCGGTTGAGCGGGTCAGGCCAATCCAGTTGCCGTACCTGCCGGTTGAACCGGCTGCATCTCGCGAGCAGGCGGGAGCCGACCGGGGCCTGGTCTCGCCTCCGGCAAGCGAGCCGCCTGGCTCGCCTATCCCTGCTGAGCAGCCGCTGGTCACGGAGCGGCCGGGCGCCTGGTCCGGCAAAGAGATCCCGCCGTGGCTCGGGCGCGTCCGTCAGTTGATTCGCGAATCACTTGATTGCAACCAAGCGATTGCCGCCGCCAACGACGCAAGGGACGCTGAAGACGCTCCCGCCCAGGAACTGAAGCGGCTGCAGGAACTGGAGCGAACCGCTCTTGCGGACGCGAAGCGGTTGCAGGAAGCTCTTGCCTCCATGTACTTCGACTCCTTGAAGGCGGCTCTCGAGCTGACTCAGTTCGGGCTCGCGAACGGGTGGATGACGACGCGATACGCGCTGAGGCAGACACCCGAGAGATTTGGCGCGCTCCGCACTACACGCTTCTGGTACACGATCGGGCCGGGGCGTAAGGACGTGCAGAGCGTTCTCGACCCTTTGGAGAAGGCTATGCGGTCAGAGGGGGAACGGCCGACGCAGGTGGAGTTAACTGTGGCCCAGGCGCACCTGGATGATGCAGTGCGGATTCACATCGCAGCCCGCGATGCACTTTACACGTTCCGCGCCCCGCAGACATGCGAGAAGGAGGCAGCCCGCCTGCTCCAGCCCCCGCTCGGGGAGTTTTCGGCTGCAGAGATCGCGCAGTTGCTGGCTGAGTTGCTGCCTCCCGAGGACCGCGAGGGAGCGAAGCTTGTCCAGCGCATCGTGGATCTCGCGATTTCGCTCAACCAGATGCTTTCGCGCAAGCAGTACCGGGGGTGGGAATAAGCCGGGTGAACTAGGCCGGGTAGGATACAGTTTTAGCGCGAACAGTGTGCGGGAGCAGCGCGCCGGCTTCGGTGTTCAAAACTGACCGCCTGCACCAGCCCGTGTTTGTCAGTAGGACCGCCGTTCCACTTGACATCTTAGCCGTATGGGGTCAATATCCGCCAGTTCATTAGAGGATTTTGAGTTTTGCCCTGCAGCCCTCGTCCCCCACGTCGGTTCTCCGACTGCCGCTCCGCCCAGGAAATTATCGATGACTGGTCGCACCCGTGCAACCGCGCTCCGGTGCTCTCTCTCCTTGGCGCTCACAGTGGCAGGTGCCTGGAGGTGCGGGCGGGAAAACACGGGTGCATGTCCGCCTCAGATCCAGAGCGTTCGAGAATGCGTGAACGCGGCGGTGAAACCCGTCGCTCCCCCCCACCCCCTGGGGCCTCAGTCGGAGACCGACGTCGTGCTCTACATCGACCGTTCGGGGAGCATGAACGGATACCTGGACGCGGCGAGCGCCGACTCGGTGCAGACGGTGCATGCGTCCGGCGCGAACCTGCGCACCCTGCTCACGCGGCTGCTGGCCGTGGGCGGCGAGCGAACCTCCCTGATCGGCTTCGGCGACCGCGCCGCCGCGCTCCCCGCGCTCTCGCAGGCGGAAGTGCTGGAGCACCTGTTCAGCCAGGCCTTCTACAACGAGAACAACACGGAGACCGAGCAGGCGCTCGCCCTGGTGCGTACCGACAGCCAGCAGGCACGGGTGCACCTGGTGGTGACGGACGGCCGCCGCGGGAACGGCGAGGCGGCGGTCGCGCAGTACCAGCGGATGGGTGAGGTGGCGTCGTGGTGGACCGCTTCGGGAAAGGGCATCTTCGCCATCTCGGCCAGCATGGCGCCGTTCCGTCCGGTGCGCAGCGACCGGGCGGGATGCTGGCAGGAGTCCCCCGAGGCCGACGGGCGCTGCCCCCTATACGTCTTCGCGTTCATTCCCGCGGCCGCCGCGGAGCGGACGCTCGCGATCCTGGACGCGGTCTCGGACCGGCTGTACGCGTACCCCACCCCGGCGGACAGCGCGCTGCGCATTGAGCACACCACCACGGGGGCGCGGCAGGGGAGCGGCTCGGTCGGGGTGGTGCAGGCCCGGCCCTTCGTGCTGGGCTTCCGCGCGCAGGGGGTGAAGAACCAGCCCACGGCGGCGGAGGTGAAGCTCACCCTGCACGCCGACGAGAGCACGGTTCGCTTCGCGCTGGACGACAGCCTGACCTGGCGGCTGGAGCGCTCGGTCCTGCGCCGGGAAGAGGCCGACTGGACCGACGCAGGTGACGTGGCCGACGACTGGGTGCAGCCCGGGGCGCTCACCCCGGGCGCCGGAGCCGAGCTTTCCCTTCCGCTGAAGGTGCGCAGCTACGCCGGGATCTCGCCCACGCTCTACCGCATTCTCATCTCCAGCACGGGAATGCCGCGCTGGGTGCGCGAGTACGAGGCCGTCAGGCAGGGGGAGCCGGTACGGACCTACGGGCTCACGGCGCTCTTCACGCAGTTGCAGCCCCGCCCGTCGGTGCTGGGCGGCGCGTTCGTGACCGTGTACTGAACCCTTCCACGGCCCTCCCGGCCACCCGGGTAGCCCGTCGCAGGTCCGGTCTTCCGGCGTGCCGGCGCAGCGCTTCGAGAAGTCGTCCGTTCATACGAAAGGAGTTGCCCCGGTGCTCGCTCTCGCCGTCCCCGTCTGGATCAACTGGCCCTTCGTCCCGGCCGAGATCACCGTCGGCCCGGACCGCTGTCCGCCCCTCGCCAGTGGCGGCCTGCAGGCCGCCGACGCCGCCCTCCGCACCGAGGGGTGGCAGACGCTCTTCCTGTTCGTGTTCGCGAGCAGCGTCGTGCTGGCGCTGGTCACGGTGGTGCTGGCGTACGCCGGCACCCGGCGCGTGGGATGGCCCTTCGTTCGCCGCTGGAGCGTCTGGCTGCTCGCGGCGGCCGGGGTCTGCGCGGCGGTGGCGGCGGCCATCCTGCTCGCCTTCCCCGTCGCCACCACGGGGTGCGAGGGCGGCGAGGGGCTGGCCCGCGTGCCCCTGCAGTGGGTCGCGCTGCGGACGCTGCTGGCCGCCCTCCACGGCGCCCTCTTCTACCTGCTGCTGAGCTGGCTGCTCAGCAACCTGCTGGGACGGGTACTGCGGCTGGGACGCTGGTACGACAACCACCGGGTGCCCGTCCCGGCCCTTCTCCCGCGGCGGCAGGGGTAGCCGCTATGAGCGAGACGACCGCCCTCTACTACTTCGCCATCGGCGGGACCGGCGCCCTCTCGGTGGAGCCGCTGGTGCACCTGTGCGCCGCCGGCCTCGGCCCGCCGTCGCTGCGGGTGGTGATGATCGACGCCGACGGCGCCAGCCCGTCGGTGGAGCGCGCGCTGGAGATCGTCAAGCAGTACCAGCGCGTGCGCGAGGCGTTCGGCCGGCCCGCGCAGGGGTTCTTCCGCACCGACATCCACCCCGTCCGCCAGGAGCTGGTCCACTGGTCCCCCATCGGCAAGGAGAACCCGGGCGCCGACGGGGGCAACACCACCTTGGCCGCGTACGTGACGGAGACGCGCATGGCGGGGTCGCTCGCCGACGTGCGGCTCCTCTTCGACCTGCTGTACAGCGAGCAGCAGCAGGGCGAGGCGCTGCGCGAGGGCTTCCGCGGCAACCCGGCCATCGGCTCCATCCTGCTCAACGGGCTGAAGGATGCGGCGCTGATGGCCGACATCCGCAAGGGAGCCGAGGGCGACACCGCCAAGGCCTTCTTCGCCACCGGCTCGATCTTCGGCGGGACCGGGGCCGCCGGGCTACCCGTGATCGCCAACCTGCTCCATCCCGAGCGTGACGAGAGCGAGCCCGACGGTGCCTGGAAGCAGCGCCAGGCGGGGTTCCGCGCGCGCATGGGCGCCGCGCTGGTCACGCCGTACTTCTCGCTGCGCCCGGCACCGAACGACGCCACCACCCGGGGGCGGCTGCACCCCGACAGCTCGAGCTTCCTGCGCAACACGCGCGCGGCGCTCCCCACGTACGTGCGCGGGCGCACCGGGTACGGCTCGATCTACGTGATCGGCGACTCGCGCTCGCTCCCGCACCAGCGCCGCCTCTACTCCGCCGGCGGCAAGGAGCAGCGCAACGACCCGCACGCCGTGGAGCTGTACGCCGCGCTGGCCGCGCTGCACTTTGCCGCGAAGCGCCCCGCGGCCGTCGAGGAGCCGGTGTTCCAGTACACGCGGGTCACCGGGCTCGCGCCGGGCTGGAGCGACGTGCCGCTGGAAGGGAGGGCGCGCCTGGAGCTGCAATCGCTGCTGGTGGCCTCGAACTTCTTCCTCCAGTACTTCGGCGCCACCCGCGACGACGTGGCCGAGCGGGCGCTGATCCGCGAGCTGAACACCCTCCCCTGGCCGGGCCACGTGGAGCTGGGCGCGGGCTTCGTGCGCGAGCACCGCGAGGCGCTGAACACGCTGGGCGCCTACTTCGCCGAGCTCTGGGGGTACCTGTTCGCCCTGCAGAACGCGCCCACGGCGCAGCAGACCCGCATGGCGCTGGTGCGCTTCGGCGACGGCGGCGGGACGCGCGCCTCCACCCCCGCCCGCTATCCCTTCTCGGACCCGGAGCCCGCCTTCACCCTCCCCGCGGTCGACGCGACGCTTCCCGGCCTGGGAGAGGCCGTGGCGCTGCGGCAGAACGTAGACTTCTTCCGCTGGTTCAACCGGGTCCGCGACCGCGACCCGCGCGGGATCGCGGGGTTCCTCCATTACCTGCACGCCGCGTCCGTCGATTACGTGCGTGACAACACCCGGGGTACGTCGTGAGCGATCCTCAGACCACCGCCGACCTGCCAGCCGGCGGGGACGCGCGCCGCGCGCTCCTGCACCCGCTCAAGAACGCCAGCATCGGCGAGTCGGCGGGCACCGGCGAGTGGGTGCGGCTGAACACGCCGGGCGAGCTGGAGAACGTCCACTTTCCGGAAGACAACCCGTCGCTGGGAGCGGGGGTCTCGTCGGTGCCGACGCCTTGGGCGCGGCTGGAGCTCTTCCGCGACGCCGTGCGCGACGCGCCGCAGAGCCGCCAGGCCACCGACGCGCACCCGTTCAGCGGCGACGCCATCCAGGACATCCTGGACGCGCTGGAGCTGCTGCTGTTCGAGGGGCACATGGACGGGGTGACCCTGCAGCGCCACGTGCTGGACCTGGGCGCGCTGGCCACCCTCGCCAGGCGCGAGCACGAGGACGGGATCGGCCGCTTCCTCACCGCCGTGCGCGACCAGGCCCCGCGCGAAGAGGATGGCCAGCTGGACCGCATCACCATCGTCACCGACGGGCGCCGGCGCCTTCTGTTCGCCACCTCGCCCTACACCCTCTTCTTCACCCCCGAAGACCAGACCGCCGCCATCCCCGGGTACTTCGGCGCGCGCGAGCGGCCCCGGCCGCTCGCGGCGCGCCCCCCCGAGCTGGCGGGGTTCGTGGCCGGGCGGCTGCTCCCGCTGCTGGAGCGGCACACCAGCCGCCACCCCGAGCTGCAGCGGCTGGTGGCGGTGCTCCAGCGGCAGCTGCAGGAGGTGCCGGACGGACGCAGGGCGTTCTCGCTCGAGAACCTGGACGAGACCAGCGCGCTGCAGCCGATCCCCGGAGTTCCGGTGGGGCGGCTCCGGGCGCTCACCTGGACGGGGCGCGGCTCGCTGAAGGCGTCGCGGGGCTCCGCGCGCCCGCTGGTGCTGAACGACCAGGTGCTGGAGAGCGAGCGCGAGTACTTCCCGTGGCTCACGCCCAGCCAGGGCACGCGCGTGCTGGAAGCCGAGGACCGGGGACGGCTCCCCGGGACGGCCTGGCGCCAGCCGTGGGTGGACCCCGGGCGCGACTTCCTGGTCGACAACCTGCTGATCCTGGAGCGGGCGGAGCTCGACCTGGGCTCGGTGCTGGGCCGCGAGATCTACGAGGGGATGTCGTCGCAGGTGGAGTGGCGCCGCCCCGGGCAGATCCTGCTGCCGCTGTCGGCGCGCTACTTCGAGCACTTCTCCCCCGAAGACGCGGTGCGCCAGCTGCGCATGACGATGGACCCGGAGGGGATGCGCATCGAGGCGCGGCTGACGCTCCCCGTCGAGGGGGGCGAGCGCACCTTCACCCGGGTGTACACGCGCGGCGAGAACGTGGCGACCGCCGAGTTCTACCTGAGCGTCTGGCCCGACTTCGTTCCCGAAACGCCGCAGGCCTTCGAGTGGTCAGTCTACAGCGTCTTCCACCTGGCGTTCGGGCGGGGGGCCGACGAGTTCGACCTGCGCGTGGGGATGGGAGACGCCGAGGTCGCGGTGGCCGGGGCATACGGCAACCCGCCGCTGCGCAGGTTCGTGCGCGACCAGAACGCCGCGTTCTACGCGCTGGACCAGGCACCGGGCTACCTCCGCGTGCGCCTCCGGAGGCATCCCGGCTCCGAGGAGTTCATCGGCGAAGGGGTGGTGCTCCCCAAGCTCGAGCTCCGGGCCCGCCCGGCCGCGGCTCCGTGGACGGTCGCCGTGGACCTGGGCACGTCGAACACCTCCGTCGCCGTCCGCAAGGGACCGGAAACACCGGTCGAGCTGCTCAGCCTCACCGGGCGGGCGAGCGCCACGCGGCGCGACCTGATGCGGGCACCGGCGGTCGTCGGGGGAGCGGGCCGGGCGGACGCGCTGCGCATCGCCGACACCTTCTTCTATCCGGATTCGCTGCCGGACGCACCTTTCCCCACGCACATCGAGCGGACCACCAAGGCGCTGGACCGGGAGAACGAGGAGCTGTTCAGGATCCCCGCGGCCACTGCCAACATTCCCTTCAGGGGGGACCTGGCGCATGGCCAGCTGAACCGGCTGGAAGGCGACCTGAAGTGGGGCGGCGGGCTGGCGATGGTGGAGCACAATCTCCTGACCGAGCAGTTCCTCAAGCAGCTCCTGGTGCTCATCTACGCCGAGGCGGTGCGCTCGGGCGCCCGCGTCGATGACCTGACCCTGCGCTGGTCGTACCCCTCCGCCTTCACGACCGAAGAATCGGAACAGTTCATCCAGCGGTGGCGCAACGTGCTGCGCTGGTTCGCCGACCAGCGGCTGGGCTCGATTCCTCTGGCCGAAGGTCAGGATGGCGGCGCGCGGAAGGCCATTCTGCGCGTGATCGAGGAAGCCGACCGGCTCCCCGACGAAAGCACGTCGGCGCTCTGGTACTTCAAGCAGCTGCGCGAGTTCACGGTGCACGACGAGGCGCTGGCGATCGCCGTGGACCTGGGCGGGGGAACCACCGACATCGCGAGCTACGCCAACGGCCACGGCCAGTTCCGCAACTCGATCCTGCTGGGCGGCCGGGACCTGGTGGGCGCCCTCCCCGACGACGACGGCCGTCCCGGGGTCAACCCGTTCTACCGGTACCTGGAGCGCTGGGTGCTGGAGCGGATTGGCCGCGAGTCCAGCCAGCTTCTCACCGACATCACCACCGCGCTCAACGAATACGCCACGTCGCACGGCAAGTTCGGCTACCTGGTGCGGCACCCCTGGTTCCAGGAGCACCGCACCGAGCTGATGGAGGAGCCCTGGTTCCGCTCGGCCCAGGCGGTGATCGTCTACCTGTTCGGCGCGGTGTTCTTCCACCTGGGCGTGCTGGTACGCGCCGACCGCGCGGCGGGCGGGCAGTACGAACCGCCCAGCCGGGTGATGTTCGGCGGCAACGGCTCGCGGTACCTCGAATGGCTCTCGGGCTTCCGGCGGTTCGCCGGCTCGCGCCCCGCGCAGGAGTTCTTCATCCCGCTCTTCCGCGACCTGTTCGAGGCCAGCCTGGAAGCCGACCTAGGCGCACGGTTCGAGGTGATCGTCAGCCCCGCGCCCAAGCAGGAAGTCGCGCTGGGCCTGCTCTCCACCGAGGCGGGCCACCTGCTGCGCGGCGCCGACGGCCAGACGCACGGCACCCGGGCCGCGACCGATGACGCGCCCGGGTCCATCCGCAAGCACCACCCCGTGGGCGAGTTCTCCCGTTTCCCGGGGCACAGCCAGGGGATCCGGCCCGAGCAGGAGGTCACGGTGAGCGGCCCGTCGGGAACGCTGTTCTCCTACGCTGCGACAGCGGATGCCGCATCTTCCCCACCGCCGGAGGGTGGGAGAGCGGCGGACGAGTTCGAGGGCTCGATGATCCGGCGGTTCCACACCACGCTGCTGGAGGCCCTGGGCCGACCCGACGCCCCGCACCGCGAGTGGCCCGGCGTGCGCGACCGCATGGCCGCCATCCTGCGCGAGTGCGACCGCAGCTTCTACATCCCCAGGGTGCGCGAAGAGCTGGAGCGGCGGCTGTGGGGAGACGCACGGCTGACCCCGTCGGTGTTCGCCATCGAGGTGGCGGCCACCCTTCGGCACCTGCAGGAGGCACTCTTCCCGGAGCCGCAGGATGGCCGCCGCTGACCGCCATGGCGCCCGGACGGGGTTCCGCCTTCCGGCGACGCTCGCGGCCGTCTTCCTCCTGTCGCTCGGCCAGGCCGCGTGCGGCAGGGCCAGCGACCGGCCCGACCCGGGGAATCTGGACACCGCGTCGCCCCCTGATTCCGCCGCGCCGGCACACGCCGACACGAGCGAGGATGCGGCCGCCGCTGCCCCGGCGGATTCCAGCGCGAAGTCGGACAGCGCGCGCGCGGCGGCGAGGACGCTCAGGGCGAAGCTCGACCAGGTCTCGGACCGGGTCGATTCCGTGGACGGCCACGTCAGGGCGGTTCAACGGCGGACGGACGGCCTCTCCAGGGCGCTGGCGGACCTCCGGCGCGACCTGCGCGCGCGAGGCATCTTCGGCACGCTCATGTTCCTGCTCGGCGCACTGGTCGGGGGGCTCGGCCTGCCGCGCCTGCGCGAGTGGCGGCGAAGCTCACGGCCGGCGCCGCCGTCCACGTACGAGCCCGCAACGCCGACCCGGGGCCAGGCGAGGCGGGCGGAGCTCGACACACAGCGGCAAGCCCAGGACGTCGGCGAGCGCCTCGACACCCTGGAGGACCGGGTCCGGCAATTCGAGGCGTCGGCCGCGTCGACGCTCCGCTCGATCTCGCGCGACCTCGGCGTGCTGCTCGAGGAGCGGCTGCCCCGTCCCCGCCCTCCCGACGGCCGACCCTCGCCCACGTCTTACCGGGACGATCGCACCGACGACGCGCGGCACGGCATGGTGCTGCACGACCCGCGGCCCGACATGGTTCTACACGACTCGGACACCCGCGACCTCCCCCGCCACGCACGCGACCGCGACGCGCGGGAGCGGCTGCCCGTCCTGCTGAACGAAGAGGGCATCTTCGTACCCTACCGGGAGCACGTCAGCAAGCCGATGGCCGAGATCGTGTGGCGCCCGGGCGAAGCGCAAGCAGACGGATACATCCTGACCAGCTTCCTCTTCAGCCTCGACAGCCGCCGTCTCCAGATCGCCTTCGACGTGGACCTGATCGACAGTGGCCGGTACGAAACGGTCCGCCCCGCGCGGGTGGACTGGAGTGAAGGGAGCAGTCGCGGCCGCGTTCTGGAAAAGGGACAGCTCCGCTACGTTGGCACCTGAACCGGCGGACCTCGCGATTCCATGAGCAGCACCGCAGCTCCCCCCGCCAGACCCGCCGCCTCCCCCCGTCGGCGCGCCGACGCCCTGCGGCTTCCCCCGCCGCGCCGCGGCGACCAGGTCGCGGTGGCCGCCTGCGTCGTGGGGCTGGTGCTGTACGCCATCGTCATCGTGAGCCTGTGGAACGCGGGGCTGATCAGGCCGGAGAGCCCGCTCCTGTTCCGGCTCGCGGTCGGGAGCATCGCGATCACGGTGCTCGGGTTCGTGTGGAGCCTGGGGGCCGACGTGCCGCGCCTCTGGCGCGACGAGCGCGCGATCCAGTTCCTGCTCGTTGCCGAGCCCGCCAAGGACCCGCTCTCCGAGCTGGTTTCGCGCGCCCCCCGGCTGGGCGCCCGCACCCTTGCCGGCGACCTGGCGCGGCAGGTGGACCTGGCCCGCCCCGGCGGCCGTGTTCCCACGCCCGCGGAGCTGCGCGGCATCGCGTCGATCTACACCGCCCCGCTGGGCGGGGTGGCGCGGTTCACTTCGCAGTTCCTGCTGCTGCTGACCGTGCTGGGCACCTTCCTGGGCGTGCGCGAGGCGCTGCCGGAGCTGGTGCGCACGCTGGGCAGCAGCACCGGCCCCGGCTCGCTGAGCTCCGCGACGCTCACCGCGGCGCTCTCTGCGGTGGGCGACGCGTTCGGCTCGAACCTGGGGGCGCTGCTGGGCTCCATTGCGCTGGGGCTGGCGGCCTACGGGGTGGGCGCGGGGCGGCGGGCCATGCTGGCCCGCCTGGAGCTGGCCTCGGTGCGGCACGTGTATCCCGCGCTGGAGCGCAGGGCCGCCCGCGACACCGACGGCGACCTGGTGCGGCAGCTCCAGGAGGCCACGCGGAGCCTGACCTCGCTGGCGGGGCTCACCGACGCCATGCGCGACCTGAAGGACGAGGTCGAGCTGTCGTCCCGCCGCACGGCGCGGCTGCTCCGGCGCGCGCTGCAGCAGGAGCGCGAGACGCTGCTCGACGACACCCGCCAGCAGGTGAGCGGCCTCGAGGCCCTGGTCGAAGACGTGGTGAGGGCGGTGGGGACCAACGCCGCCCAGTACGCCACCATCGCCGACGCGCTCGCCAGCCGCAACCGGGACTTCGGCGCCACCGTGGTGCGGATCGGCGAGGTGGTGGAGATCCTCCACCGGGTGAGCGACGCGCACGGCGAGCACGTGAGCGGGATGACCCGCGACCTGCTGCGCGCGCTCTCCGAGATGCAGATCTCGGTGAACGCCGCCGCCGGGGTCTCGTCGGGGATCCGCGAAGACCTGGAGGGCGCCCGGGGCGACGTGCAGGCGCTGATCGGGAACGTGACGGCGCTGGTCACGGCTCTCGCCGCGGCCGAGGCGGCCGCCGGCCGGGCGCGGCAGGAGGCGGCGGAGCGCGAACGCAGCGCCCTCGTCACCTTGCGCGAACGGCACGCCGCCGCGCTGGCCGACGCCGACGCGCACCAGCGGGAAACGCTGCACCGGGTCGAGACCGAGCTGGTGGAGCTGCTCTCCGCGCGCATCACCCCGCCGGTGCACGAGCTTCGCGCCTCGGTCGATACCCTGCGCGGCGCGGTCGACCGGGTCCCGTCCGGGACGCAAGCGGGCGTGCTCGAAGCCTTCCGCCGCGCGCGCGCGGAGGGGACCGGGGGCGGGGTGGACGACCTCACCCGCACGCTCGAGCGCATTTCGGTGCTGGTGGAGCGGCTGGACGTTCCCGCCGGCCAGCTCTCGGCCGCGCTCCGGCAGCTCTCGAACCGCATCGGCGCGATGGAGCGGCGGATGAGCCAGCCGCTCTGGAGACGCCTCTTCCGCCGCGAGGCGCACGATCCCGGGGATTCGTTCGCCGCATCGTACGACCCGTGGAGGCGGGCGACGGATTTCGCCGATCCGCCGCGCCGCACCGCGGAGCGCGAAGCGTGGGGCACGGCGGGAGTCACCGGAACACCCGGCGTTCGCGCCCCGGATCCCGCCGCTCCTCGCACGGCGCCCGGTCCGTCGCACGGGTGGCCAGGCGGCGAGCCCTCGTTCGACCCGGACCCATGGAGGCCGAGCCATCCTGCCACGCAAGGCGGGGACGAGGCGCCGCATGCCCCGCCGTCCGGCGACGCGACGCGGCGAGCGAGCGGCTTCGACCGCCACGCGGACGACGGCGGCGGCGCGGCCGGCTTCGTTCCGCCCTCCGCCCACGCGGAGCCCGGCGTGGAGCCCGTGGCGGAAGCCGGTTCGATCGAGGTGGGCGAGCCCGCGCACGCGGAAGATCGCGACGTCGCGGACATCCGCTCGAGCGCGCCCGCCCCTCCAGAGCCCGCTCCCACCGAGCCCGCGGCCAATGCCGAAGTGGCGGACGACCCCGGCGATGCCGGTCCCGTCTCCAGCCACCCGGGCGTGCCGGAGGAGTCGTCGCCCGATCCCGCCGGGTCCACGGCCGATGCCGAAGCGGCGGCCGTGCCATCCGCCGACGGCTCGGCGCAGGTGGACGACCCCGGCGATGCCGATCCCGTCTCCAGCCACCCGGGCGTACCGGAAGAGCCGTCGCCCGCTCCGGCCGGGCCCGTTGAGGAGAGCGAGCCTCCCCCGCCCTCGTCGGACTCCGGAGAGCCCGCGGCCGCGCCGGACGCGGTCGCGAGCGAGACGGGGGGCGCACCGCCGGAGGAGGCGCAGGAGCCCTCGGATGCGGCGGGAGAGGCGACGGTCGGGACGGAGTCTGAGGATGATGCGGAAAGCGCCGGAGCCGACAACGTTGCCGTGGAGCGAGAACCGTGACGGAGACCCTCCACGACGAGGGCTGGGAGGAGAGCCCGCAGGCGGGGCCCTGGCCCGCGTTCGTGGACCTGTTCGCGGCCACCTCGCTGGTGCTGCTGGTGTTCTTCGCCGTGCTCGCCACGCGCTACCTGCGCCTGGAAGCCGACGACCGCGTCGTGCGCACGCAGGTGGACTCGCTGTACAGCACGCTGCAGGGCATGGCTCGCGACACCGGGCGGTTCACGGTCAGCCGGCAGGGGCTCGACGTGCTGATCGTCCTGGAGGAAAACGTCTCCTTCCCGCGCAGCCACGCCAGCCTGAGCGAGATGAAGGAGGAGGGACGCAACCGGCTGCGCACCATCGGGGGACTGGTGCACGGCCCCATGTTCAAGGACCTGATCCACGAGGTCGAGGTGATCGGCCACGCCGACAGCACGCAGTATCATGCCCGGCGAGGAGAGTCGCCCGCGCGGACCAACTGGGAGCTGTCGTCCGCCCGCGCAGCGGCGGTCGCGCAGTTCCTAGTCGACTCGCTAGGGTTCGACCCGTGCCAGATCATCTCGTCGGGACGGGGCGAATACTACCCGCGGGATCGGAGCACCCCCGGCGCCGCTGCGGCTCCCGGCGAAGACCCCCTGGCGCCCGATCGCCGGGTGGAGATCCTCCTCCACTCGCGGATCGGCGACACCTCGCAGATGCGGCCGGGGTGCCGCGCGCGTCCGCGCCCCGCCCCATGAGACCGATCCCCCGCCCCGCCGCCCTGGGGCCCGAAACCCTCTCCGACGCGGTGATCGCGGTCCGCGAACGCGTCGGGCCGGCGTGGGAGCGGGCGGCCGCGTGGGAAAGCGAGGCCCGCGTGCTGTGGATGCGCGTGGCCGGGCAGGCGTGGAAGGGGCTCGCCCTGCGGCAGCGGGCCGGGCGCATCGCCCGCACCGCGCCGCGGCTGGTGGAGGGGACCGGCTCCGCCCTGTTCCGTGCCGCGCGCGCCCAGCCGCTGCCCTGGGAGCTGGACCAGGGCCCGCTCGGCACCTTCGCGCGCGACCTGGCCGCCTTCTCGGCCGCCGCCCGCGAGGTGCTGGACGTGGCCGAAGGGCAGGACCGGGCCGCCGCCCGCCTGGCCGCGCTCCAGGCCCGGTGGGCCCTGGACTTTCCCGGTGGCTGGCGACGGTGGACCCGGGTGCTGGCGCTCGACCCGGGCGAGGTCTACGACGGCGACACCGCGGACGACGTGCGCGCGCTCTCCGGGCGCATCGACCGGCTGGAGCAGGAGATGGCGCGGTGGGAGGCCGAGGTCGAGTCCGGGCTGGCGCGGGAAGACGCCGACGGCAGCGGCGCCTGGCTGGGGGTGTCGGAGGGGCGTTACCTGGCCCTGCGCTCGATCGGCGCGGCCGACCGGAAGACCGCGCTGGGCCGCGCCGCCGAAGCGACGCGCCGCGCGAGCGGGGCGCACCTGGCGGCGCTCCCCGCCCCCGACCGCTCCGAATGGGAGATCCTGGTCCGCGACCTTGCCGGCCAGTGGATGGCGCTTTCGCCCGGGGAGCCGCTCTCGGCCGAGGAGACGGCGTGCTACCGCGCCGCCCTGGCCGAAGCCTACGCCCGCGCCGACGGGGCGAAGGCCGCCACCCGGGGCGGCGCCGGGGGGCGCGACGACACGGCCCCGGCCCCCGCCGCCGGCGCGGAGCGCCCGTCCGCGACGCTGTACGCGACGCTGCTCGACGAGCGGGCCGGCCCGGGCGCGGTGGTGGTCCGGCGCTCGCCCGCCACGGCGCTGCGGGTCCGGGTGGAGGAGGGCGGCGTGGGGCGGATGGAGGTGGCGATGCCCGACTCGATGCCGGCGCTCGAGCCGGCCGGGCTGGCCGACGTGCTCCGCTTCTTCCACGAGGCGGGCGACGTGGCCCACCCCTACTGGTGGGCCACGAGCGAAGCCGCCGTCTTGGAGCTGCGGCAGGTGCGCGGCGGGCGCGGCGAGGAGGGCGACCCGCACCCCGAGGCCGTGTTCGTGGGGTCGCTGCGCAGGCACGGCGGGGTGTCGCGGCTCGCCGAGCCGCCGGACGCGCACCCCCGCCCGCAGGGGGATTGGCCGCTCTTCCGTGCGTGGCGCAGGCCGGCGCCGGGCGATCCCGCCGTGTACCTGGACCGCGACCCCCGCCTGAAGCCGCCGGCCGCCGTGTACCGGTCACGCGACGTCGACTGCTGGGTGGCCGAGGTCCTCGAGCTGGGACCCGGGCCCGTGTGGCTGCGCACCGCGGCCGACACGGCCTCGGCCCCCGTTCCCGACGCCGTCTTCGACGCCGAGGCCGGGTTCCTCGCCCGGCTGTCCGCGCAGCTGCCCGGGAGCGTGGCGGCGGTGGCGCATCGTGGCAGCGTGGACCTGGCGCGCCGCGGCGCGCGCGCCGCGTACTTGGCCACCGCCGCCCCGCTGGGGAACCCCGCCGAGCGCTGGCTGCGGGCGGCGGGCCCCGCGCAGGCCGCAGACTGGGGCACGGACCTGGCCGCCGGCCTGCTGCACGTGCTCGAGGCGGCGCATGCCGAGCAGCTCTGCGCCGGCGCGGTCATCGGCGCCTGCGTCCGCGTTCGCCCCGCCTTCCACCTGACGCCGCCGGTG